>JACQOJ010000103.1 GCA_016202605.1 Betaproteobacteria bacterium
CTCACGCCGGATCTCGGCGGCGGCGCAAGCACGGCTGAAATGGGTGACGCTGTAGCCGCCGCCGTATGAAGATGTGACGGGCGGCGTCCCGGCAGTAATTGGATTCCCGTCTCCACGGGAATGACAGACAAGTGTCATCCCTGCTTCCAGTGTCACCCCGCTTCCAGTGTCATCCCGCATCCAATGTCATCCCCGCGCAGGCGGGGATCTGCATTAAGATTGAATTCCCGTCCATACGGGAATGAGCAGACTCCCGATCCCCGATCACCACCTCGGGGACAAGCGCCTCGGGAATGACGCGGTGGTTGTAAGGAGGCTTCGTATGTCTACAGTGACTGCTGAGAGTTCCGCACGGCAGGCGGTGCAGCGCGCGCTGATGCTGGTGAACGGGCAATGGGTCCAAAGCGCCGACGGACGCTTTCTTTCCGTCGAAAACCCGGCGAACCGGCGCACCATCGCTGAAGTACCGCGCGGCGGCGCCGAGGACGTCGACCGTGCGGTGCGCGCGGCCTCGGATGCCTTCGCCGGCTGGAAGACGGTCGCGCCGCGCGAACGCGGCAAGCTGCTGCTCAAAATCGCCGGCGCGATGGAAGCGCAAACCGAAGCGCTCGCCCGCCTCGTCGCCACCGAAACCGGCAACGCCCTGCGCACGCAGTCGCGGCCTGAAGTGCGCAGCGCCATAGACGTGTTCAGATATTTCGGCAGCGTGGCAGGGGAGTTGAAAGGCGAGACGATTCCCCTGGGCGAAGCCATGTTGAGCTACACGCGCCGGGAGCCGATCGGTGTCGTGGGCGGGATCATTCCCTGGAACTCTCCGGTCGCGCTCGGTTCGCTGAAGATCGCGATGTCGATCGCGGCGGGCAACACGCTGGTGCTCAAGGCGGCCGAGGACGCCCCTCTGGCTGTGCTGGAGATGGGAAAGATCTGCCAGGAGTTTCTCCCGGCGGGGGTGGTCAACGTGATCACCGGGTACGGCGAGGAGTGCGGGGCGCCGCTCGCACAGCATCCGCTGGTGCGCAAGCTCACCTTCACCGGATCGACGGAAGTCGGCAAGCTCGTCATGCGCGCCGCGGCCGAACGCATCGTGCCGGTATCGCTCGAACTGGGCGGGAAGAGCCCGGCGATCGTATTTCCGGACGCGGACGATGATCGCGTGGTCGATGGGGTTATCAGCGGGATGCGTTTCACGCGCCAGGGGCAATCATGCACGGCCGGCTCGCGTTTGTTCCTGCATCAGTCGATCTTTGATTCCTTCCTCGAGAAAGTCACGGTGAAGCTGAGAGCACTCAAGATTGGCGATCCGCTGGACGAGGCCACCGACATGGGGGCGATCATCAACCGCAAGCAGTTCGACCGCGTGTGTTCGTTTATCGAGGATGGCCTGAGTCAGAAGGCGGCGCGGCTTCTGAGCGGCGGGCTACCGCCGCGCGACGGGCCGCTGGCGGCGGGGTATTTCGTCGAGCCTACGGTCTTCGCCGAAGTCCGCAATGAATGGCGCATCGCCCGCGAGGAGATCTTCGGGCCGGTGATGGTCGCGATTCCGTGGACGGAGGAGAGCGACGCGATCCGCATGGCGAACGACAGCCATTACGGGCTCGCGGCCTACGTCTGGACGCGCGACCTCGGCAGGGCGCTGCGCACCGCGCACGCGATCGAGTCGGGCTGGGTGCAGGTGAACCAGGGGCTGGGCCAGTTCCTCGGCCAGTCGTACGGCGGCATGAAGCAGAGCGGCATCGGGCGCGAGTATTCCCTGGAAGGCATGCTCGACAGCTTCACGCAGCGCAAGAACGTGACAGTGAATCTGCAGTTCTGAATGAGAACCCGGGTTGCGCTGCGCTTCATCCCGGCTACCTACGCTGATTTGCTGCGATCTAGCCGCCCGGCGCGCCGTATTTCCGCATATAGTTTTCGTGCCGGAAGAGAAAATCCGCGCCGACGAAACGGTGCGTGAATCCGTCCGGCGTGAAGCGGTAGTCGACGAAGCCCACTTCACGCACGCCCCAGTGCAGTCTGTCCGGCGGGCCGTTGACGCAGGCCGTGGCCGGCGCCCAGATGTGATAGATCCCGTCCAGCGAAAAGGCCCGTGACTGGTGCTTGTGTCCGCAACTGACGAGTCGCACACCGTGGCGCTGACAAAGTTCCAGCAGCCGTGTGCGGCTTGCGAGATCGAGGCATGACTGCCGCAGCAGCGGATCCTCGTGGTCCGCCTCGGACGGGTGGTCGAGGAACAGCGGCTTGTGCGAGAAGAGTGCGATCGGCCGCCCGGTGAAGCGCTGCACGCTGTTTTCGATCCACGTCCACTGCTCGGCTTCGGCACTCTGTCCACCGCTGCCGAAGAGCTGGGCGTTGAGTCCCAGGAAAGCCCATCTGCCCGCGTCGAACGCCCAGCGTTCCTCTCCGAAATGCCTGAGAAATCGCGACCGGCGCTCGTCGTTGACGCGCTTTTCCATCTTGCCGAAGAGCACATTGTCGCCGATATCGTGGTTGCCGGGCAGATAGCGGCACGGGACGGACAGCGCGGCAACAACGTCACGTGCAAACGCATGGTCGGCGTCAGCGTCGGGATCCTCCATGACGAGATCGCCGTTTACCACCACCAGGTCGGGCTTTTCACGCTCGATCCACTCGGCGACGCGTCGCCAGTTGTCGTAATGGTGCTCGTGCTCCGTGCTCAGGTGCAGATCCGAGACCTGCACGATTCTGAATCCGGGTGTGTCGTTTGGTGAATTCATGTCTTTGCTTATCGCTACCAGATGAACGCCGGCAAAAGATAATCGGGGCTGGCGATGGCGGCCGCCGCGAATTTACGCCAGGCCGCCGGCGCGGGCAATTCTCCCCGGGTAATATCCAGGTCACCCGCATGGATCCCGCCCGCGACAAAAACGCTGCGAATGCCCGCGCGCGTCGCCCCGAGCACATCGTGCTCGATCGAATCGCCGATCGCAAGAACGCGCCGCGGGGCACACCGGTCCAGCGCTTCGAGGCATGATGCGTAGATCGCCGGATACGGTTTGCCGTGGTAGAAGACGTTGCCGCCGAGCGCCTCGTAGCGGCGCGCGAGCGCGCCCGGCGCATCGATTGTGCCCTCCGCCGCCACCCGGACGATGTCGGGATTCGCGCAGATCATGGGCAGACGGCGTGTGGCCGCCGCGCGCAGTTCCGGCTCGTAGTCCGGCAGGCCGCGTCGGGGAGAGTCGATCCCGATGACCGCTACGAAATCCGCATCCTCCACGCGTTCGACCAGTTCCAGCCCGATGTTTTCAAGCAGCGATCGATCCTTATCGCGCGTGAACGCAAAGCAGCGGCGGCCGAGCGACCGATGGAAGGCATCCGCTCGCGCCTGAATGGCGTGCCGGGTGTTTTCCCCCGCCGAAATGACGCGGTCGAACAGCGTCGCGTCGAATCCCATCCGGGCGAGCAGCCGCACGTTTTCCGCCTCGCGCTTGCCGGAGTTCGACAGTACCACGATCCGTTTGCCCGCGGCGCGCAGACGCTCGAGGCATGCGACGGCGCCCGGATAGGCGTGCGTCCCATCGTGCAGCACACCCCATTGATCGACGATCAAGCCGTCGCAGACGCCGGCGAGCCGGGCCATTCCGGTGACGGGCACGACGCCGCCGAAATCGCCGCCGCGATCGGCCGCCGACTCAGGAAATGCGGGCACGGACATACGCCGAGAGGGCCTCGCTTGCCATGACGATAACGAGGATCGCCACCAGCACCACCAGGACTTGCTGCCACGCGAACTGGTTGATCGAAGCGTAAAGATAGAGCCCGATACCGCCCGCTCCGACAAAGCCCAGCACGCTCGATTCGCGCACGTTGATGTCCCACCGGTAAACGGTGGTGCCGATCAGGATCGGCATGACTTGCGGCAGGATGGCGACCAGATAGACCTGCGCCGTGCCGGCGCCGGTCGCCTCGACGGCCTCGATCGGACCGCGGTCCGCTTCCTCAATCGCCTCGGCCACCAGCTTGGCGAGGAACCCGACCGAGCGCGCCGCGACGGCCACAATGCCGGCTACCGGCCCCGGGCCGAATATCGCCACGAACAGCAGGCCCCAGATCACCGTGTTGACCGAGCGCGAGGCGACAAGCAGCGCGCGGCCGATGGCCCAGGTCAGTTCGTTGGCCGTCGTGTTGCGCGCGGCGAGGAAGGCGAGCGGGACCGAGAGCACGACGGCGATCGCGGTGCCGAGCGTGGCGATGTGGATGGTCTCGATCAGCGGCCGCACGATGACCGGCAGATAGGACCAGCGCGGCGGCCACATCCGTGACGCGAGGTCGAACGCCTGCACATGGGCGTCGGCAAAGAACGCCCACTCGATGTCGAGCGCCGATACCGACCACGCGGCGGCGAATGCGACCGCCGCGGTCCACAGCCAGCCGAGCGCGGTCTCCCGGGGTGTGCGCCGGCGCCAGACTTCCGGGTAGCGTTTTGCGGTGGCGGTCTCCATCACCGCAGCTTCCTTCGCACCCAGTCGCTGAACCATTCACCGAGCGCCACCAGCGCGATGATGCACAGGAGTATGGCAAGCGAAAAGTCGTAGTCGTAGCGCGAAAACGACGCCGAGAGCGTCTGTCCGATGCCGCCCGCGCCGACGATGCCGATCACGGTCGAATGGCGCACGTTGGCATCGAGTCGATAGATGATCACGCCGACGGTGCGGGCCAGCACCTGCGGCACGATCGAGTACACGACGGTCTGCCCGAACCCGGCGCCGGTGGCGCGCACCGCCTCCACCGGTCCCAGCCGAGTATTTTCGATGTCCTCCGCCAGCATCTTGCCGAGAAAGATGCCGGAGGCAAACGCGAGGGTCAGCAGTCCCGCCACCGGTCCGAAGCCGAACAGCTTGACGAAGAAGATGGCGATGATGATCTCATGCAGCGTGCGGCCGAGCACGATGAATCCGCGCGCGGCGAGATAGAGCGGGCGCGGCGCCAGGTTGCGCGCCGCGGCGAGTCCCAGCGGGACGCTGAGCAGCACGCCCGCCAGTGTCGCCGCGAGCGCCATCTGCAGGCTCTCGGCCATGCCGGTCAGCAGCAGTTCCCAGCGCGCGAAGTCGGGCGGCACCATGCGCGCGAAGATGTCGAGCGCGCGCGAAAGGCCCGCCAGCACCCGCTCGACATCGACATTGAGGTCGAATATCGACCAGACAAAGTAGAGGACAAAGCCGGTGATCACGAGCCGTTGACGACGGCGGCTTCCAAAAAACGCGGGAGGACGCCACGTGTTCGGGTAGGCGGCGGCGGTCACGGCGGCGCCTCGTCGTCGTCGCTGCGGCGGATGGTCTGGCTCCAGTCTTCCTCGCCGTAGATGTCGGTCAGCACCGCCGGCGTCAGTGCCGTGGGCGGGCCGTCGAATACCACCTGTCCGGACTTGAGCCCGATGACGCGGTCGGAAAACGCCTGCGCGAGGGCGACGTCGTGAATATTGACCAGCGCCGGCCGGTGCCGCTCGGTGGCAAGCTCGCGGATCAGCCGCATGATCTGGCGCGCGGTCTTGGGATCCAGGCTCGCGGTCGGCTCGTCCACCAACAGGAGGTCCGGGTTCTGCATGAGCGCGCGCGCGATGCCGACACGCTGGCGCTGCCCGCCGGAGAGCGCATCGGCGCGCGTGTCCTGATACCCGGCGAGCCCCACGCGGTCGAGAAGCCCGTAGGCGCCAGTGATGTCCTGCGGCGGGAAACGGCGCACCAGCGAGGCAAAAAAGCCGACCGAACCGAGCCGTCCGGAAAGCACGTTCTCCATTACCGTCAGCCGCTCGACCAGGTTGAATTCCTGGAAGATCATGCCGATGCGACGCCGTGCCCGACGGAGTTCCCGGCGCGACAGGCCGACGAGGTCGAGTTCGCCGAGCCGGATGTGCCCCGCGGTCGGTTCCACTAGGCGGTTGATGCAGCGGATGAGCGTGCTCTTGCCGGCCCCGGACGAACCAATGATCGCCACGACCTCGGGCCGTTCGACGGCGAGCGTCACGTCATCGAGGGCGCGCTGACCCCCGGGGTAGACCTTGGTGAGCGCCTCGACGGTGAGCAACGGCCGCGGTCCCACCGCGGTCGCGCGGCGCGACTCCGCCTCGAGACCCTCCATGGGCTCACTCTCCCTTGGTGCCGAGCTTGGAGAGGCTCTCCTGCGTATAGCGCACCCCGCTCGCGTTCTGGATCGTGCGCACATCGCGCCAATGATCCTTGTAGGCGATCGCGGCGAAACGCTCGATGTCCTTGAACTCGGTGGCCAGTTTCGAGTTCTTGAAGTCGAAGCTGAGGAACGCTTCCTTTATCTTGGTCCTGAGTTCGGGCGCCAGATTGTGCGCGACACCGAACGCGGTGCGCGGGAACGGGGCCGACTGGTAGATGACGCGCAACGTATCCCCCTTGAACATGCCGCGTGCCTGCATGCGCTCGACCACGGTGGAGGCAACGGGTGCTGCATGGTAGTCGCGGTTGACGACACCCATGATCGAATTGTCATGTTTGCCGGAATAGAGCACCTCGTAGTCCTTGCCCGGCTCGATTCCCATCGCCTTGAAGAGCGCGCGCGGGGCGATGTCGCCCGAGTTCGATGACGGTGTGACATGCGCGACGCGCTTGCCCTTGAGGTCGGAGAGTTGCTTGATGCCACTGTCGCGGTGGGTGATGAGCTGCAATGTGTAGCCGATAGTGCCGTCGGCGCGCTGCATGGCGACGATCGGAACGAAACCGGCCAGGTTGACGGCAAAGGGCGTCGGTCCGGTCGCCACGCCCGCGATATGCAGCCGTCCGGACCGCATGGCTTCCACCTGCGCGGCGTAGGATTCGGCCGGGAACCAGCGGATTCGCTTGCCCGTCACCTTGGCAACGTGAGCCATGAGGCCCGCGAAGACGTTCTCATAAACCGACGGATCTTCTACCGGCGTGTACGAAAACACGAGCGTCGCGGGATTCTGCCACGCCTTTGGGTCCGTGGGCTGATCGGCGACCAGATCGCCATCCGCGTCGCAATAGCGCTGGTCGAGATCACCGCGATTCGCGCACGGCGCCTGCGCCAGGGCATAAGCACCCCAAAAACCGGGCGCCGAAAGCAGAGTGAGAATCAATGCGAACTTACCGAACATTCTCATGGCTTATTCCTTTCGTCCCGGTCGTGTGTTTACGTAGTGACCACGGATCAGGGGTATCGCTGTGGGCACGCAGAAGGTCTTTGCTATAATCGCTCAAAAATTATGCAGCGGCAATAGTCGCTTTCGGGTTCGGGCAGAACCCGGGGGAAGGCGGGAGGAATGAGGAACTCGACAGTGGTCCGATGGCTTAGTGTTACCGCGATGGCGATTTGCGTCGCGACACCGGTTCATGCGCTCGCCGCAGAAAAGAAGGCTGCGAAAAGGGTGGCCGCGAGGAAGGTCGAGCGGCTCACCTGCATGCTCGGAACGGAGGACCGGCAGGCGCGTATCGCCGTCGAGGTCATCGGCGGGCGCGTGCAGAGTTTCGCGTACTACAGCAAGAAAAAACCACGTACGTGTTCAGTGCACATCCAGCGCGATGACGCGTACAGCAAGTGGCATGACGAAGGACGCTTTACCAGGGTCTCGACCGAGAACGGGGACTTTCTGATCGAGAACCGCAAACGGGACGTTCACTTCCTGTTCCGGGAGGTGGACCGGATGGCCTATTGCGGCATGGATGTCGGGAAGATCAACGGCAGCCTTATCGTCACGCGCGGAAAGCGGGATTGCGTCCTCGACGGGCTGATGGACGCCCACGAAGGACAGTAGTCAGTTCCCCTTGCCCGGTGCCTTGCCCTGTCCGGGGTTTGCCTGTCCGGCGGCGCTGCCGGTGCCGCTCACAACACCTCGCCCGTATGCGTTGCCTTGTCCTGCGCCGGCGCTGCCAACCCCCGTTCCGGCGCCGGTTACGATGCCGCGGCCATAGGCATGTCCCTGACCCGAACCGCCCGCTCCGGTCACGATCCCCGACTTCGTGGTCGTCGTGCCGGTGGCGGTCGTGGCTGACGTGATCCGGGCATTGGCTGACTTCATGCCGCTGATCACCGGGCCCAGCTTGTAGCCATACGATTGCGCGATCTGGCCCCAGCCCATGCCCTGCGCGCGCAGTTCCAGCACCCCGGTCATGGACGTGGTCTGCCCGCTCGGAGTTGTGACGGTCCCGCCAACCAGGGCCGCCTGCAGTTGCTGCGGGGTAGGTTCGGTGATGCCGAGACCCGCCAGTTGCTGCTTCGCCAGCGCGAGCGAGGTATAGACATTGCCGTACCCCATCTTGCCGGTGGGTGGCGTAAACGTGGTCGCTGTGGTCACACCTTTGGCATCGGTCGAAGTCAGGGTGATCGCGGTGCCGCCGCGCAGCCCGGTAACGAGCGCGTCGGCATTGGTGGACGAACCGGCAAACGCGCTGAAATCGGAACTGATCTTCCCGGTTACGGTGGTCTCTCCGCGCGTCGTCACCAGTGAATCCATCTGTTTGGTCTGTGTCGTCAGCGCGGGCTCGCCGGATTCGGCGGCGAGCGTCGCCGGGACGCCGATCGCCAGCGTCCACATCAGCGCCAGACCCGATGCGAGCAAAACGGTATGCCGTGTCATATAAGCCTCCTTTAGACCATCGTATGTTGGCGGTCTCAGCTTCCGCCGAGCGCCTTTTCGGTCTGGATGATGATTTCCGTGGCGGTCGCGGCGTCCATGAAGACGCCGCTGCGCGCCGACGAGCGCATGCGCGTCGTCTTCGGGCTGATCGACTCCAGCTCGATTTCGATGTCACGGTCGGCTGCGCGCGCCTTGATGCGTTCCCCGTTCTCGATCTTTTCCGTGGCGCCCACCTTGATGTCCATGTGGCCGAGCGCGGTCTTGAGCGCGGATCGGACTTTCGGCAGCGGCGCCGAAAACGTGCGGTACGCGATCCCGCCCAACGTATGCTGAACGCCGGCCGCCGTGCCCACGCCGAAGACGGTCAGCGACACCGGATCGCACGCCGATAACAAAACGGCAGCCATCACGGAAAATCCCGCCTTGAAGAAGCCGCTGCTGCGCGGCCCGTGCCGGACTGCCTTGTCACCTCTATGCCGCGTCATCAAATCAACTCTTGTGCCTTGAATTGAAATCCGTTTTCTTTCGTGCCCCATTGCCAAATCGTGCGCGACAAACGCGCCTTCTGTGCGCATTGTAATCCTCCATCGCCGGGTGTGCATTAGTCGTACACGGGAGGCGCAAAACGCGGCAGCCGGGCTGCCGACTCGATGAGCAGGCCGGTTCCGTCGCTGGAGCGCGGGGTGACCGGTGCTCTTGCCACGGGAATTTTTTCAGAATAACGTGTGTTCAGCAGTCACAAAATAATCTCGGAGATCCGCAAGAAAAAGCACGCCATGAAGATGGAACGACACGCCGGCCGCCTGCCTTCTCTCAACGCCGTTCGCGCCTTCGAGGCGGTGGGCCGGCTGTTGAGTTTCTCCGCCGCCGCGAGCGAGCTGAACGTCACCACTTCGGCCGTGAGCCATCAGATCAGGGCGCTCGAGGATTATCTGGGTCTGCCCCTTCTGCGCCGGATCAATCATCAACTCGCCCTGTCACCCGCCGGGGAGAAGTATTTCCGGCAGGTCTCGCAGGCGCTCACGCAGTTGTCGGTGGCGACGAGCGGGTTGTTGCAGTCGAAAGGGGGACGCGTTCTCAGGGTGTCGGTGGCCCCCACCATAGCCACCTGGTGGCTTATCCCGAGACTCGACCGCTTTGCCGCGGCATTTCCGGATATCTCGCTGGAAGTGTCGGCGTCGATGCGCCGGATCGATTTTGCGCTCGGGGAATTCGACGTGGCGATCCGTTACGGCCGCCGCATCGAATCCGGGCTGCACGCCGTCCAGTTCGGCAGAAACGACGTGTTTCCGGTGTGCAGTCCCAGGCTCACGAAAGGGGAATTTCCATTGCGCACGGCCGCCGATTTGCGGCATCACACCCTGATCGACACGCGCGACGCCGGATCGGCGGAAGAAGCGGTGTCCGAGTGGGCTGGCTGGTTGAGCGCAACCGGACACCCGTCCGTCATCGGCAGGCGGCAACTGCATCTGAGCCCGAGAGGACTCATGCTTCAGGCCGTCACCCAGGGTCTCGGCGTGGGTCTGGCAAGGACGCTCATGGCCACCTGCGCCATGGCCACGAGAAAACTTGTCTGCCCGTTCGGTCCGGCGATTCCCCTCGCCGCCAAGTACTACGTCGTTTGTCCCGAAGCCAATGCGAATGATCCCGACGTCGCCGCGTTCTGCGAGTGGGTGCTTGCGGAGGCCAAGACGAGCGAAGCGCTGGTCAAGATACCGCGGGCGTAGCAGTTTCGCGCAAGCCGGGACCGCGCGGCAATTCGCCCGTATCCGGCCAACACCTGCCTGAGAATAGTGCTAGCGGTACTTCTCAGCGCACTTGATCACATCGAGGTTCGCGGTGAACTTGAGGCACTCTCTGGCGTCCTGGTAGATCCGCGAGCGCTTGCGGGTGGCTGAACCCTGCGCCATTTCCCGCTGCTCCGGCGCCGCGCCACCCGCTGCCGGTTTTCCGGACTGCGTCTGGCTCAGGACCGGGACCGCAAACAGCAGCGCGAGCACCGCCGCGAAAGGCGCTGCGACAGCGAGACGTTTCATGGGGCGGCTCCTTTCAGAATTGACGACGAGAGTGTCGACGAAAAGCGGCCGGCAAGTCAATCGGACGGGATCGGCAACTACTGCACGACCGCCTGCTGGCGGTACTTGTCGTATATGACGCCGTTTTCAAACAGCGTTTCGACATCCGCGCCCGAATACCCGAGACTCTTCAGGACCTCGCCGGAGTGCTCGCCAAGCCACGGGGCAGTCCTCCGGATGGCCAGCAGCTCTCCGGTCGATTTGACCGGAATGCCCAGCGCTTTCATGCGGCCGATCCTGGGGTGATCGATATCGACCACCATTTTGCGCGCCTTGATATGCGGGTCCGCAAGGATCTGGTCGTAGGTATAGACCGGGCCGCCCGGCACCTCCGCGGCGTCGAGTTTCTCGACCCAGTGCGCGGTCGGTTGCGCCGCAAACACGGCCTCGATCTCCTTTTCAAGCGCGTCGATGTTCTTCAGGCGCGAAGCAAGATCGACGAAGCGCGGGTCGCTCAGCCACTCGGGCTTGTTGCACACCATGGTGCAGAAGTTGTTCCACAGCTTGTTGTTGTTGGCGCCGACGGTCACGTAGCCGTCTTTGGTCTTGTACGCCTGGTAGGGCGTGGAGCGCCGATGGCGCGTGCCCGTCGCCACGGGCAGCTCACCGCTGCCGAAGTAGGCGCCCGATTCCCAGAACGTCCATGCGAGTCCCGCTTCCAGCAGCGAGGTCTCGAGATACTGGCCTTTCCCGCCTTTCAGCCTGCCGATGCAGGCGCCGAGAATGCCGTAGAGCGCGGTGACGCCGCTCGCGATGTCATTCATGGCGATCCCGACCTTGGCCGGGCGGCCCCCCGGGTAACCCGTCATCATCATGATGCCGGACATGCCCTGCGCGACGATGTCGAATCCGCCTTTCTTCCCGTAAGGCCCGGTCTGACCGAATCCCGACATCGAGGCGTAGATGATGCCGGGGTTGAATTTGCTGATGGTATCGTAATCAATGCCGAGCTTTTTCACGACTCCGGGGCGAAAGTTCTCGGTGATGATATCGGCCCGGGCCGCAAGCTTGAGGAAGATCTCCTTGCCAACCGGGTCCTTGATGTTCAGCGCAACGCTTTTCTTGTTGCGGTTGAGCACCGCGAAGCAGTAGGACTCCCCGTTGACCTTGGGATCGAACCGGCGCGACGCATCGCCTTCCGGGAAGTTTTCCACCTTGATGACCTCGGCACCCATGTCCCCGAGCACCATGCTGCAGTAAGGGCCCGCCATGACGGAGGTGAGGTCGAGTACCGTAACGCCTTCAAGCGGAAGCGCCATCGGAATGTCTCCTATTGAGCTTCGTGCAAATGGGTGATAACCCATGTGCACCACAAAATGCCCCTCGCCCTTCGGGAGAGGGGCGGGGGTGAGGGCTGAACGGTGTCAGGCAATTCCACGACGTTCAGTAGAGTTCCAGCGGACTGGATGCACACCGCGCTGGAATCATGATCTGAAGATCAGTAAAATTGCTGAAATTATAACGTGTTGCACGATCTCCCGACAGCGGCGGATTGAAACGGCACCCGGATTTCGCCCATAATGCGGAACCCGAAACGTAAAATCACTCAAGTCACGAGGAGGAAAGCCATGAAAGTATTCTACCGGGCGTTGGTTCCGATCTTTCTTGCCGCGCTGTTCGTACCGTCTGCGGCTGTTGCCCAGGCGTACCCCACGAAACCCGTGCGGGTGATCGTCGTGTTTCCCCCGGGGGGCTCCAACGACGTCGTTGCGCGGATCGTGTTCCAGAAAATGTCGGAAATGCTGGGCCAGCAGTTCGCGATCGACAACCGCGGCGGGGCGGCCGGCACGATCGGCGCCGCCGTGGTGGCGCAAAGCCCGCCCGACGGCTACACCCTGATGGTGCAGTCCACCACCCACGTGGCCAACGCGCACATGTACAAGAAACTGCCGTACGACACGCTGGGTGATTTCATCGGCGTCACGACGCTTGCAAGACAGGTGGGCATACTGGCAGTGCATCCTTCTCTGCCCGCGAAGACCGGCAAGGAGTTCGTCGCGCTGCTGAAGAAGCGCCCGGGAGAGGTCATCTACAGCTCAGCCGGCAGCGGCAGCTACGTGCATCTGGCGGGGGCTCTTTTCATGAGCCTGTCGGGGACGAAGATGATCCATGTGCCGTACAGGGGCGGGGGACCCTCCACCACGGCGCTCATTTCCGGGGAGTCGCAGGTCACGATCGCGACGATCGGTTCGCTCTTCACACACTTGAAGTCGAAGCGCGTGCGGCCGCTCGGGGTGACCTCGGACAAGCGGACGGTGCAGTTCCCGGACGTTCCGGCGATCACCGAATTCGTTCCGGGCTACGATTTCACCGCCTGGGTCGGGAGTTTCGTGCCGAAGGGCACGCCCAAGCCGATCGTCGACGCGCTCAACGCCGCGCTCAAGAAGGCGCTGGACGATCCCGGGGTCGCAGAGAAATTGAGCAGCCAGACGCTCGACCCCATGCACATGACGCCCGAGCAGTTCGCGCAGCGCCTCAAGTCGGATTACGACAAGTACGGCAAGCTGATCAGGGAAGTCGGTGCCAGGATCGACTAGTCGGCGCCGGGCGGTTGCATCCGGCGCTACGCCTTGCGTGGCGAGCACGTTGAAGCACGGCGCGCTTTTCGCCGATAATGCCCGCTTTCGGGAGTCACTGACAGGGTAGCCGTCATTCCGGACTTGATCCGAAATCCAGTGCTGGTCTGGATCCCGGCCCCGGATCAGATCATTCCGGGGCAGGCTTTCTGTCCGGGATGACGTGCTGTCAACAAGGAGCAAACATATGGGTTGTTGCAGTCGTTTTGCGCGCGCTATTTTTCTCGCCGCGCTGTTGGCGCCGTTCGCCGCGCTCGGACAGGCGTATCCGTCGAAACCGGTGCGCGTGGTGATTCCGTGGCCGCCGGGGGGATCGAACGACGTGGTCGGCCGGCTCGTGTTGCAGAAGCTCTCGGATTGGATGGGACAGCAGTTCGTGGTCGACAACCGCCCGGGCGCCTCCGGCTCTATCGGTTCCGACGTTGTAGCGAAGGCGGCACCGGACGGCTACACCATCATGATTCATTCGACGACGCACCTTGGCAACGCGCACCTCTACAAGAAGCTCCCGTACGACACGCTCAAGGACTTTGCGGGCGTGGCCCTCCTTACGGCGCAGCCGGGCGTGCTGACGGTGCATCCGTCTCTGCCGGTCAAGTCGGTGAAGGAGTTCATCGCGCTTGCGAAGGCGCGTCCCGGCCAGATCCTCTATTCTTCGTCGGGCAACGGGAGCGCGCCGCATCTGCAGATGGCGTTGCTCATTTCGATGACCGGCATCAGGATCACGCACGTGCCGTATAAAGGCGGCGTGCCACAGGTGACGGCACTCGTTTCAGGGGAGACGCAAGCGTCCTTCGCGACGATCTCGACTGTTATCGCGCACATCCGCAACGGCAAACTGCGGCCGCTGGGTGTCGGCTCGGCGAAACCGTCGAAGGCGCTGCCGGGCGTGCCCACGATTTCCGAATCGGGCGTGCCGGGTTACGAGATGGCGCCGTGGATCGGCGTGTAAGCGCCGGCGGGAACGCCGAAGCCCATCATCGACCGCCTCAATGCCGAGATCAACAAGGCGCTCGCGCAGGCGGATATCGTGCAGAAGCTCGAAAACCAGGCGCTCGACCCGTCGCCCAGCACGGTCGCGGAGTTCAACGCGCGCATCAAGGCCGATTACGACAAGTATGGCAAGCTCGTCAGGCTGACGGGTGCCAAGATCGAATAATGGCGGTGAACAGTGAACCGTGAACGGTGAATGATGAACAGTATGTCAGGGAAATGCGCGTCCTGCTTTTCGTCACCCGTCACGCCTCAGTCGTCACTCTTCACTGATCACTGATCACCGAACCTGCATGGATCTCGGAATCAAGGGCGAAACTGCGCTCGTGGTGGGCGCGAGCGAAGGCATCGGGTACGAGACCGCGAAGGGCCTGCTGGAAGAGGGCGCCGAAGTACTGATCTGCTCGCGCAGCGCCGACAAGCTGCGGTACGCGGCGCGGCACCTGGAGCAGGCGTGCGGTCGAACGGTCCATTGGTTTGCCGCGGATGTCACTCGCGCCGAGGATGTGGTTCGGCTGAAGGCGTGGCTCGAAAACGAAACGGGTCGGCTCGATATCCTGGTGAGCGCGGTGGGCGGCAGCCGGCGCGCCGGGTTCGAGGAACTCGATGACACCGCATGGCTTGCGAATTACGAATTCAATGTGCTGGGCGCCGTGCGCGTGGTTCGCGCGGCGCTCGATTTCCTCAAGCGCTCCGATGCGGGAGGCCGGATCGTCATTCTCGGTGCGGCCGGCGCGCGCATGCCGTACGAACACCAGGTCGTGTCCAACGTCCACAAGGCGGGACTCATCGCGCTGGTCAAGACGCTCGGCGCGGAATTCCAGAAATACAATATCCGCGTCAATTCGGTCTCGCCCGGCCGCACGCTCACTTCCCTGTGGACGACACGCGCCGAAAAACTTGCGCGGGAGCGCGGCATTTCGGCCGACGATGTCATGTACGAGTTTTCGCGCGAGATTCCCATGCAGCGCTTCGGGCGGCCGGAAGAGATCGCGGCGATGGTGGTGTTTCTCGCCTCGCACAAGACGAGCTACGTGACATGCCAGTCGATTCTGGTGGACGGCGGCATCGCGCGCGGCCTGATCTGACGGCCCGGTAGCGACTTGACTGCGGGAATCGACCGCGGGCTGCAGGCGGACCCGCCGTTACCGCAGCCGCCCGCACACCCCCTCCACCATTTCTCCGAGCGAGGAGAATACCGGCACGCCGGCCGCTGCGAGTGCGGCGCGTTTGGATTCGAATGTGCCGTGGCTGCCGTGGGTCAGCGCGCCTGCGTGACCCATCGCGATGCCTTCGGGGGCGGTACGCCCGGCGATCAGGGCGAATACGGGTTTTTCGAAGCGGTGCGCCGTCAGCGCCGCCGCGAAATCCTCTTCTTCATGGCCGCCGATCTCGCCGATGATGAGCAGCGCCGCGGTTCGCCCATCCGCGGCGAAGAAGGGCACGAGATCGGCGAAACGCGTGCCCTTGACCGGATCTCCTCCCACACCAACCCAGACGGATTGCCCGATCCCCTTGCGCACGAGGCGATAACCGGCTTCGTAAGACAACGTGCCGGATTTCGACATGATGCCCAGCGTGCCGGGTTTGAGGGAATCATCGGGAAGGAAACCGAGCTTCGCTTCGCCCGGTACCGCCATGCCGGGCGTGGAAGCGCCGATCCAGACCGCGCCGGCCTCGCGCACGAGATGCCGCGCCTTGAGCGCATCGTGTACCGGCGCGCCCTCGGTGGGGGTGACGATATGGCGGATGCCGGCGGCGACGGCCTCGCTTATCGCTCCGAGCAGCTGCATCGCGCCGACCAGCGCAACGCTCGCGGTCGCGCCCGTCGCTTCGACCGCCGACCGGCAGTCGGGGAAAAGCGGAATGCCGTTGACCTCCCGTGCTTCCATTTTCGGCGATACGCCGCCGACGATGTTGGTGCCGTACTCGCGCATCAGGCGGCTGTGCAGCCTCCCGGCCCTTCCACTGATGCCCTGCACGATGACGGGCGTCGCACGATCGACACGCGGGTTGATCACCGGGGTCCCCCCACAATGTGCGCCCGCGCGGCGAGATGCCGCTGCACGTCGGCGAGGGCCTCATCGAGTTCGGTATGAAGCCCGATCCCCGCCTTCACGAGGACCTCGCGCGCGGCAGGCAGCCCGTTGCCGACCAGCCGGGCGACGACCGGCAACCTGAACTGTGGCGTCTTCCGCAATGCGCTCACCAGCAGTTGCGAGAATTCGCCAAGATCGGTGATGCCGGCGAAGATGTTGACGAGCAGCACGCGCACGCGCTCGCCTTTCGCGATCCAGTCGAGCACGTTGACGAGGCGCGTGATCTCTCCGCGCAGTCCCCCGGTGCGGATGTCGAGAAAATTGTAGGGCCTGAGTCCGGCGGCGCGGAGTTCATCGATCAGCATCATGGACAGTCCCGCGCCGGTGGTCAGCAGTCCGATCTCGCCCGCGGGATCCACCACCACGTAATCGAAGCCGTGCTCGAGCTTGAGCGCGGTTTCAGGATAGGCTGCGGCGCGTGATTGGAGCAGGGCGCGCACGGCGGGTTGCCTGGGCAGAGCGTTGTCGTCGGTTACCACCTTCGCATCGCCCGCGATCCAGGTGCCGTCCGCGCGCACGAAGAGCGGGTTGATTTCGATCAGCAGCGCTTCGCGTTCGAGAAAAACGCGCGCCAGACGCTCGCCTGCGTCGAGGAGGGCCGCGCGCCTGGCAATCGTCACTGACGCTGCCAGCCGTCGCACGCAGGAGCAAAGCGCCTGAATTTCCGCGGGAGCGGTTGCGGTCAGAAGCGCTTCGCGCGGCAGGGCCTCGATATCGACGCCGCCGTGTTCGGACATGATGACGCGCACCGCGCCCGCAGCCGCGTCCAGCAGAAGTCCGATATAAGCCTCCTCCGCAGGTCCCGCGTTCTGCTCGATTCGGACGGCGCCGGCATGACGGCCCCGTATGGGAGTCCCGAGAATGGATTTGACATATGCCGCCACCTGCTCGATCGAGTCCGCTTTCCTGACGAGCCCGGCCTTGCCGCGGCCGCCGAGGGCAACCTGACCTTTGACGACCCACGGGCCCGCGGGCAACGCAGCGCGGTCCAGGGCCGACACGGATTCAACCAGGCAGCCGGCAGGGATGGGGATTCCGTGCCTCGCAAGCAGTTCCTTGGCGTCGTGTTCCAGCAAATACATTGAAATTCAGCTTCGTATCGTCGTCAGCCGTCAGTCATCAGCCGCCGGTCACGCTTTTCCCTTCCTGCGATTGACGAAGGCCTCCATGAGGCGCCTGGGTTCATCGGTCTTGCGCGCCTCGACGACAGCCGCGATGCCCTGTTTGACGGCGTCGACGATCGGCATCCGTTCCCAGTCCTGCACCAGCCGCTTCTGAATCCTTATGGCGCCGGGGCCCGCGTCGAGGATGGCCGCAACCCATTTCTCAACGGCTGCATCGAGTTCCGGCGGCGTGACCAGGCGGTCCAGGAATCCGCAGCGATAAGCCTCCTGCGCATCGATCGTCTCGCCGGTGAACACCAGCTCGCGCGTCTTGCCCCAGCCGATCAGCCCCGGCAGGAGGCAGGCTTCCATGCCGGACGGAATGCCGAATTTCACTTCCGGCATCCCGAACTTCGCCGTGTCCACGCCGACCCGCATGTCGCAGGAGGCGGCGATTTCCATCCCGGCGCCAAGGCAGTAGCCGTTGACGCGCGCGATCACCGGCACCGGCAGGCAGCGAATGGCATCGCAGGCGAGATGAGTCTTGGTGCTGATGTCTTCGGCGTCCCGCCAGCCGACTTCGGACATTTCCTTGAGATTGGCGCCCGCGATGAACGACTTTTCGCCGGCGCCGGTGAGCACGGCGACGCGCAGTTGCTCGTCGCGCGCAAGCGCTTCGAAAGCGGCGATCAACTCTTCCTTGCCGCGGCGACCCAGCGCGTTGCGCTGATCCGGATTGTTGACGGTGACGTAGGCGACGCGGCCGGCGGCACCGCGCTCCTCGCTTCGTGTCAGAACCAGTTGCCGATCGCTCTCCACGGGGGTTTCTCAACTGCCAGTATCAACGCCGGGCCGGGTGCGCCTGAAATTGCCGGATCAGGCAGCGCAAAGACGGACCGCACCGCCCGCGCGCGGATCGCGTTTGACCAACTTGTCTAGCTTTACCGTGTCATGCCCGCGAAGGCGGGCATCCAACGTGCCGACAGAAATTAGATTCCCGACTACTCGGGAATGACACAGTAGATCTAGAACCTATTATTGAGATAGATTCCAGACAGGCGAATGTTAGGATAGCGGTCGCGCGCGGTCAATCCGCTTTGACGGCGCACCGCCAGCATGTTGGTTTTTTTTCGACCCACGCCAGAGGAGGATTGCCGATGAAGCTCTACGGTTCGCCCGCTTCACCCTATGCACGCAAGGCGCGCGTCCTGATCAGGGAGAAGCACATTCCCTGCGAGTTCGTGGTCGAGGATCCATGGCCTGCGGACAGCCGGATTCCGGAGCGCAATCCCCTGGGAAAAGTGCCGGTGCTCGAAATCGCCCCCGGAAGTTATCTGTTCGAGTCCCCGCTGGTCGTTCACTATCTCGACAATCTTGATGGCGAATCCATCGATCCCCGGGACGCTGCCGGTTACTGGCAGTCGCAGTGGTGGCAGGCGTTGGGGAACGGCATCATCGATGCGGTGATCGCGCGTCTGCTGGAGACGCGGCGCCCTGAAGACAAGCAGATGCCGGAAAAGATCGCGCGCGAGGAGGCGCGTGTCCGCCGCGCCGTGGATCTCGGCGAGAAGACGACCAAAGGGGGCGGTTTCCTCGTGGGCGAACGCTTCACGCTCGCCGATCTCGTGCTGGGCGTGGCGCTGCAGTACACGGATTTCCGCTATGCGCACGACTGGCGCAGCCGCGCGCCGCGGCTCGCGCGCTGGCATGCCGGCATCACACGCCGGCCCTCGTTCGAGGAAACGCTTCCGCCGGGTTTCGTGAAGCCTTAGCGTCAGAAATGCCGCGCTGCCGTGACCGGCTTCAGGGCCGGATCGAGCTTGAGTTCGAGCAAGGTGTTGCGTCGTATTCCGCGGCGCGTCGCTGCGAAGAAGATGTCCAACTGCGATTCGCTTGCGGCCTGCGCGTAATCCCAGTCATAGAGCGCGGCAAGCCCGGCGAAATCGATCGCGGGCGGCTCGATGGTGAAACTCTTGAGTGGACCGCCCGCGAGTCGCCCCGCCGCTTCATTGAGCGTCGAGTAGCGCCGATTCGAGAGTATGACGAGAAGCATTTTGGTTTCGAGATGCGCGGCGGTCCACAGCGCTTCCGACGCATAAAGCGCCGATCCGTCGCCGATGATCGCGACGACCTGGCGTTTCGGCTTGCCGATCGCCGCGCCCACCGCCGCCGCCAGCCCCCATCCGATGCCGCCGCTGCCGTTGATGAGATAGGCCCCTGCGGGAAGGCTCATCCATTGCCTGACGTCCGACGTCGATAGTCCCGACTCATCGACCCATAGTGCGTCGACGAATCGTTCCAGCAGCGCGTGGATCGCGCGCGTGGGATGCAGCTTGTCCTGTGGTGGCGGCAGATCGACCACGGGCCGCGGCGAGCCCCGCCTGCTTGACGCGGACAGGCGGGTGCTTATTTTCTCCGCGATCGGGCGCAGCGCTTCCCGCGGATGCGCCATGCATGCAAGCTCGAATTCGCCATCCGCTGTCAGGACCGCGGAATCCGTGCCGAGCCAAGCCTTGCGCTGCGGCAACTTGGCGTCGCTGTAGAGCGTCGTACGAAAACCACGGCCACCGACGAACAGCAGCGCATCATGCGGCGCCAGTCTTTCCGCGATCTGCTTCATGCTCGGCGGCAGATAGCCGGCGTAGGCCGGTGCCGCGCTTGAAACCGGCAACACCCCGGTGTACGGCGCGATGTAGACCGGCGCTCCGAGCGCACGGCTCAGCTTTTCGAGGATATCGCCGGCATCGCTCCAGTACGCGTCCTCGGCCGCAATCAGCGCCGGGTGCTCTGCTTTCCTCAGGAACGCCGCGTAGCGTCCTGCATCTTCAGCACTCAATGCCGAGAGCCCGGGCGCGGTGACGCGTGCGGGCGCGGCGGCGATTTCCTGCTCCAGCAGATCCGGCGGGCAGATCAGCGCGACCGGAGAGTAGGGAGGCGTCAGCGCCGCGCGCAGCGCGCGCCGCACGTTGGCCGCCGCGTCGTGACGCGTGTTCAGGCCGCAAACGGCTTTGCAGACCGATCCGGCCATTTTTTCGAGCGGCCCCCACAGGATCGGATTGGTGTGAAGAAAACGCCGGTCCTGCCCGCCGACCAGCACGAGCAGCGGCGTGCCCGCGATGCCCGCGGTATAGAGCGCCCCCATGCCGTTGCCCAGCCCCGGCGCGACGTGCAGGTTCACGACCCCGAGCGAGCGCGTCGCGCGCGCATAGCCGTCGGCCATCGGCACCGCTGCGACTTCGGACAACGCGACGACGTACCTGAGCTTGCGCCGGTTCTCGCACGCGCGCACCAGCGGTATCTCGGTGGTGCCCGGGTTGCCGAAGATGTGACGCACGCCGTTCGCTTCCAGCGTGCGCAGCAGGAATTCGGAGATTTTCATGTTCTGAACGCGGAGACGCTGGAATCAAGACCGCACATTGAATACCGTCCGTCGGCGGGATTCTAGCAGTGAACCGGTTCGTGCACTTGCGTCAGGTTCCGCAGGCGGCGGCGCACCATGTCGCAAGCGGGTTTGCGGAGATCTGGTAAAGTTGCCTACGCGAGGGAGCGCTGAGGCGGAGGAGAAGACTTTAATGCCGCGAATCGACATCGGTGAGTTGCATCTCAATTACAGGGAGGAAGGCGAGGGCGAGCCGTTCCTGCTCATCCCCGGCCTCATGGGGCTGCTGGACGCATGGGATTTCCAGGTCGCCTGTTTCGCGAAAAGCTATCGCTGCATCCGCTTCGATCACAGGGGAACGGGTGACAGCGACAAGCCGAGGGATGCCTATTCCACGCGGCTCATCACCGAGGATGCCATAGGGCTGCTCGATACGCTGGGTATCGAAAAAGCGCACGTTGCCGGCACTTCGACCGGCGGCTGCGTCCTGCAAAATCTTGCGATCGACCACCCAGAGCGGCTGCGGAGCTGCATTTTCACGAATACCTGGACTACGGCGGACGAATACATACGGCGCGTACAGACCTCGCGCATGCGCATTGCGCAGAGTTACGGGCCCGAGGAGTACATCAAATTCAGCTCGCTGTGGACCTGCGGCCCCAACCAGTTTCATTTCAACTGGGACATGGTGCAAGCGCTGGAGGCTCGCCAGAAGAAGACCATTGCGCCGGTCGATGTGCTGGTCGGCCGGCTGCGGATGACTCTGGACCATGACCGCACCGCGGACCTCCACAGGATCACACGCCCATCGCTCGTCATCGGCACCGAGGACGATCCGACCGTGCCGGGTTACTTCGCGCGTGATCTCCACCACGCAATCGCGGGCTCCCGCCTTTACATGATGAAAGAAGGCGGGCACTACTCCTACCGGCGCCGCTCCGAGGAGTTCAACGCCGTGGTCGACGGGTTCCTGCAGGAAGTGGCTTAGAGTTACTGTGTCATGCCCGCGCAGGCGGGCAACCAATTTGTCGTGGTTGAAATGAGATTCCCGACCATTCGGGAACGACAACGCTACTCGACGGCCGGACGGCGGCGCAGCGACGAGCGCAACTGCAGGCCAATGGTGAGCGCGGTGAGACCAAAGAAGAAGAGCGCCACGCCGCTCGTGTAGAATACGGCGTAATCGCCCTCGGTCATGATGAGCGCGGTGCGGTACTGCTTCTCCAGCGTCTCACCGAGCACGAGACCGAGCACGATCGGCGCCACCGGGATGCGCACGCGCTGCAGGATGTAACCGAAGAGCCCCATGACCGCCATCAGGTAGACGTCGAAGATCGAGTTGCGGATCGCGTACGAGCCCAGCCCGCACAGCACGATGATGCACACCGCGAGCACATGCGGCGGCACCGACAGCACTTTCACGAATATACGTATGCCCCAGAGCTGCACCACCAGGATTACCACGTAGGCGAGAACGATCGAAACGTAGAGCGCGTAGATCAGCTCGAGGTGGGTGCGGAACAGCATCGGGCCGGGATAGAGGCCGTGCACCAGCAGCCCGCCGAGGATCACCGCGGTGGCGGGATCGCCGGGGATGCCGAGGCTCAGCAGCGGAATCATGGTGCCGCCGGTTACGGCGTTGTTGGCGCTTTCCGGCGCGACTACACCCGAGAGCTCTCCCTTGCCGTAATTTTCCGGCGTGCGGTCGAAGCGGCGCGCGTGGTCGTAAGCAAGAAACGCCGCGATCGGGCCTCCAGTGCCGGGAATGGCGCCGATACCGGTGCCGATGCCCGAGCAGCGCACCATCAGCCATAACCGGTCCTTGAGCTGCCTGAAGGAGGGCAGGCGCGCACGCACGTCGGCGGGCATCTTGAAGGGCTCAATGCGGCCGTAGTGCATGAAGGTGCTGATGATCTGCGGCACCGCGAACAGCCCGATCATCGCGACCAGCAGGTTCACCCCCTGCTGCATCTGCACCGTGCCGAAGGTGAGCCGCGCGACGCCGTCGAGCTCGTCGAGCCCGATGATCATCAGCATCAGCCCCAGCGTGCCGGCAATGAGCCCGCGCAGCATCGAGCGCTCCGCCATGCCGCAGATGGTGGACAGCCCGAACAGCACCAGTGCGAAGATTTCCGCCGGGCCGAACTTGATCGCGACCGCCGCCACCTGCTCGAGCAGCAGCATCATGACGACCAGGCTGAACAGCCCGCCGAAAGTGGAGGCGATGACCGCTGCGCCGAGCGCGACGCTCGCCTCGCCTTTCCGCGCCATCGGGTAGCCGTCGAAAACCGTGGCCGCCGCCGACGGGGTTCCCGGGATGCCGAGCAGGATCGCCGACACCGAGCCGCCGGTCATGCCGCCGACATAAACCCCGAGCAGCAGTCCAAGGGCGGGCGTTGTCTGCATGCCAAAGGTGAACGGCAGCATCAGCGCCAGCGCCATGGAGAAGGTGAGCCCGGGGATCGAGCCGAAAATCAGCCCCACCATCGTGCCAGCCGCGGTGGCGACCACGGCGTCGAGAGAAAGCGCTGCGGCGAGCGCCTGCGTCAGTGCTTCCAGACCGTACTCCGCGTCACATGAGCCACAGGCCGCGCGGCAGCGGCGCCTTGAGCAGCCAGACGAAGAACATCCAGCACGCGGCCGTGAGCCCGCCGGCGAGCGCGGCGACGAGCAGCCAGTTGCGCATGCGCAGGATGCCGGCCATCGCGAGCACCACGACGACAGGCGTGGCGATCAGAAAGCCCAGCTTCTCCAGCAGAAAGGCGTAAAGCATCAGCAGGCCGAAAGTGGCCGCCGCGATGAGGACCTCGCGCCGGGTCGCGCGGCCGGTCTCGTCGGCGGTGCTCGACGCCGACGGGAGAAAGGCCGACGCCGTGACGAACCCTCCCAGCAACACCAGCACGATCCCGAGCAGGACGGGGAAAGCCCGCGGACCGGGTTCACCCTCGCCGCGCGCGCCGGGAATGAACGCGAAGACCAGCCACAGCCAGACGATCGCGAGGACCAGCAGGCAGGGGCCGAGCCAGCGGTCGACGCGATCGAGGCGCACGGGCGATGCCTGCAGCCGGTCCTTACTTCTTCTTCAGCCCGAGCTCGGTCATCAGCTTCGCGGTGACGGCGTCGTCGGCCGCGATGAACTTGTCGAAAGCGGCGGCGCCCAGAAATGCCGGTTCGAAGCCGAGCTTGGCGGCGCGCTCCTGGAAGTCCTTGCCGGTCACGACCTTGCGGATCGCGTCCTCGATCTTGGCGATGACATCCTTCGGCGTGCCCTTGGGAGCGGCGATGCCGCGCCACAGCACGGCGTCGACGTTGTAGCCCTGCTCCTTGGCGGTGGGCACGTCGGGCAGCACCGGCAGGCGCTCCTGGCTGGTCACCGCGATCACGCGCAACTGGCCGGCTTCGACCTGTGCCTTGTACTGCGACGGCCATTGCAACGCGGCGTCGATGCGCCCTGCGAGCAACTCGACCGGCGCGCTCCCCTTGCCGTACGGCACGTAGATCACCTCGATGCCCATCTTGTCGAAGAGCGCGGCGGAGGCGAGGTGGGTGAACGCGCCGCGGCCGGAAACGCCGACTTTCATCTTCTGCTTCCTGGCCGCTGCAGCGAACTCCTTGAGGTTCTTCCATCCGGACTCGGTGCGCACGGCGAGCGCCGGCACTTCCATGCCGACGCGGGCCACCCCGTCGAAGGCCTTGTAGTCGAAATCCATGTTGCCGTTGTGATAGGCGGTGCTGATGGAATTCGAGTTCCACACGATGTTGTAGCCGTTGGGAGACGTCGACTTGACGTACGAATAGCCGACGGCGCCGCTGGCGCCGGTGCGGCTCACTGCCGCTACGGCCACGCCCAGCTCCTTCGACATGGAGTCGGCCAGGATCTGCGCGATGGTGGCGCTCGAGCCGCCAAAGAGCACGGTCATCTCGATCGGCTGCCTGGGAAAGTCGGCGGCATGCGCTGGCGCAAGGCCGAGCGCGACGGCCGCGGCCAGCGCAAACGCGGCCCGGCGCATACTGCGTGGGAAAGCGGTTACTCCAAGCATGGTTCCCTCCTTCGGTTGTTGATCAAATTTCCGGAAACGAAGCGGCTTCCGGACTTTCCGCGCGTCCGCACGATGCGCCGGCACTCTTGTTACTTGGGTTCCTGACGCCGCCGCAAGTTCCGGCTATGCCTTCAGCATTTCGGCAACCTTCACGCGCCGCCCCTCGCGCGCCGACCTGACGCCGGCGAGCAGCACCGCGAGCGATGTCGTGCCTTTTACGCCGTCCATTTCCGGTTCGCCCTCGCCGCGTGCCGCGGCGGCGAATTCCTCGAGCTCCTCGACGATGGTGTCGTTTTTCTCGCACCTGACCGGCTCCGACTTCGTGCCGCCGCGCTTGAGCCACCGCAGGCCCCCGTGCAGGTCGTAGTAAGCCGTCGCTTCCTTGCCGTAGATGTTCATGAGGTAGTACTCGGAGGCCGACGCGTAACAGGCATTGAGCGTTGCTAGCGCGCCGTTCTCATGCTCGAGGATGAGGCTCGCGATGTCGGGGTTCTCCACGGGAAGCACGAGTTGCGCGACGAGGCCGCTGACGGCCGTGACCGGGCCCATCAGGTACTCGAGCACGTCGACGTAATGGATGCCGATCTGGAGCATGACGCCGCCGGGCATGCCGGCCTCGGTGTAGCGCCACGAACCGACGTCGAACTTCCCGAGGCGGTCGCGGCTGATGTTGGATTCGGCATTGACGAGCCTGCCGAACACGCCATCGTCGATTCTCTTCTTGACCCAGCGGAAATGGCTCTCCTTGCGCCGCTGATAACCCATGGCGAGCACCACCTTCGCCTTGCGGCAGGCCTCGGTGATCGCGCGCGCGTCGGCGACCGTCGTGGCGATGGGCTTGTCGAGGAACACGTGCTTGCCGGCTGCTGCTGCGGCCGCCGTCGTTTCCAGATGCACATTGTTCGGCGTCGTGTTGATGATACCCGCGATGCTTCCGTCCCTGAGAATCTCTTCATAGCTTGCGGCGGCCTTGCAGCCGTATTTCTTCGCGAATGCCTCGCGCTTGTCCGGGCTACGCGTGAAGCAGGAGACGATCTCGAGCTTGCCCGAGCGCTTGATCGCGTCCGCCAGCACGTCCGACCACCATCCCATGCCGATGCAGCCTACTCTTACCGGTTCAAATGCCATAAACGATCCCCAAAATCAATTTAGCCGCGGATAAACGCCGATTAACGCCGATAAAAAAGAGCGAAGCACGCCCCTCTTTTTACAGTTAAGTTTTTCTCTTATCTGCGTTCATCTGCGGTTTCATATGCTTCTGACAGTGATTCATTTCTGGTCGATTCTCCAGCCGGCGCCGATGGATTCTACCGCCGCGCGCGCGACGCGGTCGTCGAACTCCCAGTTGCCGCCGCTCACGCCGACGCCGCCGATGCACTCGCCGTCGACGATGATCGGATAGCCGCCTTCCATCGCCGTCCAGCGCTCGGGGCCCGCGGCGAGCGCGAGTCCGAGGGCGTGCGCGGTGTCGAGCGGCTGGTTCGCCGCGCCCTTCGAGGTGGTGGGGCGCTTGTTCGACGCCGAGGTCGCCGCTTTGGTCGTCGAGGAGTGCACCGTATGAAAGCGCCCGCCGTCCATGCGCTCGAGCAGGACGAGGTGCCCGCCGGCGTCGGCGACGGCAATGGTGATCGCGAAATTCTCCTTCGCCGCCAGCGCCACGGCCGTCTCGACCATTTTGCGTGCGCCCGCAAGCGTGAGGCGCTTGGAATCGGCTACGTACGTCATTCAGCCTCCAGGGGGTGTGATCCGGCGGTTGACTGCGGGCTAGCGCAGGATGAACGGATTCGGCACCTCGGTCGCGGTCGAAATCCAGACGCTCTTCACCTGCAGGTATTCCTTGATCATTTCCTGCCCGCTCTCGCGTCCGATACCGCTCCTCTTGTAGCCGCCGAACGGCGAGAGATAACTCACGGCGCGGTAAGTGTTGACCCACACGGTGCCCGCCTGCAGGCGCTCGGCCATGGTAAAGGCGCGGCGCATGTTCCGGGTCCACACTCCCGCGGCGAGGCCGAAGACGACATCGTTGCCGATCGTAACCGCCTCGTCCTCGTCCCGGAACGGTATGACCGCCAGCACCGGACCGAATACTTCCTCCTGCGCGATGCGCATGGAATTCTTCACGCCGATGAAGATCGTGGGCTCGACGAACCAGCCGTTTCCGCATTCCGGCCGCGCCGCCCGTGCGCCACCCAGCACCGGGGTGGCGCCTTCGCCTTTGGCGATATCGATGTAACTGAGGATTTTTTCGAACTGCGGTTTGTTGGTGACCGGCCCCACCTGGGTATCGAGACTCATCGGGTCGCCCATCCTTGCAGTCTTCGCAAAGGCGACGAGCTTCTCCATGAATGCATCGTGGATCGTCTCCTGCAGGAGCAGGCGGGAACCCGCGATGCAGGTCTGGCCTGTCGCGGCAAAGATGCCGGATATCACACCCTTGACCGCGTTGTCCAGGTTTGCATCGTCGAAGACGATGTTGGGAGATTTCCCCCCGAGTTCCATGCTGACACGCTTGAGCCCACGCGCGGCTGCTTCGTAGATGCGCTGACCGGTTGCATCAGAGCCGGTGAATGCGACCTTGGCGACCAGCGGGTGCTCGACCAGCGGCGTGCCCACCTCGGGGCCGAAACCGGTGACCACGTTCACCACCCCCGGCGGGAATCCCGCCTGTTCGACGAGCTTCATGAATTCGAGGGCGGAAGCGGAGGTGTACTCCGAGGGCTTGACCACCACCGTGTTGCCCGCGGCAAGCGCCGGAGCAAGCTTCCAGGCCAGAAGCAGCAGCGGCGAGTTCCAGGGGATGATCGCGGCGACGACTCCGAGCGGTTCATGGCGCGTGTAGTTGAACGTGTCGGGCTTGTCGATGGGGATGACGTGCCCCTCGACCTTGTCGGCGAGTCCGCTGAAATAGTAATACCACTGCGCCATGTAGGCGGTCTGCGCGCTCATCTCGGCGTAGAGCTTGCCGTTGTCGCGCACTTCGATTTCGGCGAGGAATTTCGACTTCTCCGTGATGAGATCGCCGAGTTTTCTCAGCAGCGCCCCGCGCCGTGAAGCGTTGAGCCGGGGCCATTCGCCGGAGGTAAACGCCTTGCGCGCGGCCTGCACCGCGCGCTCCGCGTCCGTCGCATTCCCGCGCGGAATTCGCGCCCAGGGTTTTCCGAGGTACGGGTTGTCGCTTTCGAAATAGTCGCCCGATGCGGCCTCGACCCACTGGCCGTCGATGTACATTTTGTATCTGGCGAGAGTTGCGGGTGCCGTATCCATGCCGGTTTCTCCAAGGTGACTGGTGACCGGTAACCGCAGGGTTTCCCGAAATTGTCGGCTCACGGATCACAATTCACGATTCACGCGCTATTCGAAAGCTTTCGCGCCGAGCAGGGTTTCGCGAAAGCGGTTCTTGAGGTGGGCGCCGTCGCGCGGCGGCAAGATTATCGGCGCGGTCTCCGTCGTCACCTTGACGGCCGCGAACGCCGGTCCCGGTTGCCGGTGGAGTTTCGGAAGCCACGCCGCGAGCTGCGTCCCGGTGTAAACGGTTCCGGCGGCGCGAAAGCCGGAGGCCTTGGCGATCGCCCCGAGATCGACCCCGAACCGGGTATGTGTCTGCTGCATGCCGGTCTCGCCGTAGTGCTCGTTGTCCAGGACGATCACCGCCAGATTGCGCGGTTGCTGCACGGCGATCGTTGCGAGCGAGCCCAGCCCCATGAGCAGCTCGCCGTCTCCGGTGATGACGAGCACGCGCCGCTTGGGTTGCGCGAGCGCGAGGCCCAGGCCGATCATGGCTGCGCCGCCCATGCCGCCCCAGGTAGGGAAATTGAGCGGATGGTCGCCTGCGGCCGTGGTGTCCCAGCAGGGCGCACCGAGTCCGGCCACAACCAGCGCGTCACCGCGCTGTTTCAGGATCCCGGCAACGACTTCGCGCCGGTCGAGCGTCGGTTTGCGGTGTTTCATTTGCGGAACTCCTTTGCGCCGACTACCCGTTGGCCGATGAGAACGGCGACTGCGCGCCCGGTGCTGAATGCAAGCCTGGCGGCGGCGGCCACGGTAGCGGCGACATCACCCGCGTCGTCGCTGGTCTGCACTATCACTCCACTTGCCGTGAGCGCCGGGACGGTGGCCTGGGCCATCGGCACCTGCCAGGGGTTGAATTCACCCCACTGGCCGCGCATCGTGATGAGCGTGAGCAGCGGGACACGGCATTCCTGAATCATGCCCAGCATGTTGATGCAGTTGCCGGCGCCGCTCGATTGCATCAGCAGCACGCTGCGTTCGCCGCCGAGCCAGGCGCCGACCGCGAGCGCCACGCCTTCTTCTTCCGTGGTGAGCGGGATGGCTCTCATGTGGCGGTCCGCGCGGATGAGTTCGATCAGCCGCGCATGGCCGGAATCCGGCACGTAGGCGACCTGTCGTACGCCGCTCTCTTGCAGGACTTCGTGGATCTGCTCCGGCCAGGAAGGCGCGGCTGGCGCCTCGTGAGCGGTGCCGCGTGACCCGGTTTCGGATTTCCGCCTCGCCGTTCTCATGTTCCTGCTCCCCTGGTGTCTTTTCTCGTCCAACTCATATCGGCCTTCCTCGATGCTGTCAAGTACGCGATCCGGGAAAGCCGGACCCACGATCGACGAACCACGATCCACGAATCACGGATTTCTTTCTACTCCGGCCTGATCCCGGCGGCCCGTATCACCTTCGCCCAGCGCGGGATCTCGCTGCGTATGAGCGCGGCGAATTGCTCGGCGCTTCCCGGCAACGGTTCCATTCCGCGCTGCTCGAAGCGCGCACGGGTGTCACGGTCGTTCAGCACTTGCTGCAGTTCCCTGTTTATATGTGCCACGATCGTGCGCGGCGTCTTGCCCGGCGCGAGCAGGCCGTACCAGCCGTTGACCTCGTACTCCGGCAGGCCGGACTCAGGGAACGTGGGTATCGCGGGCATGGCCGGGGACCGCTTGCGGGTCGTCACCGCGATCGCCCGCAGCTTGCCCGACTCGACCTGCGGCCGCAGCGTCGAGATCGAGCCGAAGAACATCGACACCCGGCCGGCGATAAGATCGGGCAGCACTGCGCCGCCGCCCTTGTACGGGACATGCTGCATGTCGATGCCGGCCATGACTTTCAATAGTTCGGCGGCGAGGTGAGGCGGGCTGCCGGCGCCCACCGAGGCGAAGTCCACCCGGCCCGGCCGTGCTTTCACCCACGCGATGAATTCGCCGACCGACTTCGCGGGTACCGACGGATGGACCACCATCAGGTAGGGCCCACCGCCCACCAGGCCGATGGGCGCGAAGTCACGCATGCTGTCGTAGGGCAGCTTGCGCCTGAGGCTCGGGTTCACCGCGAAGCCCGCGGCCACGATGAGCATCGTATGGCCGTCGGGACCCGCCTGCGCCACGATCTCGGAACCCAAGACCATGTTGGCTCCACCGCGATTGTCTACCACGATCGGCTGGCCGAGCCGCGTGGCGAGCTTCTCGGCGACGATGCGACCGATGACGTCGTTGGTGCCGCCGGGCGCGAACGGAACCACCAGGCGCATGGGGCGGCTGGGAAACCCCTGTGCAGGGGCAACCGGCTGGGCAGCGGCGGATGCCGCCACGATGCCGGCGAAGAACGCAAGAACGCGGAGCAACCTTTGCATGAGAGTATCCCCCGAGTCGACGGCGTTTATTATGTGCTGCATGTGCTCACCGATGCCGCAGAGTGTAGCCGTTTTGCGTGAATGCTCCAATCCAGGCCACCGGGCGGGTCGGTGGACAGGGCGGCTTGCTATAATCACCGTTCCTTTCAAACATTCATTCAGAGATCATGAAGGGCGTCTCCGGCAGCGCTTCCTACACCGACTTGCGTGAAGGCGTGCGCGCCGTGTGCGCACAGTTCGACAGTGCGTACTGGCAGAAGGTCGACGAGGAGAGAGGCTATCCGGAAGCGTTCGTGGAAGCATTGACCAAGGCAGGCTGGCTGTCGGCGCTGATTCCCGAGGAATACGGCGGCGCCGGTCTCTCGCTCACCGAAGCTTCGGTCATCATGGAGGAGATCAATCGCTCCGGCGGCAACTCCGGCGCGTGCCACGGGCAGATGTACAACATGGGCACCCTGCTGCGGCATGGCTCGGAGGAACAGAAACGCCGTTATCTTCCCAGGATCGCGAGCGGCGAACTGCGGCTGCAGTCGATGGGGGTCACCGAGCCGAGCGCCGGAACCGACACCACCAGAATAAAGACCACCGCCGTGCGCCGGGGAGACCGCTACGTGCTGAACGGCCAGAAAGTGTGGACTTCGCGCGTGCAGCACTCGGAGCTCATGATCCTGCTTGCACGCACGGCCCCGCTTGCGGAGGTGAAGAAGAAATCAGAAGGCATGTCGATCTTCATCGTCGATATCAAGGACGCGACGAAGCAGGGGCTCGCGGTGCGGCCGATCCGCAACATGGTGAACCACGAGACCAACGAACTCTTCTTCGACAACCTCGAAATTCCTGCGGAGAATCTCATCGGAGAAGAGGGGAAGGGCTTCAAGTACATCCTCGACGGGCTCAACGCCGAGCGCATCCTCATCGCGGCGGAATGCATCGGCGACGGCTATTGGTTCATCGACCTTGCGACGCACTACGCGCGGGAGCGCGTGGTTTTCGACCGTCCGATCGGAAAGAACCAGGGCATCCAGTTTCCCATCGCGCGCGCCTACGTCAACGTCGAGGCGGCGAATCTCATGCGTTTCAAGGCGGCGGCGCTGTTCGACGAGAAGAAGCAATGCGGGGCGGAAGCCAACATGGCGAAGCTCCTTGCGGCGGACGCGTCGTGGGAGGCGGCCAACGTGTGCCTGCAGACGCACGGCGGCTTCGGCTTCGCGGCGGAGTACGACGTCGAGCGCAAGTTCCGCGAAACGCGGCTCTACCAGGTTGCCCCGATCTCGACCAACCTGATCCTCTCCTACATCGGCGAGCATGTGCTCGGCATGCCGCGGTCGTTCTAGTGACGAGTGACGAGTGACGAGTGACGAGTGGCGAGTGACAAGTGACGGGAAGAATCGTAGGGCGGGTGCTTTGCACCCGCCGCATCCGGCGGCAGCCAAGCTGCCGCCCTACGGCTTATCGAGTCACGGATCACGGGTCACGGGTCGCGTCGTCTCCGGTTGAGCATGCGTCCGCTCGACGGCATCACGGTAGTTTCGCTGGAGCAGGCGGTGGCGGCGCCGTTCTGCTCGCGCCAGCTCGCCGAGCTCGGCGCGCGCGTGATCAAGATCGAACGGCCGCAGGTCGGCGATTTCGCGCGCGACTACGACCAGTCGGTGAACGGGCAGTCCGCCTATTTCGTGTGGCTCAATCGTTCCAAGGAGAGCCTCACGCTCGACGTGAAGCATCCCAGGGCAAAGGAGATCCTGGCACGGCTTGTCGGGCGCGCCGACGTATTCATTCAGAACCTCGCGCCCGGAGCAGCGCGACGCCTTGGTCTCGACGCGGACACGCTGCTCGCGGGGCACCCGCGCCTCATCGTGTGCGACATATCAGGTTACGGTGACAGCGGACCGTATTCCCGCAAGAAGGCCTACGACCTCCTGGTGCAGAGCGAAGCGGGAATCCTGTCGGTGACCGGCACACCCGATACGCCATGCAAGGTCGGCGTTTCGCTCACCGATATCGGGACGGGATTGCACGCCTACGCGGCGATTCTCGGCGCGCTCTACCAGCGCGAGCGCACCGGGAAAGGCACGCGCGTCGAAGTCACGATGTTCGAGGCGATGGTGGAGTGGATGATGCACCCGCTCTACTACGCGCATTTCGGCGGCCGGCCGCCGCAGCGCAGCGGCCCCGATCACGCGACCATCGTGCCGTACGGGAAGTTCAACACGGGTGACGGGAAGCCGGTCATGTTCGGCATCCAGAACGAGCGGGAATGGGCCGCGTTCTGCGACAAGGTGCTGGACCGGCCTCAGTTCGCCACCGATGCCAGATACGACAACAATACCAGGCGCACGGCGGCACGCGCCGAGGTCGTCGGTCTCATAGAACAGGTGTTCGCCACGATGACCGCGGAGCAGGTGGTGGAAAGGCTCGACGCTGCCGGCATCGCGAACGCGCGCATGAACGCGCCGGAAGAAGTCTGGAACCACGGCCAGCTCAAGGCGCGGGCGCGCTGGCGCGAGGTGGATTCTCCTGCGGGAATGATTCCAGCGTTACTCCCGCCCGCGACATTCCCCGGCTTCGAAGCGCGCATGGACTCGGTGCCGTCGATCGGCGAGCACACCGAAAAGGTGCTCGGCGAACTCGGTTACAGCGCCGGCGAGGTGGCGGCGCTCAAATCAGACGGCGCCGTCTGAAATCCGCTGAAACCCCGGGTGGACGCCGGATGGAACCGGCGCGCTCCGCGCGATGTTAGTGCGGATCTGCCCGCTCCTGTTGAACGTGCCGGCGACCCCGCGCCTCAAGCCGCTCGGCGTGGCAGTATCACAATAGCCCATCCCGCCGCGGTAGTTTCGCCCCGCTGGTCGTGCGCTTCGATCTCCAGCTTCACTGTTCCGGTGTGGGCGTCGCGCACATCCATTGTGACCACTTTACCTGTGCCGTAGGTCAAGTCGCCCACCATGTTGAATCGGCGGATCTCGCAGTAAAGCTCGGACAGGAACCCTTCGTCGCCGATCCAGTTGGTGAGCATGGTGGCAAGCCACGCGATGCGCTCAGGACCATAGTCATAGGCCTCCGGAACACCGACATGGCGCGCGAGCGGTGTATCCCAGTGCACCGCCTCGGGGGGTTCAGGAATATTGTAAGCGTTCGGTATGCCGGCTGCGGGATGGCGGTTCAGATACTCGAACCAGTAGCCATGAGCCTTGATGAAGAGACCGCCCCACGCCTGCTCAAAGGCGACCGCGGTCGTCGCGGTATAGGGGCCGCGCACGATGCGAGGTATCGAACTGCCGACGACGATGTCTTCGAAGTACAGGGGTTCAGATCCGCGGCAGCGCTCCTGCTGGTAGAGCTCGACGATTTCCGTGAGCTGCTCCCGCATGTACGGCCTGGCGGGCTCGAGCTTGTTGTACTTGCCTTTCTCGCGCGCTGCGCTGCGTTCCACGCGCATGCCCCATGATTCGGCCTGCGCGAGCTCGCGCCCACCGGGCGTGAGGAAGCGAATGAGCGAGATCTGCTTGAACATGCGCCCGGCGAAGCGGCTGGGCAGCTCGACAAGATCCTTGAAAGTGACTTCGGGTTCGATGCGTTCCCCGAGCCGGATCGGCTCCTTCCAGCGCCAATGCGAGCCCGCAAAAAACGAATGCACGCCGGGAAGCCCGCCGCGATATCCGATCGAAATGCGGCTGTATGCATAGAGTTGGCAGGGCGGCGCGAGCAGCGTGCCATAGCGCGAAGCACGCGCGTAGACCTCATCCAGGTAAAGTAGATTGCGATCACCGGTGGCGTGTGCCCAGTGGCGGATCGAGTCGCGAGTGACCTCGGTAAGGTAAGGCGGCTCGCTGATCGTCACTATTTGCCCGATTTTTGCGCGCAGGCGCGTAAGCTCTGCTTCGTTCGCGTACCCTGCTTCTGTGCTCATTGCATCTCCTTTTCTCCAGCGCTCGTGTGGTCGCGCGCCGCTGTTTCGGAACCAGGCCCGGCGGTTGGCGACGGGTTCGCCTCAGCCATCGAGATCACGCCACTCGCAATCAGCCGCTCGATGTCAGCCTCCGCCAGACCGGCCAGCTCCTGCAGCACTTCACGCGTGTGTTCTCCGAGAAGCGGTGGTGGATCGAGGGGTTGCGCGTCGTAGCAGCCAGCAAAATGCAGGGGACTGCCTACGACCCTCACTGTGCCGGCCACCGGATGCCGCGTTTCCTTTATGAACCCGCGCGCCCGCACGACGTCCTGATTGAGCGCTTGGCCGATATTGTTCACAGGTCCATGCGGCACGTCGGCCGCATCAAGGATCGCCTGCCACTCTGCAACGGTGCGCGTCAACATCACGTCGTTGATCATCGCTTCGAGTTCGGCCCGGTTCTTGAACCGGTCTTTGACGGTGCGAAAGCGGGGATCGACGACCAAATCCTCGCGCCCGATCGCCCGGCAGAAGTTGCGCCAGAACGTGCCCACGTGGAGGGCGAGCACCAGATGACCATCCTTCGCCGGCACCAGCCCGTAGGGCACGATACTGTGATGGCTGCTGCCCATGCGGCCCGGGTTTTCTCCCGTGACCAGATACATCTCGCCGAGGTAACCGAGCAGCCCCATGAGCCCTTCGAGCAGGCTCAGGTCCACGCGGCAGCCGCGGCCGGTGGCGTTGCGTTCCGCGAGCGCCGCGAGCACGCCGATTGCCGCCCACAGTCCGCCACCGATGTCGCCGAGCGGCAGGCCCAGCTTGGTCGGGGGGCCGTCCGGATGGCCATTGATGCTCATCACGCCGCTCAATGCCTGCGTGACGAGATCGAAAGAAGGCTTGTCGCACATGGGACCCGTCGAGCCAAACCCGCTGATCGAGCACACGATGATGTCGGGATTCGCTTCCTTCAGCCGCTCGTAGCCGAGTCCCAGGCGGTCCATGACGCCCGGTCGAAAATTCTCCAGCACAACGTCGCAGCCTGCCGCGATCTTCAGCAGAAGCTCGCGTCCTTCCGGGCTTCGCGCATCGAGGGCGACGCTTTTCTTGTTGCGGTTGTTCGCGATGAAATAATGACTCTCGCCGTTCACGAACGGCGGTATGGTGCGCGTCTGGTCGCCGCCTTCCCGGTCTTCAATCTTGATCACCTCGGCGCCGAGATCGCCGAGGATCATCGAGCACAGCGGGCCGGCGAGCACGCGGGAAAGATCGAGCACGCGCACACCTGAAAGCGGGCCGCGCCGTTTGCTGACCAATGCTGTCATCGTTCCTCCATCCGCGCGAGCCTTCGCGGCGCGGATCAGTTGATCTTGATGCCCGCCGCTTTCACGACGCGCGTGTATTTTTCGATGTCGCTGCGTATGAGCTGCGCGAATCCGGTCGCGCTGCCGCCCACGGCCTCGGCCCCTTGTGCGGCAAACTGTCGAGTGAGGTCCGTACTCCGGACGTGCCGCACGATCTCCTTGTTGAGCTGCGCGAGTATCGGCTGGGCGGTGCCACCGGGGGCGAGCACGCCAAACCAGTTGGTCACGTCGTAGCCCGCCACGGCGGATTCGTCGATAGTCGCCACCTGTGGCAGCGAGGCGGAACGTTTCATGCTGCCCACCGCGATCGGCTTGAGCTTGCCTGACCTGATGTGCGGCAAGCCCTGGACCACGGTGCTGAAGAGGATCTCCACCTGCCCGGCAAGCACGTCGACCAGCGCGGGCGCACCGCCTTTGTAGGGGACGTGCACCATCTGCGTATTGGTCATCAGAGTGAAGAGGGCGCCGGCGAGATGGGGTGCCGATCCGTTGCCCGATGATGCGTAGTTGAGCTGTCCCGGTCTGGCGCGCGCGAGGGCGATCAGCTCTTTGACGTTACTCGCCGGGAGCGATGGATGAGCGACGAGCACGAAAGGCACAGAAGCGATTTGCGTGACGGGCGACAGGTCTTTGAGCGGGTCGAACGCGAGCTTATACAGCGCTGCGTTCACCGCGTAGCTCGCGGACACCATGAGAATGGTGTTACCGTCGCGCGCCGCTTTGGCGGCGAGCTCGGCGCCGATGTTGCCCCCCGCGCCCGCGCGATTGTCCACGGCTACCTGCTGGCCCATGCTCTCCGCGAGCTTTTGGGCAATAAGACGGGCCAAAATGTCCGTCCCTCCGCCCGGCGCGAAAGGCACGATCAGGCGTATCGGCTTCGACGGATAAGTTTGAGCCTGGCCCGGCCGCGCCACGATGCCAAGGATTAAGCTCAAGCACAATACGGTGAGCGACAGCGGCCGCATAAGAACCTCCTCTATGAGCAACCTTCCGGACTGCGTGTTTATTCGACGACGGCGCCTTTGCGTTTTTGGTGTTTGGGCGCCATTGCGGACGGCCGTTCCGTGAGGTGCGATTGCAGCTCACGCCAGCCTGCTTCGATGTGCTCGCGCACGGCGTTCGTAACCACTTTCTTGTCGCCTGTCCTGATCGCTTTCAACAGGCGGCGATGTTCCTCGGCGGCGCGGCCCGCTCTTCCGCCGATCAAATTGATGAGATCGAATGGATATTTGGCCCACAGCACCTGCACGAAGTGCAGTGTCTGCGGCTGCCGCGCGAGCGCGTAAAGGGTGCTGTGAAAACGGTAGTTGAGTGCGCGCACGGCTTCCCGGTCTTGGCGCGCTTCGGCCTCCTCGAACTCGCGCTGCAGGTTCGCGAGGCCGGCATAATCGGCCGGCGTCATGTGTTCCATGGCGGCGAGCACGAGCCGGCTTTCCAGCAAGACGCGCAGGTCGTTGATTTCGCGCGTGGCCGACGCATCGAACGGTACGACGATGACGCCGCGGTGCGTCTCACTCAGCACGTAACCTTCGGCCTCCAGGATGCGGAACGCCTCGCGCACAGGCGTGATGCTGAGCTTCAGCTCCTCGGCGATTTCAGCTTGTTTTAACCGCGCGCCGCGGGGAAACCGGCCCGAAAGTATTCCTTCGCGCAGGTATTCCGCGACGTAAACTTCCTTGGTCTTGAAGCTCATCTATTCAGCTTTGATCCCCGCTGATTTGACAACTTTTGCCCAGCGCGCAATCTCGCTCTTGATGTGGCCGATGGCTTGCTGCGCCGTGCCGGCCACAATGATCGCCCCTTGGCTCGACAGCTTGTCCTTCAAATCCGGAGACCGGGCGGCCTTGACGATCTCGGTATTAAGCTTGCTCACGACGGCGCTTGGGACACCGGCCGGGCCCAGCACGATGAAATATGTGGCTGCTTCGAATCCGGGCAGGCCCGCCTCCGCAATCGTGGGCAGATCGGGCATGGCAGGCGAGCGTTCGGCACTCGCCATCGCGATCGCGCGCAGTCTGCCGTTGCGGACGTGCGGTATGGTCGGAACCGGACTCGCAAACATCATATCGATCTGGCCGCCCAGCAGATCATTGAGCGCCGGGCCGGTGCCTTTATAAGGTACGTGAACGGTCTTGACGCCGGCCATGAGATTGAAAAGCTCGCCTCCGAGATGCACGATGCTCGCCGTGCCGCTCGAGCCGTAATTGAGCTTGCCCGGTCGCGCTTTGGCGAGCGCGATCAATTCCTTGACCGTCCTGGCGGGCACGTTCGGGTGTACCGTGAGCATCATCGGCGAGGTGGCGATAAACGCGATGCCCGTGAAATCCTTAACCGGGTCGTAGGGCAATTTGCGCAAGCTGGGGTTGATGCCGTGGCTGCTCGTGGCCATGACCAAGGTGTATCCGTCCGCCGCGGAGCGGGCGACGAGCTCCGTGCCGATAATCGTCGAGCCGCCGGGCCGGTTATCGACGATGACCGGCTGGTTCATGCTCTCCGATATTTTCTGGCCGATCATCCGCGAAACGATATCGCCTCCGCCGCCCGGCGCGAGCGGCACCACCAAGCGGACAGGCTTCGTCGGGTAGTCTTGCGCGGCGGCCCCGGGGCTGGCCGCAAGGAGCAGCGCGCAGGCGAAATAACGTACTTTAACAGGCAGTTTCGTGATGAACATGGCTTCCTCCTCGTTCTATCAAACGCGTCGATGTGACTCTAGGTGTCCAGAACTTCCTTTTCACTCTGTGACATGGCGTGCTGCGCGACAAGAACCAGATCGCGCAAACTGTTCGCCACGTGTACCCCCGCTTTGCGCAGCGCCTCCGCTTTGGCTGCCTGGGTGTCGACCTGCGACCCGACGAGCGCGGCCGCGTGGCCCATTTTTTTCCCGCGCGGCGCGGCGCTGCCGACGATCAGAGCGGCGGTCGGCTTGGCATCGGCGCGGGCGGCATAGCGGGCAAGCGCGTACTCTTCATTGCCGCCGATTTCGCCCAGGTAGAGCATAGCCTCCGTGTCCGGGTCGTTGTGCAGCAGTTCAATCGCTTCGGCCGCGTTCAATCCTTTCACCGGGTCGCCGCCGATGCCAATCGCACTGCTCTGACCGATTCCAGCCGTCGTCAGGCGCCACGCCACTTCGTAAGAGAGCGAGCCGCTGCGCGAGATCACGCCGAGCTTGCCGGGCATATAGCAAAACGACGGCATGAACCCGAGCTTGGCTTTCCCTGGCGAAATGACGCCCGGCGTGTTGGGACCGATCAGGACCGCGCCGTCACGATGGGTGGCCGCGCGCATATCGATCGCGTCCTGTACCGGCAAGCCGTCCCCCGGATAGACCACGACTCTGCATCCCGCATCGAGCGCTTCCAGCACGGCGTCGAGCGCGCCCGGCGCGGGTACGTAGATGAGCGCCGCCTGCGCTCCGGTTGCGCTGCACGCGGCGCGCATATCCTCGAAGACCGGCACGCCCTCGACTTCCCGCGCATTACGGCCAGGCGCCACGCCAGCGACGACCTGAGTACCATAAGCCACCATATCGCGCGCTGAAAATCGGCCGAAGTTGCCTCCAATGCCCTGGATCACAACGCGTGCTGATTGATCGATAAGTACGCTCATGGCGTTCGTACTTCCGCCACCGCGGCGTCAATCGCCGATTCCAGTGTTGGGTAGTTATACAAGCCGGCCTCCCGCATGACCGCGTCGGCTTTGTCCCGCCCGGTCCCGTTCATCCTGAAGAAGACCGGCTTGCGCGACCGCCGTTTCTTCATGATGTCGCCCATGACCCGCGCGACGCGATCCATGTGCGTGCCTCCGCCGAATATGCTGACCAGAATGGCCCTGACCTCGGGTTCGGCATCGAGCAGCTTGAACGCGAGCTGATACCCGGCGGGTGTCGGGTTCGAGCTGCAATCGAGAAAGCAGGCGGGCTTCAGGCCGGCGTCCGCGATCAAATCCATGGCGGCCATCGTCATTCCGGCACCACCGGAGACAAGGCCCACTTCTCCACCGAGCCACACCATCATCAGGTTGCCGGCGAGCGCTTTCGCGACCGCCGGCCGCTCTTTTTTCCGCGCGCGCTCCAGCTCGTCCGAGGTCTCGGCATGCCTGAAGGCAGCGGCTTCGTCGAGAACGATTTTCGCGTCGAGCGCGAGGAGCTTCCCGTCCGGCATTACGGCCAGCGGGTTGATCTCGATGGTGATGGCGTCGATTGCCGTAGCGAGAAAGAGCAGCCGGCGTGCGAGCGCGACCACCCGCTCACGCAGTGCGCAATCTTGCTCGATGTCGGCCAGCAGACGTCGAAATCCGTGCGCTTTGAAGTTACGCGGTGCTCCAAAAGGATATTCAAGGGGCGCCTGCTGCTCCACTTCAACGCCACCGGCGGGCGCGTAAAGCATCGCGTAGCCGCCTGCCATTCCGTCCACCGTAATGCCGAGATAGATCTCGCGCGCATGATCAAGCCACGGCTCCACCAGCAGAGTCTGCGGGCGCTCGCCGCTGAAATCGTTTTCAAACAAGCGCTGCGCCGCAGCTTCGGCTTCCTCCATGTTCGCGGCGCGCAACACGCCGCCCGCCCTGCCGCGGCCTCCAGAGGAGACCTGCGCCTTCACTGCAATCGGAAAGCCGTTGCGCCAGCTGCGCAACTGATTCGGCTCGCGGATAAGGCTGCCGTGGGGAACCGCTATCCCGTGCGTCCCAAGCAGCAGCTTCCCCTTGTGTTCTGTGATCATCATCTTGCGTCTCGAACAAATATAATGCATTATATTTCTTTACGAGGCAAGGGCCGCAAGCGCCGAATGACGCAGCCGGCCTTTCTCCAATCATCCACTACCGGAGCCGGGGATCATGGGTTCGATTGACGAAAGGAACAAGATGCAGGATGCGCCGACCGAAGGAAAAATCACTGACGAGGCCATCGCTGCCGCGAAAGCGATGATCGGGTTGCGTCTCCGTCCGGAAGGCCCCTACCTGCAGGATGTGACGATCGATACAATTCGAAACTTCTGCAATGGTGTAGGCGATCTCAATCCCCTCTATCGCGATTGCGAATACGGCCGCAACAGCCGCTATGCGAGCGTGATCGCGCCTCCGATGTTCCCCATGGCCTACGGCTGGCTCGGACGCACGCGCTGGGGCCTGCCCGGCGTGCACGGCTTCTACGCCGGCAATGATTGGGAGCTCTTCCGCAATCTGCGCCCCGGCGATCGTATCAGCGCCGAAGAGCGCGTCGTCGCAGTGGATGAACGGCAAAGCGAGTTTTCCGGGCGGCTTGTCATTCAGTATGTCGAGGCACACTTCCTCAATCAGCACGACGATCTCATCGCACGCGTGCTCGGCTGGTGCACGCGGCATGAGCGCAAGGCTGCGCGGGACAAAGGCAAATACAAGGACGTCAAGACACATGAATACACGGCTGAGGAGCTCGGTGCAACCGACAGGGCCGTGGTCGAAGAAGACAGGAACATCTGTGGCCGCAACATCCGTTATTGGGAAGACGTCGAGGAAGGCCAGGAACTCACGCCAATCGCGCGCGGCCCGCTTTCCATGATGGACACCATGGGCTTCCTCGTCGGCTGCGGCCGCGGCCATACCCACGGTGTGCTGCTCAAAGGCGCGCTGCGCCATCCCGGCCATTTCTTCCGCAACCCCGAAGCAGGCGGCGGCGTGGAATACACCGGCATCGGTCATCATCGCGAATCCGTCGCAAAGGAAGTAGGCGTGCCGGGCGTCTACGACTACGGCCCGCAACGCTCGGCATGGGTTGCGACGCTGGTGACGAACTGGATGGGGGACGCCGGCTTCCTGAAGCGGATCAAGACCGAGCTGCGACGCTTCAACACGATGGGCGATACGACATGGTGCAAGGGCAAAGTCGTCAGGAAGTACAAGCAGGATGACTATCCGCTCGTCGACATCGATGTGTGGGCAGAGAATCAGCGCGGCGAGAAAACGGTCACGAATGGCGGCGCGACAGTGATACTGCCGTCGAAGGACATCAAGACCAGGATGTTCCACGACGGTTCCGGTCTCGATCTCGGCTACGCCATTTACAAGTAAGCAACACGGAGGAGCACGATGGATCTGGGGATCGACGGCAAGATTGCCGTCGTAACAGGTGCAAGCAGCGGTATCGGCCGCGAAATCGCAAGAGTGCTCGCTGCCGAGGGCGTGCAGGTAATCGTTACGGCGCGCCGCAGAGAGCACCTTGAAAGCCTGCAGCAGGAAATCGTAAAAGATGGTGGTAGGCGGCCGGTGACAATCAGCGCCGATCTCTGTGATCGCGCGACGCCGGAACGTATTGCCACCCGGGTCCTGGGGCAGTTCGGGCGCGCAGACATACTCGTCAACAGCGCGGGCGGTTCCCGGCCGCTACCCACCGATGCACCCGACGAGGCCTGGGACGAATCCTTCGCCATCAACTTCACTGCGGTCAGGAAAATGACGCACGCGCTGTTGCCGTCCATGCGGCAGCAGAAGTGGGGCCGCATCATCAACATCACCGGCTCGATGGAGCCGCGCGTGTTCAATGCGGCAAATGCCGCGAAAGCGGGCGTGCATGCGTGGGCGAAAGGGCTCTCGCGCGTGATCGGCAAGGATGGCGTTACGGTGAACTCGTTGCAGCCGGGCCGCATTCACAGCGAGCAGATCGACAAGCGTTTGCATCCCACCACCGAAGATCAGGAGCAATTCGCGAAGAACAACATTCCGCTGGGTTTTTTCGGAGATCCCGAAGATATGGCGTACATCGCCGCATTCCTGTGTTCGCCGAAGGCACGTTACATCACCGGGCAGCGCATCTACGTCGATGGCGGTCTGCAATACGCCATCTAGATCATGAGCGGCGAACGTAACGCTCCGCTCGCGGGCTTCACCGTCGTCGAGCACGCGGAAGGCGTGGCCGCGTCGTATGCGGGCCGCATGATGGCCGTCATGGGCGCGACCGTCATCAAGGTAGAGCCGCCGGGCGAGGGCAGCGGATTACGTCGTGCTGCGCCATTGCTGACACGGGACCCGGCCGCGAGCGCGCTCTTTCACTACCTCAACGTTGGCAAGCGATTCGTCACGTGCAACGTCGGGTCCTCCGATGGCCGCCGCCTGCTGGACGAGCTCATGGCTCGTGCTGAACTCTTTATAGACGATACGCCTGTACGCCGCCGCCCGGCGTTACGGCTCGACCCGCAATCCCTCGCTGTCCAACATCCGCAGCTCGTCTTCCTTTCGGTGCTGCCTTTCGGAGCCGCGGGCGCTCATGCGGACTACCGCGCCTACGAACTCAACGTTTTTCACGCGGGAGGCGAAGGCTATCTGATGCCTAACGGACTCACGCTCGAGACGTTTCCGGACCGACCGCCGCTGAAGATCTATGGTCATTTTGCGGAGTTTATTGGTGGAACGTCGGCCGTGTGCGCCGGCGTGTCCGCGCTGCTGGTGCGCGATAATGTCGGGGGGCAGTTCGTCGACGTGTCGGTGCAGGACGCGAATATCTCTGTCGGCTGTTTTGCCGTTCAACGCCTCGGCGACGGTGTGCTGGAGAGCCGCCATGGACGCTCCTTCAAATACGGCGGCGTGCTCGAGTGCCGCGATGGCCATATCGGGGTGCTGACACTCGAGCAGCGGCAATGGGAAGGATTGGTCAAGCTGATGGGCGATCCGGAATGGGCGCTGGATCCCGCGTTGCGCGACCCGCTCGAGCGCAGCCGTCGAGGCGCGGAAATCAACGAGCGCCTGCGCGCGTGGGCGAAGACGCAACGTGTGGATGACCTCGTCAAGAAGGGCCAGGCGTTGAGCGTGCCGCTCGCGAAATACAACGAACCTGCCGACATACTTGAGTCGGAACAATCGAAGGCGCGCGGCATTTTCGCGCCGCTCGATCTTCCCGTGTTCGGATCGGTGCCCGCGTTCACCGCTCCGTTTCAGTTGAACGGAGAAGCGCTCGGGGTCACCTGCGCGGTGGCTGAGGCGGGCGCCGATAATGAGGCAATCTGGTGCGAGTGGCTGGGTCACAAGACTGCGAAGCTCGAGCAGTGGGGGCAGCATGGGGTCGTCTGAGCAGGTTGCAAAGCCGGGAACCGAGATGCCGCCGCTGCATGGCGTGCGGGTCGCCGACTTCACGCTGCACGCAGCAGGTCCATTCTGTGCGCACATCCTGGCTTTGCTCGGTGCTGAATGCATCAAGATCGAGACGGCCGGGCGCCCGGACATCTTCCGCAAACCGCATCCGGTGTATGGACGAATGGGAGCGGCGACGTTCGATCAGGTGGCATCGAATAAACTCTCGGTGGAACTCAATTTGAAGGACCCACGCGGCGTGGATCTCGCGAAGCGCCTGGTTGCGGTGAGCGATATCGTCGCGGAGAGCTTTCGTCCGGGAGTGATGGACCGGCTGGGCTTGAACTATGAAGCGTTGAAAGCAGTGAAGCCCGACATCGTCATGGTCTCCGTTTCAGCATCAGGACAGACAGGTCCGGAGCGGGGCTACGCGGGCTACGCTCCGCTATTCGGGGCAGCGGGCGGTCTCGGCACCCTGACCGGCTATGAGGATGGCCCGCCGACCGAGATCAGGCATGTGATGGACCATAGCACGGGCCTCACTGCGGCAATGGCCGTGCTGGCGGCGTACCTGCGGAAGACGCGCACCGGAGCGGGACAACACGTGGACGTTGCGGCGCGCGAAGTGGCGTGCGGTTTCATCGGGGATGCGCTGCTGCAGTTTGCTGCAACGGGTGTCACGCCGCGCCGCATGGGAAACGATGCGCCGCAAATTGCGCCCCACAATGTCTATCCGTGTACAGGCGATGACGCGTGGGTGTCCATTGTCGTGGCGGACGAGGACGAGTGGCGGACATTCGCCAGGGTGTTGCAGCGCCCGGAGTGGCTCACTGATGCCCGCTTCGCTTCCGCGCAAATGCGCTGGACCCATCGGCGCGAGCTCGACGCGCAGATCAGCGCGTGGACGCGCGGGCGCAGCCGCGAGGAAGCGACGCGCGTATTGCAAGCCGCCGGTGTTGCAGCTTTTCCGTCGTACACGGCGCAAGACATTGTCGATGATGCGCATCTCAACGAACGCGGCACGATCAAAAGCATGGTTGGACCTGATGGCGAATCGCGCAAAGTCGCCGGACCGCCGTGGCGCTTTTCACGCACGCCGGCGAAGCTCGATCGCTGGACACCGGGGCTTGGTGAGCACAATCACTACGTGTTCGGCGAGCTGCTGGGTCTGAGTCCGGAAGAAATCGAAGACCTCGTTCAAGCCAAAGTCATCTACTGATGATGTTCGGGAGCGCATTCGCCGGAATCGGCGTTGTGGAGCTGGGTGCTGGCTCGGCGATCGCCTATGCGGGGAAGCTATCTGCCGATCTTGGCGCAGACGTGACGCGTATCGAAGTGGGGGGTTGGGAGAGTGCGTCCGGTGAGGAACGTGCAGACAGCGAAGCAAATGGACTGACGCTTTATCTCAACTCTCGCAAGAAGAGCATCATCGCCGATCCATCGGCCGACGCCGGACGCGCGGCAATGTCTAAGCTGCTCGCACGCAGCCGCGTGCTGTTTCACGGGGCGAACGACCGGTGCTTTGCCGAGCGGGGCTTGAGCCCGGAAACAATCGCGCAGGAATTTCCCGGTCTCATCGTGGTGTCAGTGACGCCGTTCGGGTTGACAGGCGATGCGCGCGCATGGCCTGCGGACGACCTTACATTGCAGGCATTTGGCGGAATATCGATCGGCATCGGCCTGCCCGGGCGCCCGCCTCTGAAGCTGCCGGGCGACCAGAGCGGGTTTCAAGCGGGCCTCTCCGCCGCGATTGCGGCCATGGGCGCGCTCTTTTCCGAGCGCGGTATGCTGATCGACGTGTCGGCGGCCGATGTGTGGGCATCATTCTACACGGGCGTCGAAGTGGCGCTCGCGAATTTCGGACGGCACCGGAAACGCCGCGCCGGACATCGCGTATCGGGCCAGCCCTATCCCCGGACCATTTACCGGTGCAAGGACGGTTATTTTGCGATCCAGTGCGGCGAAAGCAGACACTGGCAAAGCTTTCTGGGCATGATCGGGCGCGAAGACCTCGCAACGCATCCCCTGTTTGCCAATCGCTTCGAAGCGAATGACGGGCACGGTGACGAATGCGACGCGCTCATCGAGCCCTGGTTCTTGAGCCGCACCAAGGATGAAATTCTGCAGCAATGCCTGGAGCACAAAATCCCGGGCGCGCCGGTATATGACATTCGGGAAGTGGTCGAGCATCCGCACCTGCGTGGACGCGGATACTTCGTCGATGTCGACGCGCAGAGAGGCCGCATGCGGTTTCCGGGCGATCCTTATGCGGGTCTTACACGCCCGGCCTCGCATGCCCAGGCTGCGTCTCCCGCGGCGAGCGCCCTTCGCCGTCCGGGTATCCGGCCCCCCGCCTCGCGTCACGTGGCTGGCGGCGCGATCGACCGCAAAGAACGCCCGCTTACCGGTGTGCGCGTCGTGGACTTCGGTTGGGTATGGGCGGGCGCGGTGCCAGGGCACATCCTCGCCGACATGGGCGCAGAGGTCATCAAGGTCGAAAGCGCGAGCCCGCTCGATTACATGCGTCAAGGCCGGCCGATCATCGGTACCCGGAAAGACCCCGAACAGAATCCGATGTTTCACAATGTCAATCGGGGCAAGCTGAGCCTGCGCATCGACCTGAACCACGCCGAAGCGAAAGACGTGCTGAAGGACCTGGTCGCGGTGAGCGATGTGGTGATCGAGAATTTTTCGCCCGGTGTCATGGCGAAATTTGGCCTGAGCTACGCGGATCTGCGAGCCGTGCGGCCGGATATGGTGATGTGCTCGATGTCCGCCGTCGGGCAAAACGGACCGCTACGCGGCATACGGACTTACGCGACCATGATCGCCAGCCTGGCGGGGCTCGACAGTCTGGTCGGTTACCCCGGAGAGCGCGTGCTCGGCTCGCAGTCCTCGTATGCCGATCCCAATGCAAGCCTGCACGCGACATTTGGGATACTGGCTGCATTGTGGCGTCGCGAGAGCACCGGCGTAGGCGCCTACATCGACCTGTCACAATGGGAGGCCGCTGTGAACGTAATGGGGAAACAGGTCACCGACTACATCTTGCACGGTCGCGCGCCGGCAACGTGCGGCACACTGCATGAGACTAAAGTGCCGCATGGCAACTATCCGGCTGCCGGTGACGATCGATGGATTGCGATCTCAATAGCGGACGATGCACAATGGCAAGCTCTGAAGAGATCTCTGAGCGATCCTGAGTGGATGTCGCTGGAAAAGTTTGCGACGGTGCGTGAGCGCCACGCGAACCGTGCAGAACTCGATGAGCGGCTTGCCCGTGAAACGCGCAAACATGAACCCGGGACTCTCGCGTCGGCCCTGCTCGCTGGCGGCGTACCGGCTGCGCCTCTGCTCGATGCCCGCGGCATCGCGAATCACATGTTGTTCCGGGAACGCGCGCTTTTTGAGATGGTCGAGCATCCGGTGCTGAAGAGCGTTCCCGTATATCGCGTCCCGTGGCAGGTGAATGGCGCTCCTGTGACGGTCACGCGCCGGGCACCGCTACTCGGCGAGCACAATGCCTATGTATTACAAACGTTGCTGGGTTACTCGCGGGAGCGCCTGAAGTCGTTGCACGACGCCGGGGTTTTCCGCTGAACCGGGTCCGGGCGATGAGCGGCGCGCTGCCAGTTACCAGAACGCCGGCGGACGAAGCGCTACAGCCATGAGTATCGCCGTAACGCTATTGCCGGGCGATGGGATCGGACCCGAGATTGTCCGCGCCGCCCGCCGCGTGGTGGGTGCGACGGGTGTGCGGGTGGACTGGGAGGAAATGGCGGTGGGGGAGCAAGCGTACAGCCGCCAAGGCACACCGGTGCCCGAGGAGGTGCTCGCCAGCGCGCGCCGCACCGGGCTGGTGCTCAAGGGACCCTTGACCAACCCCGGGGGGACTCCTTATGGCAGCCCCACAATAATGTTACGCCGGCGTCTGGGCCTGTTTGCCAGCGTTCGCTTCGGGCGGGCAGGTCCCGGAGTGCCGTCCCGGTTTCCGGGCATGGACCTGGCCGTCGTGCGGGAAATCACCGAGGATTTTTCCGCCGGGGCCAGCCAGCTAGTTGGCGACCATGCGGGAATCGCCATCAGAGTGATCACTCGCCCTGCCTCTGTCCGGATTGCGCGCTTTGCTTTCGATCTGGCCCGTCGTCTCGGGCGGAGACGCATCACTGTTGCACATGTCGCCACCAACTTCGAGAGCACCGACGGATTGTTCCTCGCGGCTGTGCGAGAGGTGGCGGCTGTGTACCCCGAGATCGACCTGGCCGATGACTTGTTGGACACCGTCTGCCTGCATCTGATGCGAGACCCCGCCCAGGTCGACACGCTGCTCACCCCCAACTTCTACGGCAA
>JACQOJ010000106.1 GCA_016202605.1 Betaproteobacteria bacterium
AATGAGGCCGAGGCACATGTGCCTCGGAAAACCGCGGTGACCGCGGCCGCGAGATCGCTCTGCACGGTGCTTCAATGAGGCCGAGGCACATGTGCCTCGGAAAACGCTCGCGGCAAACAAGCCGCGAGCGTTCGAGCTCGGGCTTCAATGAGGCCGAGGCACATGTGCCTCGGAAAACAGCCTTCGCGCAACTCCTTGATTGACGCAGCCTGCGGTCCAACAATGCGAGCACCGCGTCACCACGCGCGTTACGAAGCGGCTCGAGGGGCGCACGACCCCCATCGCGCTCCGATTTTGCCATATTTTTAAAGAGCTTGGCTTCCTGCGAGCACCTGAGCGTGACCCTTCATCACCAGAGCGCTCGCGAGCCCGCGGCGACCTCAAACGATCACCGCTTCCCTCGCCACCGGCTGGAACAGCTTGCCCAGGCTGCGCACCTGCGGCGAAACCGCATCCGCCGGACCGATATCCAGGATAAGCACGTGATCCTCGTCCTGGTTCATCGCCTCCTTCAACGCGGCCTCGAGCTGGATGACGCGCGTCCTGCTCAGGCGGCACTGGAAGACCGAAAGCTGCAGCCACTCGCCGTATCCCTTCATGATCCTGAACACCCGGCGCCAGCGTCGTGGCTGGGAAATATCATAGCTGATCACGTAAAGGTGCTCCATAGCGTTCACCTCGTGATGAAATTCGGATAGTCGTCGATCTCTCCGGACAGATACCGGATCAGCAGCCGCGCCTGGACCTCCAGGAGCCGGCGATAGCTGATCCGGTACCTGAATATCGAGTGGGTCACCTCCTGCTGCATCCGGCGCTCGAATACCGCGATGAAGCGCTTGCGCCCGCTATCGGTCAGGTTGCAGCTTCCGGCGCCGCGCATGAAGTCGGTCGGACGCACCTCGCCGTTGTTCACCGCCATCAGCACTGCCGAATCCGCCAGCAGGGGACGAAACGCTTCCATCATGTCCAGCGACAGCGCGGGCCTGCCGAAGCGCGGCTGGTGATAGAAGCCGCGATACGGATCCAGCCCGACCGCCGAGAGCACGATCGTCCATTCGCGCGTCAGCATCGCATAGGCGAATGAAAGCAGCGCGTTGATCGGGTCTTTCGGCGGGCGCCGGTTGCGCCCCATGAAGTCGAACGTCAGTGAAGGATCGGTGTCGCTCTTGAGCATCGCGCCGAAATTCCGGAAGTAACGATTCGCGGCGGTGCCCTCGAAGCCGAGCAACGATTCCAGCGAAGTGGAACGCGCCGCGCGCGTCGCATCTCCCTTGAGCGCATCGAGCAATTCCGCCGGCGCCTGGTCGGCTCCGGCGTCTCTCGCCGACGTGGTTCGTGGTTCGTCGTTCGCGGTTGGTGGATCGTGCGGCGCCTGACTCGCGCCAACGTCTTTTGCCGGCGACACCTCGACTTCTTCATCCGGCGCTTCCTCCTCGCCCTGCCGGCCGCGCCAGTTCCTGCGCAGCATGGTGCGGGAATTCGCGATCTTCGCCGCCACCCAGCCGCGCGCGAGATGCAGGCACTTCTGTTTGTCGAAGCTCGCCTGGTACTGGAACGTGCGGTTCTCGACGTTGCGGTGCCCGGTCCCGACCGTGTGGCCCACGAACCATCCGCCGTAGGTATGCCACGTCACGGGAATCTCGCGCCGGAAGCACTCGTGCAGCGCAGGTGTCGACAGCATCGCGGCTCCGAACAACACGATCTGCGACACTTCGTTGAGCCGGGCCTCCGCCGCCTTCTCCTTCTCGACCTCGATCGCCAGCACGTCGCCGTCCTTGCGCACGAACGCGCGCGGCGACTGGACGTAGAGCGGCAGCGCGTCCTGCAGCGCCGGAAAGAGCGGCCGCGGCTCGATGGAGGAACGCGTGAGAAACCGCACCTCATCGGGCAGACAGATCCCGACGAGGGAACAGCGCGGACACTTGGGGCTGTCTTCGAGCGGCGGCGGAATATGGCCGGCGAACGCGACGCCGCGCAGGCCGGTGATCGCCGCGAGCGTCTTCTCGATCAACGCCTCGTCGAAAAGGACCCGGACACGCTCGCGCGAGGCGGCGAAATAGATGATCCCGCTGTCGCACTCGAATCCGTGCTCGCGCAGCAGCAACCCCTGCGCGCAAAGCTGCACCCGCTCCGGATCGTAGGCGCCGGCAGCCACATGTGGACGGGCGCCGCGCTTGTAATCCACGGGGGTTACGCAGGTGCCCTCTCCTTCGACGAGGTCAAGCTTCGCGGTGATCCCGAGGCGCGTCGAGCTCAGCGCCACCGAGCGCGCGTGAACACGCTCCCCCTCCTCCGGCTCTTCCGGCAGCGCCCCGCCCGGCCGATCCACGCGCTGGTGCCTGATCCTGCCGTCAACGGTGTCAGCGCTGTGCGCGAATTCCGCCTGCACCCATTCGAGGTACGCGAGCCGCGGGCAGTACACGTACTCGTTCACCATGCGTACCGGAATCAGCGGAGCCTCGGCCGAAAGCTCCGGGAAGGTCAACGGCAGTTCGCGCTGCTCCGACATGCGATGATCTCCTCCTTCACGCGCCAGGATGCCGTTAGCATTCTAGACCATCCCGCGATCAAAGTAGGAAAGTCCGAAGGCCCTCCGCGGACCGGAACCCGGGTCACAGAACGGGGCGCTTGGCGCGGCGCAGCCGCCTGAGCTAAAATCTGGCTAGCTAGATCAGCGAGAGAACGGAAATGGAACGAGTGGGCATCTACGAAGCGAAATCGCGGCTTTCCGAGCTTATCGAGCAGGCCGAGGCCGGCAACGAGGTCACCATTACCCGGCATGGCAAGCCGGTGGCGAAGCTCGTGCCGGCAAAGGCAGGGAAGCCGGTCGACCGCACCGCGTTGTTCAAGGAGATCAGCGCGGTGCGACGCAGCATCAAGTTGAAGAAGCCGTTGGGCCTGCGCGACATCCGTGAGGCCATCGAATGGGGGCGCCGCTGATGGCGGTGGTGATCGATACTTCCGTGGCGGTGGCCTGGTTTGTTCCAAGCCAGGCCGCCGATTACGCAGATCGCATTGCTCGCCGCGTGCGCTACGAAGCGCTTGTCGTGCCGTCATTGTGGGAAGTGGAATTCGGCAATGTGATGGCGACGCTCTTGCGGCGAAAGCTGCTGGCCCGTCACCAGGTTGTCTCGGTACTGTCGAAAGCCGAGCGCCTCGATTTGGCAGTCGATCGCGATGTGCCGACCGCGCGCGTGCTGTTTACGCTTGCCGAGCAGCATGGAATCAGCGCGTACGATGCCGTCTACCTGGAGCTGGCCGTGAGGCGCGGGTTGCCGCTTGCCACGCGCGACACATCGCTCGCCCGCGCCGCACGAACCGCGGGCATCCTGCTGAACTGACCGCTCCCCCGGGCGTGCGAGGCTAAGCCAACTTCGCCCCGGCTGCGCGAAACGCGCCCTTCAAAGGCCCATCCCGGCAGGCCACCGGGTAACGAGTTGCCAGAGCGCGTTTGCAAACTCCAACGGCCAGACGGCGGGCACGTGCAACCGCTGGTTACGTGCTTGCCGCCGGATGCGATCGGTAT
>JACQOJ010000099.1 GCA_016202605.1 Betaproteobacteria bacterium
AGGGATGACGGTGCGCGGCTATCTCGACAAGGTCAAGTGTCCGACGCTGCTCGTCACCGGCGAGTTCGATCCGCTGTGCCCGCTCGAAGACGCGGTCGAGGCTTTCAACGATCTCAAGGTGCCGAAGGACATGTGGGTGTTCGAAAACCAGTATCACCCGCTGTGGGGCATCGCCAACCTCGGCGGCATGGACTGCCACGACTACGTGCTCGACTGGCTGCACGCCCTGTTCTCGGGCAAGCGCGTGCCGAAGAAGAGCGGGCGCATCGCCTACATCCGGGAAAACGGCGACGGCCCGTGGGGCCGGTGCGACTGGACGTCGCCGATCAAACCGGGTCAGGCGTACTTCTGACCGGAAATTCTACGTCGAGTCGTAGGAATTGTTGTTCCCCCGGATTTCATGTCATTTCATCCGGGCTACGGAGACCTCATCGTGTGCCCGGAAAGCAGCGCCAGGGATCCAGACATTGTCGCCTTCCGCGACTGGGTGCTCGCCGAGGCCGCCGCAAGCGTGGCGCTCGTCAAGATTCCGGAAATTTAGCGTCTTGAAGCTTGGCGCGCGGGCTTCACTGCGGCTGAATGCCGACCGCCTTCAGCAGCTTCGCGTACTTTCCGATCTCCGTGCGGATCAGACTGCTGAACTCCTCGGGCGTGCTCGTGGCGCTGTCCACGCCGAGGGTGGCGAATCGTTTCTTGACATCGGCATCTTTAAGGATTCGTCCCAGCTCCGTGTTGAGCCGCGTGATGATGGCCTGCGGCGTGCCGGCCGGCGCGAGTACGCCCCACCAGCTGGTCATTGCGTAGCCTTGCACCCCGGAGGCTGCCACGGTGGGCACCCCCGGTACGAGCGGGGTGGGTTCGGGGCCGGTCACCGCGAGCGCGCGCAGCTTCCCGGCCTGAACGTGCGGCAGCACCACTGCCATGTCGGAGAACACCACGTCCACCTCGCCTGACAGGAGCGCGGTGGTGATGAGCGCGGAGCCCTTGAACGGCACGTGCAGCATGTCCGTCTGGGTCATCCCCTTGTAGAGCTCGGCCGAGAGGTGCGAAATGCTGCCCGGCCCGCTGGAGCCGTAATTGATCTTGCCTTTGTGCTTCTTCACCAGCGCGGTGAACTCCTTGAACGTTTTCGCCGGCACGGAGGGGTGCACCACGACGATTTGCGGCGCCACGACGGCGAGCGTGATCGGCGCAAAATCCTTGAGCGGATCATAGCCGACGTTCTTGTAGACATTGTGGTTGATGGCCACCGGCCCGACGTTGCCCACGAGCAGCGTGTAGCCGTCGGCAGGCGACTTTGCCGCCACCGCCGATCCCAGGCTGCCGGCCACGCCGGCGCGGTTTTCGACGATGGCTTGCTGTTTCCAGGCTTCGGTGAGCTTCTGACCCAGGATGCGCGCGATGGTGTCGGAGGTGCCCCCTGCGGGAAACGGCGCGATTACGCGAATCGGTTTGGCGGGATAAGTCTGCGCGGCCGCCGATGCGGGCAATGCGCCGATCACGACGGCGAGCGAAGCGCCAACGAGCAATGTTTTCACGACGTGCTCCTCCACTTTATGCCGGGGCGGGGACGCGCCGGCGGGTTGTGCATGCGGCTTTTGTTGAAATCAGTGTGCCTCATGCCGCCGGCCCGTGCAAGGGGCCGGGCGCCGCGGTCCCGAAACCACCGCCGGGAGGCTACGGGAGCTGGATCTTGCCGCCGCCGGGCAATCCGCCCGGTCCGATTCCGCCCATGCCCCCCTGCGGCACGACGATCGAAGAGGCCGCCTGGCGGCGCAGTTCCTGCAGTTCCTTCATCGTGCGTTCCACCGCCTCCTTGGCGGCGGCCCCGAACTTCCGGGTGGCTTCTTCGAGCGACCGGGCGTCGATTTCGAAGTTGATCGGCAGCGGTCCCGCGTTGGTGAGGATCTGCGCTTCTCCGGCGTAGACCGTCTTGCGGCCGGGGTCCGGCGCGCCGTCGCTCTTCACCGGGACCAGGGCGCGAATCGTTCCGACCTTGCGATCGGTGTAGATCTCCTCGCGGTAGAGCGCCGCGGAATCCATTTTCCCTTCGCCGGCGCGTTCATTCGGATTCAAAGCCATTGTTGCCTCGCTGCTCAGGTATCGACAGGGCACAAGCGTAACAGAAAAGCCGGGGAAATTTTAGCGCGCGGCGTGACAAACCGCGAACAACAGCCGAAAATTAGCCGCGATAGACGCGAAAAAGAGGAGCAGTGACATGGCGGACATCGACGCTGCGACCCGGACGGCGGCGCCGCCGGAAAGCCTCGTGCGGCTCACGCACGTGGTCTACGGCCTGCACGCATTCAGCGCGGTCATGGGCGTACTGGGTCCCGCCTTCATCGTGACGGCTTTTCTCACCGGCTGGCCGTCCATCATCGGCGTGATCATCAACTACGTGAAGCGCGGCGACGCGCGCGGCACCTACCTCGACTCGCACTTCGGCTGGCAGATACGGACTTTCTGGTACGCCCTGCTTTGGGCGGCGATCGGGCTGCTGTTGATCGCGACCGTGTTCGGCATGGTGATCGGCGTCCCGCTGCTGGTCGTGGTGGGGCTCTGGGTGCTCTACCGCATCGTCCGCGGCTGGATCACGCTGAACGACGGGCAGCCGATGCCCGTGTGAATCGCGGACCCCGCATGTCCCGGATCGTTCTCTGCACCGTCAACGCGCGTTACGTGCACGCCGCGCTCGGCCTGCGCTATCTCGCCGCCAACATGGGCGAGTTACAGGGCGGGACGAAGATCGTCGAATTCGTGCTCGGCGCGCGCCCCGCGGACATGGTGGAGACGCTGCTCGCCGAAAAGCCGCGCATCGCCGGTTTCGGCGTCTACATCTGGAACGTCGAGGAAATCACCCGGATGGTGGCGCTCATGAAGCGCGTGGCGCCGGAGGTGGTCGTCGTGGTGGGCGGTCCGGAGGTCAGCTACGAAGTCGGGGAGCAGCGCATCTGCACGCTGGCCGATTACGTGGTCACCGGCTGGGGCGACGCGACATTCCCGAAGTTGTGCCGAGATATCCTTGCCGACCGGTTGCCGCACGACAAGGTGCTTGCGGGCGAGCAGCCGGCTCTCGATGCGATCGCGCTGCCGTACGCCCTTTACAACGAGGAGGATATCGCGAAACGATTTCTTTACGTCGAAGCCTCGCGCGGATGCCCGTTCAAATGCGAATTCTGCCTGTCGGCGCTCGACAGGACGGCATGGCCGTTCGACCTCGACGCGTTCCTCGCCGAACTCGCGGCACTGTATGATCGTGGCGCGCGGCACTTTCGTTTCGTGGACCGCACCTTCAATCTGAAAGTCGCCGCGGGCGTGCGGATCCTGGAATTCTTTCTCGCGCGGCTGGACGACAGACTGTTCGTGCACTTCGAAGTCATTCCCGACCATCTGCCCGAGCGGCTGAAGGAAGCGATCGCGAGGTTTGCGGCGGGGTCATTGCAGTTCGAGGTGGGCATCCAGACGTGGAACCCGGAGGCGCAGGCGCTCATTTCGCGCAGGCAGGACAACACGAAGGCGGAAGCAAACCTGCGCTGGCTCCGGAACCACTCCAGTGCCCTCATCCACGTCGACCTGATCGCCGGGCTTCCGGGCGAGGGCATCGAGAGCTTCGGGCGCGGATTCGACCGCCTTCACGCGCTTGGCCCGCACGAGATACAGGTGGGGATACTCAAGCGGCTGCGCGGCACGCCGATCGCACGCCATACCGGGGCGTTTGCGATGCGCTACAATCCCGATCCGCCCTATAACGTGCTCGCCACCGACCGCATCGGTTTCGCGGACATGCAACGTATATCGCGTTTCGCCCGCTATTGGGAAATGGTGGGAAATTCGGGACGGTTCCGCGGAGCGCTGCCGTTGCTGCTCGGCGATGCGCCGTTCGAGCGGTTCATGCGTTTTTCGGACTGGCTGTTCGCGCAGACCGGCAGGACCCACGAAATCGCGCTCGATCGCCTGTTCGAGCTGGTCTATGCGTTCACGACGACGGAACTCGCCGTTCCGCCCGAACGCGCCGCCGAATTGCTCCTGAGCGACTACGCGGCGAGCGGCGCGCGAGGCCGGCTGAGCTTCATGCCGGCGCTGACGCGAAACCGTGTATTGCCTCCGGCGAAAGGCCGCGGCTGGATGCGCCAGGCGCGACATCTATGAGACGCTTCGACCCGCGGGAACACGCGCGGAACGTTCTGGGCGAGCGGCTGCAGAGCTGCGGCGAATCGCCGGTAACGGGTTTTTATCGTGACGGCTGCTGCAACACGGGGCCGGACGACCCCGGCATGCACAGTATCTGCGCGATCATGACGGCGGAGTTTCTCGCCTTCAGCCGTTCCCGCGGCAACGACCTGACGACGCCCGCGCCGGACTTCGGCTTTCCAGGGCTGCAACCCGGCGACCGCTGGTGCCTGTGCGCCGCGCGCTGGAAGGAGGCGCTCGACGCGGGAATGGCGCCCAGGGTGGTTCTTACCGCGACCCATGAAGCGACCCTCGGGTTCGTGTCGCTCGATGACCTCAAGAAGCACGCGATCGATCTCGTCTGACAGCGTCGGGCAATGACAGACGGGAGCGCGCCGGCGGTGCGGATCGACAAGTGGCTGTGGGCCGCGCGGTTTTTCAAAACCCGTTCCGCGGCACAGCAGGCCGTGGAAGGCGGCAAGGTCAAGCTCAACGGTGAGCGCAGCAAGCCCTCCAGGGATCTCAAGGCGGGCGACGAGCTTGTGATCCACATCGGTGCCTACGAGTGGGTGATCCGCGTTGCCCGGCTCTCGGAAAAACGCGGTCCGGCCACCGTCGCGCGCACGCTCTATGTCGAGGACGAAGCGAGCCGCAGCCGCCGCACCGAGCAGGTCGCGTTGCGCCGGTTTGCCGCGGTCCCCGGCGGCGAGCGCCGCGGCCGCCCCACCAAGCGCGAGCGGCGGCAGCTCGAGCGCTGGCGCCACCGCTCGTAGTTCTTCGCAGGAGATTCAGGCGGACCGGGATTCTTCCGCCGCGCGATCCTCCGGCCAGCGCAGCGCGCGGGCGAGCGATTCGACGCGGCGGGAAACGGCCATCCTGCCTTCGTTGACGTAGGCTTCGTGGTTGAGCTCGACTTCGTCGAGTTCGTAGAGATAGTTCACCATCATGCCCGCCGATTGCGTCAGCCCCCGGGAAGAGGGATCGGCGCCCCAGTTGATGCGTTCCAGGCGCGCGCCGTTGCGCAGATGAAACCGGGCCACGGCATCGAGCGGCTGGCCGTCGCCGCGCCGGGCGCGCGTGAGGTAGTGCGCGCACAGCCGCTGGAGTATCTCGCGCATCTCATCACCCGGCGCCGCGCTGCGACGCGCGGTCTGGCTCCTGGTCTTCGTCACCCACGCCGCGAGCTCGCTCTTGCCCTCGATTGCCGCGAGCTGCGCGATGTTCGCATCAAGCCACGCCCGGAAGCCGGGCACCGGAGACAGCGTGCTGAACGTTTTCACCTTGGGCAGTTCCTCGTGGAGTTCGCCGGCGACCTGCTTGATGAGGAAATCGCCGAACGAGATGCCATGAAGCCCCGCCTGGCAGTCGCTGATCGAGTAGAAGATCGCCGTGTCCGCGCGTTCCGGATCCACGACCTCGCTCGCGGGATCGAGCAATTCGTGGATCTTCGCCGCGAGCCCCCTGACCAGCGCCACTTCCACGAAGATCAACGGGTCGTCCGGCAGCGACGGATGGAAGAACGCGAAACAGCGCCGGTCGGCCGCGAGGCGCCGCCGCAGATCGTCCCAGCCGTTGATCGCGTGCACCGCCTCGTAGCGGATCAATTTTTCCAGGATGTGCGCCGGCGTGCGCCAGTCGATCCGTTGCAGGGAGATGAAGCCGCGGTTGAACCACGAGCGCAGGAGATGCACGAAATCCGCCTCGACCGGTCGCAATCGCGGCCGGGCGGGCAGTTGCTGCAGCACCAGTCCGCGCATTTCCACCAGTGCGGCGGTTCCGCCGGGGGCCATGTTGATGCGCCGGAGCAATTCCTGGCGCGGGGCCTCGACCGCGTGCGCCAGCGCCGCGAGCATCTCCCCGTCCGGGTTCGCGCGGTAGGCCTCGATCGCCCGCATGACGGCCTCGCTGTCGGGGGAGAACTCGCGCTCCAGGCAGTCGAAGAACTCGGCGCGCCCGGCGTCGTCGAGAGCGGAATACGCGGCGACGATTTCCATGGCGAGCGCGGCGCTGGACGGCTCGCCCCGTTCGATCAGCAGCGCATGGCACAGTTCACTCAGTTTCGCGACGCGGTCGCGGCGCGCGACAACGGCGCGCAACCGCGGACTCAGCAGGACGCGGCCGCGTTCGGCGATGGATCGGATCAGTTTGTTGAAAAACGAAGGCATGGCGCTTCTAGATTACCCTGTGCCGGCAAACCAACCAAGTCCCCGCTGCCCGGTATCCATCGGGTGCCTCACTCGATTCGCTAGCTACGCTCCGCGCCGGGCCGGCCGTCCTCGACGGCGTAGGCGACGAGTGTCCGTATCGGCGACTGCGGGTCCCGGACGTCGTCGAGCGTGCGCAACTGCGCGAGACAGCGTCTGGCGGACAGTTCCATTGCCGTATAGCCGCGGCGCGTCGGATTGGCATGCTTGATGTGCGGATTGTCCGGGGCCCAGGCCTCGACCTCCCTGCGCGGCCGGCCCTGCGAGCTGATGGATGTGCCGACGAACTCCGTCGCGACGACCGGGGCGCGCGGGTCGTCGAAATCGATCCTGAGATCGGCTACCACCGACATGTGCACGTCCCCGCCGATCACGACCGGATTCGCGATGCGCCCGTCCGCGATGTGGCTCAGGATCCGCTTGCGCGCTTCCGGATAGCCGTCCCAGCCGTCGGTCCAGAAGGACTGCCCTGCGCCGGGCATGCGGTCCGCCTGCGCCATCAACGTCTGCTGCGCGATGATGTTCCAGCGCGCGCGCGAAGCGGACAGTCCGTCCAGCAGCCACTTTTCCTGCGCGGCGCCGAGCAGGGTGCGATGCGGATCGAGCCGCTCGGCGCAATCTTCGACCACGTTGCTGCCGCCGCGTCCGGGGCGGGTGCAGACCTGCGGCGATTTGTACTGGCGCCCGTCGAGAATATGAAACCGGGCGATCCCGCCGAAGGCCGCGCGCGCGTAGAGCTGCATGTGGGGGCCGCGGGGGCGCGCCCAGCCCGGCAGCGGCATGTGTTCGTAGTACGCCTGATACGCCGCCGCGCGCCGTCTCAGGAACAGCTCCGGGGGCGTGCGCTCCTCCGAATGGTCTCCCGCGTAATCGTTGTCCACCTCGTGGTCGTCCCAGGTCACCAGCCAGGGAAAGGACGCGTGCGCCGCCTGCAGGTCGGGATCGCTCTTGTAGAGCGCGTGCCGGTTGCGGTACTCGCGCAGCGTGATCGGCTCGCCCGCCTCGTGCTTGCGCACGTGATTGCGGCCCCAGGACGACTCGTAGATGTAATCGCCGAGATGGATGACGAGGTCGAGATCCTCGCGCGACATGTGACGGTAGGCCGCGTAGTAGCCCTGCTCGTACTGCTGGCAGGACGCGAACGCGAAGCGCATGCGCTCGGCCGCCGCATCCGGTGCGGGCGCGGTCCGGGTGCGGCCGATGGGGCTTGCCGCGCCGCCGGCGTGAAAGCGATACCAGTACCAGCGGGCGGGCTCGAGCCCGGTCAGTTCCACATGCACCGAATGTGCAAGTTCGGGCGTGGCGACGGCCTTTCCCTTGCGGACGATGCTCCCGAAGGATTCGTCCGCGGCGAGTTCCCATCCGATTTCGACCGTTTGCGGAGGCATGCCGCCGCCTTCCAGCGGACGCGGCGCGAGGCGCGTCCATAATACGAAACCCGCAGGCTGCGGATACCCGGAAGCGACGCCCAGCGTGAACGGGTCGCTCGCGAACCGGGGGCGCGCCAGCGCCCGCGGAATCGGGAGGAGGGCGGAAGCCGCAAGGCCGGCGGCGTCAACAAGAAAGCGGCGTCGGGAAAGCGACATGATGATCACTATAACGCGGCTGCGTGGATACTCGTGGACACGGTCGCGGCCGCAAGGGCATCTCGGCATAGGCGCTGCAGGCCAAAAAACGCTGCGATCAGATGCGACGCTAATACCGATGGGGACGACCGGCCACGCCGGCGATCCGCGCGCCTTGAACCGGTCTTGTTCGTTAAGCGCCGAGAGTCAGTAGCCTTGAGGCCCGAAGACCGTAATGCCCAGTCGGCGTTCCAGAGCGCGCCCGAACCGATACTTCATTTCCGGTCCCTCATAAGTCATCGGCGGGGTTCCGAGAAAACCCGATTCCGCCTCCACCCGCAATACGGTGAACGATGGCCCCGGTTGCGAGGCGATTCCAGGCAGCGCGCGCTCGAGATCCGCAATGTTTTCTATGGTCCTGGTCCGGGGAATTCCCGCGGCCTGCGCCAGGGCCGCGTAGTCAGCCCCGCCCTGGTTGACCATCGGCATGCCGCCGACCGTCTGGTATACGCGGTTATCGACCACGAAATGCTTCAGGTTGCGTGGCGCCTGGGCCGCCTCCGTGAGCAGGCAGCCGAGATTCATGCACAGCGAGCCGTCAGCGTTCAACACCCAGACCGGCGTGTTGGGCAGCGCCAGGGCGAGCCCGAGCGCGAAGCTCGCGGCAAATCCCATCGCGCCATGCATGTAGAAGCTGTCCTCGCTTTTCGTTGCGGCCCACCACTCGTTGGCCGCCATGCCGAGCGCGCAGACCACCGCCGCATCGCCGCGGTGAGCGGCAAGCACTTCCAATGCCTCTCTCGTTTTCATGAATGTTCTCCCTTGACGAGGTGCCGCGTCAGAAACGCGATAAAGGGACGCTTCTGCAGGCGGCAAGCCTCATAGGCATGCGGGATATGGACCAGATCCTCGGGACGATCGAATACGTGGTAGGGAAAATCGTAGGTTTGCAACAGCGGAAAAGTGCGTCGTCCCTGTACTTCCTGATAGATCCGGTGATCGTCGATGGAACCACGCTGGCTCACAATGCAGAAAACCGGAATCTGGTGGCGCAGGTTGAGTGTGGCGAGTTCCCCGGTGCAGGTGAGGAGCCCGGTGTTTCCTATCACCACGACCGAGCGCACGCCGCCGAAGAAAGCGCCGCTGCAAATGGCGACCGCTTCCGCCTCACGCGCAACCGGCACGTGGCGAATCGACGGATCGGCCGACAACCGCCGGATGAGGGGCGCGACCCAATCGTCGGGAAGCGTGGCGGCGAGACGCACGCCGCACTTCACCAGTTCTTCGTGAATGCGCTCATTGACATCCATGCGTCTACTCCTCTTGTTGGCTGGTTCGGATGGGCGGCAGGTCATGGGCGCCGTCTCCCGGACGGCGGACGACGCGACCGTTGAATACGACGAGCGGCCGGGGCGCGAGGCGTGCCACCGGGTCGTCTTCCGGCCCGCAGTCGGCGACGGCAAAGCAGGCCGGCGCGCCAGTCCGGCACCAGTCCGTATCCGCGCTTAATCCCATCGCGTGTGCCGCGCGCAAGCTTACCGCTTCGAGCAGGAAATCCGGATCGGCGAGCTGGGCGACGATTCCGAGTACCTGTGCCGCGAGCAGCGGGTCCGCATTGCCGGTCGGCAGAAACGGGTCTTGGACGTTGTCGGAGCCGCAAGCCACATTGATTCCCGCGGCCAGAATCTCGGCGACAGGCGGCACTCCGCGCAGCCCGGATTCGCGGCCCTGGAGATAGAGGTTCGTGAGCGGCAGAGCGATTACATGCAGACGCGCTTCGGCTGCGAGCCCGATTGCCTCCGCGCGCACGGCGGCAGGCGCAACCGCGAGCGAGCAGCAGTGCGATGCCGCAACGCGGCCCTCCAGGCCGTAACCGCGGGTAAGACGGGCAAGTTCAGCCATATTCTGCACCGCGGGCTCCAGCGTCTCGTCGAGATGGAGATCGACCATGCCCCCGGCCTTTTCGGCAAGCTCGAGCGTCCGGCGCATCAGCGTCGGCGCCTCCGCGCCGCGGTTTCCCGTGGCCCCGCCCACGGCGTCACACCCCAGATGCAGCGCATCCGCGAGCGCTCGCCAGGATTCCTCGTCGTTCACGGGCGCGGAGGCAGGCAGGAACGCGACGACCTGGATGGTTATGCGATCCGAAAACGCTTCCCTGAGCGCAAGCGCCGCCTCGACATGCCGAAGCCCCACCGTCTTGTCGACGTCGGCGTGTGTCCGGAGCGTCGCCACCCCGTGGCTGATCGCCCACTGGATCACGCGTTCCCCGCGCTGCCGGTGATCTTCCGGCGTGAGGTTCGGGCGCAGCTTTCCAAAACGGGCGCGCGCATCCGCGAGGTCCGTGGAGGCGCCCACACGACCGACGAGACAGGCCTTGTCCAGGTGGTGATGGGGGTCGGCCAGCGCGGGAAGGAGAAGCCGACCACCCACATGCCACTCTTCACGTCCCGTTTCGGGCACGGATTTCGCAATGAGGCTGATGCGGCCGGCGTCGACGGCAATGTCGACAGCGTCGCCGGAACCCGGCTTCCACGGGTGGACGCCCCGAATCATCAGATCATGCACGCGTCCGTCCTTGTCAGGATTCCGAGAGGATGCCTTGCGCGAGGAAGCGGCGCCGGACACGGTCGATGTATTCCACGAATTTCCGGTCGCTGCGGGTCTGCGCCCCGCGCGGGCGGCCGAGATCGATATCGAGCACTTCCGCAATCCTGCCGGGCCGCGCCGACATCACCGCCACCCGGTCGGACAGAAAAATGGCTTCCTCGATGCTGTGGGTGATGAACAACACGGTATTGCGGTCGCGCAGCCACATCCGCTGCAGGTCGAGATTCATCTGCTCACGGGTCAGGGCGTCCAGCGCACCAAAAGGTTCGTCCATCAGCAGCAGGCCGGGACTTTGCACCAGTGCGCGGCAAATCGCGACCCGTTGACGCATCCCGCCGGAGAGTTCGCTCGGATATTTTTCCTCGAAACCCGTCAGCCCCACGGAATGCAGCAGTTCGGTCGCTTTATTCAGGTGCGCTTTCTGGTCGAGCCTCTTGATCTCCACCGGCAGCATCACGTTGGAGAGCACGCTGCGCCAGTCGAGCAGCACGTCGCGCTGGAACACGATTCCTGCTTCGTCGACCGGCCCGTTGACGGGCTTGCCCCCGACCTTGATGGTGCCGGAGGAAACCGGGATCAGTCCGGAAATCAACATCAGCAGCGTGCTCTTGCCGCAGCCGCTGGGGCCGACGATGGAAACGAACTCTCCGGATCCCAGATTCAGCGAGACTTCATCGAGCGCGTGCACGGGGCCGCTCTTGGCGGTCCGGTAGTGCTTGGTGACGCCGGCGACTTCGACCGAAACGTCATTGGCGGAGTGCGTGATCATTTCGCGTTGCGCAGTCATCGAATTCCTGTGGGGACGCCGTTCTTTCACGCAGGAGCCGGCGTCACTCCACGCGTTCGGTAATCTGCCGGTGCCACGGTATGACCATGCGCTCGACCCACACGACGATGTTGAAGAGAATCACGCCCATCAGCGAGAGTATCACCACGGAAGAGAAGAGCAGGGGCGTGTCGAGACGCACTTGAGCGATCAGCTGGAGGTAGCCCAGGCCTTTCTCGGCCGCGATGAATTCCCCGACGATCGCCCCGATCACCGCCTGACCGATGCCGACCTTGAGGCCGCCGAAGATGTTCGGCAGCGCCTTCGGAAAACGGATCTTGATGAACGTCTGCAGTTGTCCGGCGCCCATCGACTCGGCGAGATAGATCATTTCCTTTTCCACCGAGCGCATCCCGATCACCGTGTTGATCACGATCGGAAAAAAGGAGATCAGAAAGGCGACCAGCACCTTCGGCAGAATGCCGTAGCCGAACCACATCACGAGGATGGGCGCAAGCGCAACCTTTGGTACGGTCTGCAGCGAGACCATCAGCGGAAACGCGACGCGTTCGAAGATTCGCGAATAAACGATCGCCACGGCAAGGGGAATGCCCACGACGACGCTGAGTCCGAAACCGAGGATCACCTCCTGCAGGCTGGCCCAGGCGTTATCCATCAGCAAGGCCCAGTCAGCGTAGATCTTGACAATGATTACCGATGGGCTCGGCAGGATGTAGACCGGCACATCCAGCAATCGGGTGGCCGCCTCCCAGGCAAGAAAGATCAACAGCAGGATGCCGAGCGCCGCGCCCTGCTCGGTGAACCACGCCCAGACTCTGGCGCCCGCTGACGGCTGTAGGTCGATTGAGGATGCGGTGGACACGGTTTTACTCCTTCAGCAGGGCAAAGCGCGACACCGCCGCCCGCGGCGGCATGCGCCCGCATGCATGCCGGATTCTGGCAGCCGGCGCGAAAACCCGGTTATGCGCTGGCCCGGGCTCCGGCGTTGCTGCTGCCGCTTACTTCAGGAAATCGTTGGTGTAGTAGAGCCCGATGTCCTTGCGCTCCTTGATGGCGCCGGTGGCCATAAGAAGGTCCAGACACGTTTTCCAGTCGTTTTCGCTCTGCCAGCCGATCGGCCTGCCCGTGGGGGCGTTGGTGGACTCTACCGTGGCCTTCACCTGCGCCAGGAGCACGTCAGGGTTCTCCTTGACCTTCATGTACTTGTTCATGATCTCTGCCGCGCCCTTGGGATCCTTCATTGCATCCGCATAACCTTTGGCGGTGGCGCGCATCAGTTTGGCTACTGTTCCCGGATTCTGTCTGGCGAAATTATTGCTGATGTAATAGGAAGCGCCCAGCAGGTTGAGTCCGAAATCCGCGACCTTCATGACGTTGAATTTGACGCCGGTGCGCTGTTCGAGCACAGGCAGTTCGTTACTGAGGTAAACCGACATCACGTCGACCTTGCGGGACAGAAACTGGGAAGTGCGCGCGGAGTTGTCCATCTGGATCCGCGTGATCCTGGAAAGATCGATCTTGTTGATCTTGGTAAATGGTTCCAGCATGTCGGTAAAGGTTTCGCCGACAGATATACCGATCCGCTTGCCTTCCAGGTCCTTGGGCGTCTTCAGCGGCACGTCCGGGAAAGAGATCACGCCCATCGGCGCTCTGGTCTGGTAGAGTGCGGCCACCTTGACGGGCATGTTCTGGCTCACGGCTTGCGCGGCGGCCACGGCTGGGCCATATCCGATGTTCTCGGTCCCGGCGGCGAGAAGCCGCAGCACCGTCTGCGCGCCCTGACCTTCGGCCAGATCGACATCGAGTCCTTCCGCGGCAAAGTAGCCCTTGTCCAGCGCGACGAAGAGCGGCGCGTATTCGCCTTTCAGCTTCCAGGTGAAGCGCACCTGGACTTTTTCCTTGGCCGCGCCCGCCGCGGACTGCGCCATTGCCGTCCCGCCGGAAAACGAGAAAACGACGAACAGCGCTGCGAGCAGGCCGGCGACCGATAACCCGTTACGCCTGGTGTTCATGGTCTTTCACTCCTCTGATGAATAAATCGGCGTGATTCCATCACCGCTTGACCCGGTGTTCCCGCAAGTATCCGTTTGCCCCGGGGCCGCGGCGGCAGGGGTGACGCAAACCGCGTGCCAGCCAGGGTTGAAGGGCACTTTTGTGATCACACAGTGTGATCTGCGTAATGCGGGGTGTCAAGCCGCCTCTTCGTAGAGTTCGACCTTGTTGCCGTCGGGATCGGCGACGTAGATCGTCCGCCCGTAGATCCCGTCATGCAGATCCTGAAAGAACCGTACGTTCGCACGCCTCAGCCGGTCGGCGAGCCCCTGCACGTCGTGCACCCTGAAGGCCATGTGATCGATCTGCTGGGGCTTGTCCGGCCCGCCGGTGGTGAGCGCAATGCCCTGATGAAGCGGGACAAACGGTCGCCCGTCGGCAAGCGGCTTGGCCTTGCGCTCCGTGAAGCCGAGCAATTCGATGTAGAAGCGCCGCGAGGCCTCGAGATCCACCACCTGCAGCAGCATGTGCGCGAATCCCAGCGTGCGGGGCTTGCGCTGCGCCTCGATCCAGGCGCCGGTTTCGCTCGAATCCGAGAGCACGCAGAAGTATTGCGCCCAGACTTCCAATGCGGTCTGTTCCCATTCCTCACTGACGCCGGAGATGCAGTCGGTGAGCGCAACGACATCGTAGTCTCGCAGATAGGCCTCGCGGATCGTCGTCTCGACACAGGCATTGGTGGTAGTGCCGGTGACGAAGAGCGTCTGCGTGCCCAGCATCCGTAAAAGCTGTTCAAGCCGCGTCGCGTAGAACGCACCAAAGCGGTGCTTGCGCACCACAAACGACGGGTTGATGGCGGCGAGATCCTTGAGTTCGTCGATGATGGCCTCGTCCCAGGTTCCGGCAAGGGCGGAGACCTGCTTGCGTTTCGCGGTATGCGCGGCAAGCTTCTTCCGGGCGCGGACCGCATCCATCTGGAAATGCTCCTGAACCGTCCAGATCACCGGCATACCGGCCGCCTGGCAGCGCTCGACGAGTCCCTTCAACGCGGGCACGATCGTGGCGAGCCGTTTGGTATCCACCCCGGATATGCCAAGCGTGCCCTTGTCGTGCACGAATGCATTCTGCATGTCGATGACGAGCAGCGCGCTCGTCTTCAACTCAAGCGTATCGAGCGCCATCATCTCCCCTCCGGTTCGTTGTCGATGCCGAGGCGACCGGCGCGGCCCCAACTGTCCTTGGGCACGTCCTGAATGATGACGTGCAGGTGATCGGGCTTGCAGCCGGCGTGTTCCACCATCGCATCGGTGATTGCGGCGACCAGCTTGCGTTTTTGCTCGACGCTGCGTCCCGTCCACATTTGTACGGTTACAACAGGCATGTCAGGCCTCCATTATGTGCACAGTTTGTTGAGCCGCCCAGCCGGGCGCCATGGGCGCAAAGCCGGCCGCGAAATCGCTGCCCGCGCGATCTTCACCGCGCACGAGCCAGATCGGACGATTCTGGTAATTCACCAGCGGCCGCTCTTCCATCGCGCACCGGTTGGGAGGAAAACGCGGGTCGCGGTTGTAAAACGAGGTTGCCGGCATGTAGCGGATGACATAGTGCGCGCCGCCGGGCACAGCGGGAGGGGTGTTGTCTGCACGTCGCACGTCGGCAACGAAGATCCGTCCGTTTGCAAGCGCGACGTCGACGACGGCGCCGGCCAGGGGATCGGCTGGCCAGTAACGGCCCGCGCTGCGGCGGGCTTCGTCCCAGGACGCGGCGTCGAGATAGAGTTCACTGTCCCAGAGAACGATGTCGGGGCCGAGCAACAGCGAAACGGCGTCAAGCACTTCGGCGGTTTCGCACACATCCAGAAACTTCCACGGATCGAAGAGAATGGCTGCGCGCCCGAACGGGTTGTGAGTGCCGGACAATAGCGCCTGCCGCGGCGGGCGCGCGAGAAGCGTGTTCGCGGCAGCGACGATCGGCGCGAGCAAGCGGGCCTGCAATCGCCGGGACCCCGGAGAGCTCTGCGAGAGAATCGCCGTCATATCCGATGGGTTGAGGATCGTTGCGTTCACGCGGGCAGGGGATCGCTCTGCGGGCGAGTGACGCATCGGCCTCGCCCATGCAAGGCCTCATTGACGCACCCGTTATCGTACACGATCTCCCCTCGTGCGATCGTCATCACCGGCCAGCCCCTCAGCTTCCAGCCTTCATAGATGCAGTGCCCGTGCCCGCTATGCTTCACCGTTCGTTCCTCGTCGAGATCGACCAGCACCAGGTCCGCATCGGCGCCGGCCTGCAATGAGCCCTTCTGCGGCCACAGGCCGAAGCGCCGCGCCGGATGCCAGGAATTGAGCTGGACCAGACGCGAGAGCGACAGCCCGCGCTGATGCACCCCGAAATTCAGCATGAGCGCCAGTTCCCAGGGGAACGACACCACCCCCGGCAGTTCCTTCCACAGGTCTTCGCCTTTCTTGGGGAAAAACGGCACATGGTCGGTGCCCAGGCTGTAGACGCTGCCGTTGAAAATGCCCCGCCACAGGCCCTCGAGATCTTCCCTCGGCCGCAGCGGCGGAGAGATCTTGGCTTTCATGTCGAGATCGGGGTCATAGCAGGTTCGAGTCAGGTAGTGCGGGCAGGTTTCCACCGTCACATCGATGCCACGACCGCGCGCCTCGGCGGCAAGGACCGGTCCTTGCCCGACCGAGGTGTGCACGATATGCAGCGGGCAGCGCGTGCGCTCGGCGAGAAACAGCATGCGCTTGATGGTTTCCTCCTCACAGAACGACGGTCGCGATTCGGTGTAGGCGCCGAGGTCCTGGCGTCCGGTGGCCTTGAGTTCGTCCTTGAGCCAGGAGGCGATACCGGTGTTCTCGCAGTGCACGCTGATCACACCGCCGGGAATTTTCACGAGGTGGCGCATCGTGGCGTATACCCAGCCGTCGGTTGCCGGCACGATACCGATGGGGTTGTCGGGCTCGTAGCCGAAGTAGCATTTGAAGGAACGCACGCCGGTTTCACGCACCACGTCGGGGATGTCGTTGATGTGATCTTCGCGCTGGATGCCGAAATGGAAACCGAAGTCGATGAGGACGTTCTCTTCCCCGATCGCGCGACGCTCCTTGTAAAACGGGACGTACGGGCCGGCCTTGTTGCGAATGTAGAGCAGGATGGTCGTGAGCCCGCCCGAGGCGGCGGCGGCGGTTTCACTGCGCATGTCCTCGTTGTAGGGATAGTTCACCCCGAGGTGGCAATGTGGATCGATCAGCCCGGGCATCAACACCCGCCCGCCGGCGTCGATCACGCGCTTTGCTTCGGGCAGCGCATCGTTCGCACCGGTGAGCGCGATGCGTCCCGCCTGCACGGCGACGCCGCCCACGAACTCTCCGTCGTGCGTGACAACGCGCGCGCTGCGAATGACGAGGTCCACTTTCATCTATTTTTCTCCCATGATCGTCTCGATCCGCTCGCGGATCCCGCTCCACTGGCTCTGTCCCACGGTGATCGGCGCGCGCATTCCCATCCCCCGCGCCCAGACGAATTTCCGCCCAAGGTCCTGTGCCGCATCGCGATCGACCCCGCCGGGCGGCGCGGCGAGATCGACCACCAGCGCATGCGACGGCAGTTTCTCCAGTACGTTGCGTCCTATAACCGGCGCGGGAACAGTGGACACGATGGTGTCGAGCCGCGGCGCCAGTTGCTCGAGTTCGTCGAGCGTATGGCTTTCGGCACCCGCGGCGTGGGCGGCGGCACGCTGGACCTTGTTGCGCGCGGCAACGTGTGTGCGGGCACCCAGCGCCACCATGTAGCGGGTGACGAGAAACCCTATCGTTCCCTGACCAACGACGCATACGCTCGACTTGTGGATCGTGATGTCGGTGTTCTCGATCATCACTTTGAGCAATCCTTCCACGATGGCGGGGCCGCGCAACAGCATCAGGTCTTCGTCCCATTCATATTCGTGGAAGGTGATGCCGAGCGCTTCGCCATGTCTCTTCAGATTCTGGTCGGCCCAGCCCAGAATGACGTGTGCCGGCTTGCGCATGCCTGCCAGCATGTCGCGGTCCGGGATGATGCGCTGCGGGCACTGCGGTGCAAAGAGCGCGCCATCGGGAGCGATGCCGGGGATCGGAAACAGCGCGAAATCGGCGCCCGCCAGCGCGCTTCTTGCGTCGGGTGCGAGCGTCACGCCTGAAATGCCGGCGTCGGGCCAGGGAAAGCCGTAGGCGCGCACCCCGGCTCCGGTGGCGGCCGCAAGGCGCGCGATTTCCTGTTCGCGCCGGTCACCGGCGACGACCGCGATGACGAGTTTTTTCCAGTCCATGGTCAGTGTCGTACCAGGGAGATCAGTCCCGCCAGGTCAAGACCGGCGATTCCCATCGCTTCTGCGGTGCGACCGTTCGCGCGATAGTCGACGCCGACCAGCGTCCCGCCGAGCGTGAACAATGCTTCGGCCACGGGCACCGCGACCCGGGCGATGCCCGCGAGCACGATGAACGGAAGCAGTCCGTGTCCGAAGTCCTCGAGATAATAACGGTGCGAGAGCGAGTCCGGTGCCCTGATGCGGCTATTGGCTGTGCCGCCGGCGATGGCGCCGGCGAAATCCTGCGTGTCTTCGACGCCGGCCTCGACCGTGCCGATCCGCTGCATCTCCTCGATCAGGTTGGGCAATTCGTGCCCGAAGGCGCGGGCGACCGCCAGGCGCTCGTCGTCGAGCGCCTTCATGACGCGCGCGACACCCGGCGTCATGCCTTCAACATAAAACGTGAAGTCACCGGCCTTTGCCTCGATCCAAGCGGCGCCCAGCACCGCACCCGGCGGATGCAGCACCATATTTACGTTGCAGAAATTCGCCGCCAGCACGTCGCGTACCGGACTTGCACAGGGGAACAGCCGGCGCGCCGTCTCCAGTGCTCGTTCGCCGCCGGGCAACGCCGCGGCGCGAACCTGCTTTGCGCGGCCGGTAACGGTGACCCGCTGGGGTTGAAGTTTGCGCGCCACGTAGGACAGCGTCGAAAACTCGGCCAGCGGGGGCACGTCGCTGCACACGCTTCGAAACGCGGTGCGGAACTCGAGTGCGCCACCGGTATGGCCGGGATTGAGTATCACCGGCACGCCAGCACTCAGGCCAATTGCGGCGAGGCCGCGGGCAACAGCGGCGTGCGAGAACGTCGGCAGCGTGCAGACCACGGCGTCGCACCCCTGGAGCGCGGCGGACAGATTGTCTGTGATCAGCGCTGGCCGGGCCGTGCCCTCGCCCAGCACGCCCTCGTACTCGATACCGCCGATGCGCTGGAACGGTCTGAGCGTATCCGTCGAACGGTTCCACAGCGCAACCTCGTGCCCGGCTTGCATCAGGTCCGCAACCGCAGCCGCTCCACCTGCGCCGGCCCCGAGTATGGTTACACGCATGTCCTGGTTTCAAAAATATGCGCTGCGGTCCGCTCTGCCCGTCGCGGGATCGGCACTCGACTGCAGGCCGCGGACAAGGCTGCAAGACGCGCCTCGATGAAGCAACCTGCTAAGAGGGCGGTGTGCGAGGTGTATGCTATGATCACATAATATGATCACACTCACCGGCGTTGTCAAGAACGCGGTGGAGAACGCGCCAGCCGTCGCCCGTTCGTTGTCGGTGGCTGCGCTCGAAACAGGACTGCTGCCATGGCCGCGAATACGACCGAGATGACACGAAAGGCGAAAAAAACGAACGGCGGCGCCCGCGGTGGACCGCGCCGCCGCGGGGAGTTGCAGGACCGGGTGGTTGCGCAGTTGCGCCGCGGACTGATGGTTGGCGCCTTCGTGCCGGGGCAGACGATATCCCTGCGCAAGCTTGCCGGTCACCTCGGCACGAGCGCGATGCCGGTGCGCGAAGCCATCAATCAGCTCACGGCGGCAAACGTGCTCGAAATGCTTCCCAACCGCACCGTATGCGTGCCGCGCATGACGCCGGCGCGCTTCGAAGAGTTATCGAAGGTACGTCAGGCTCTGGAAGGCATGGCGGCTGAAATGGCCTGTCGCCGCGCCTCGCCGCAACTGGTGAAGCGGCTGGAAAAGGTGAACGCCGAGTTGCTGCACGCCATCAGGGCGCGCGATATCCTGGGCTGCCTGGCGAGAAATCAGGAGTTCCATTTTACGCTGTATGAAGCGGCGGATTCCGAAGTGCTCCTGCCGTTGATCGAGCCGCTGTGGCTGCAGGCGGGGCCGATCATGTATTTTTCGCTGATCTCCCCCGACATGCCCTGGGATGCGAGCGCGCACGGCGACGTGCTCAAAGCCCTGCGGGATCACGATGCTGCGGCGGCGCGGCGCGCCATCGAACGCGACATCCGTAATACCGCGTCGTACCTCTTGAAATCCTCGGTGTTCCGCGGCGCCTCCGGGCCGCTGGTTGCGCTGCGACGAGAATCCGACTTCGACTTTGGCATGTTCGGATAGCGCACTGATATCTCCGGCTCTGGAGCACGGTGCCGCCTTTTGAACCGGCTCGCAAAGTGATTCGGCTCGTCGCGATCTGCGTCAGGAGACCGGGCCGTCGCTATTCCGGATACGGTATTCGGCGGGCATTCCCATGATGACGGCGGCAGACAGCATTCCGGTGTTCGTTTTAACGGGGTTCCTGGGAAGCGGGAAGACGACGCTTCTCAAATCGTTGCTGGCGCATCCCGGGCTCGGCGACACCGCCGTGGTGATCAACGAGCTCGGCGAGGTCGGACTGGACCATCTGCTGGTGCGGGAGGTGACCGAAGAAGTCGTGCTGCTGGGCTCGGGCTGCGTGTGCTGCGCGATGCGCGACGATCTGGTTACCACGCTTTCCGAACTGCACGCTTTGCGCGAAGGCGGCTCAATCCCGGCTTTTTCCCGGGTCGTCGTCGAGACCACGGGTCTTGCCGACCCCGCGCCCATTGTGCAGACTTTAATCAGCGAGCGCGACCTGCGGCGTGATTACGTTCTCAGCGGGTTGGTGACAACGGTAGATGCTGTCCTGGGCGAGCGTGAGCTTGACACATACCCGGAATCGGTGAAGCAGGCGGCCATCGCCGACCACCTCGTCGTCACCAAGAGCGACCTCGCGACCGCCGTGCAGCGGGACAGGTTGGGCGCGCGGCTGTCGATACTCAATCCCGGCGCCCGCGTGGTTCATTCCGCGCCCGGAAGCTTTCCTGGTCCGGAACTGCTGTTCACTCTCGCGGGGTTTGAAGGCGGCGCAAGACCCGAAGCGGTACGAAACTGGATCAACGAGGAAGCCTATCGTCCGAGACCCGCACGCCGCGGTGTTCGGCATGACGGGCGCATCAGCACGTTCGTCATCCGCATCGCCGAGCCCGTTGACTGGACTCCCTTTGTCGAATGGCTGGAGCTGCTGCTCGCCAGCCGCGGCGAATGCCTGCTGCGCGTGAAGGGACTCCTCAACGTGGCGGGACGGCCGCGTCCCGTTGTGATCCAGGGAGTACAACACATGTTCTATCCCCCTTCGGAGCTGACGGACTGGCCGGATCCGGACCGGGCGACGCGCATCGTGTTCATTACCCGCGATCTCACTCACACGGCGGTCGAAACGTCGCTCCGGCAGGTGCTGGGCGTGGTGGCCACGTCCAAATAGCTCGTGCAACGCTTGTCGCGGCACGCATGCCTTAGTCGTAGGTCGTGCTCACCGTCGGCATGTGCCTGAGCGAAAGCCCGGCGCGTTTCACCACCGCGGCGGCACGCTCGCGCGCTTCACGCCGGAGCGCTGCTTCGTCGAGCGTTTGTACTCTGCCATCCTTGTACAAGGGCTTGCCATCAACCCAGGTCTGCGCAATCGAGGCGGGGCTCGCGGAATACACGACAGCCTGGAGCGCGTCGCCGTAAGGCACCCACTCGAAGTGATCGAGGTCGAACAACACGAAATCAGCTTTCTTGCCACGCTCGATGGATCCGATCTCGCTGTCCCAGCCCAGCAGTTGCGCGCCTTCGATCGTTGCCATGCGCAATGCCTTCCTTGCGCCGACGAGCGTCGAATCCATGCGGGAATCCTTGAACATGCCTGCGACCATGTACATCTGGCGCATCAGGTTGAGATTACCGCCGGCCGACACGCCGTCGGTGCCGATGCCGACGCGAATTCCCGCTTCGATCATTTCCGGATACTTGCCGATCCTGGTGGCGCCCTTGGCGAGTTTGACCGAGGTAGCGGGGCAGAACGCCACCATCGTTCCCGCCTTGGCCATGCGCCCGATTTCCTCGTCGGTGACGGCGACACAGTGCGCTATGACGAGGTTCGATCCGAGTCCGCCGGCATTGGCGATGCGCGAAACCGGCCACACGCCGTATTTGTTTTCGGAGACTTTGGCCTCCTCGATGCTGGTGGCGAGGTGGTAGGTCGTGCCGACGCCCAGCCGCTCGGCGAGGGCGCGCGAGCCAACGTGCAACTCCAGGCTGCAGGGTTCCTTGCCCTCGATGTTCACCCAGCAGCGCACCCGCCCGCCCGCGGCGCCGTGATGCGCTCTGACGGTCGCCTCGAGTTCCTTCAACGCCGTTTTCGCATCGGGAAAAAAATGATGCGCCATCATTTCCCCGGTCCAGCCCGCCGGGACTTTTTCGGGGCGCACGTCGCAGGCGTGTCTGCCGGTGACGCCACGCATTCCGACCTCGCGGATTGCGCGCACCACGCCCGCGACGTCGTTCTGTGCGCCCATGTCGAGGAAGCATGTGGTGCCGCAACGAAGCATTTCCGCCATGCCGATGAGGGCGCCCACGACTTCATCGCGCCCGCCGACGTTGGCATAGAAGGGCTTCGCCCAGTGAAACACCCAGGCCCGCGTCGCAAGATTATCCGGAAAGACAGCGCGTGACAGTGTTTCCGATAGATGCACGTGTGAATCGACGAACCCCGGCGTCATGCCGCAGCGGCTGGCGTCGATGACGGCATCGACGGAATGGCGCGGAGTACGCTTCGCCACTTCGGTGGCAGGGCCGACATCGGCAATGCGGTCGTTTTCGATCACGACCGAGGCGCGGGTGAGGACGCGATCCTCGCTGTCGACGGTCAGAATGAACTCGATGTTTTCGATAAGGGTGCGCATGGAGTGTTCCGTAGTGGTCTGCGCGCTGTGGCCGGGAACACCGAATAAGCGGGTGGGCACAACGTCTTATTTGATCATCAGCAGCCGGTCGGTGTCCGCATAATCCGAAAGCAGCTCGCATCCCGACTCGGTGACCAGCATCATGTCCTTGTTCTGCATGCCGAAGCCGTATCCGGTCTGATAGCACAACGGCTCCACGCCCAGCACCATCCCGGCTTCGAGCTGCGCGTCCCCGTGCTTGCCGATCTCGGGGGTCTTGCCGATGTAGGGATCTTCGTGCAGGTGCAGGCCGATGCCGTGACCGACGAATGAAATCGGCGGCAGGTCCAGTTCCGAGAGCTTGCGGAGAAATGCCTCGTAGATTGCGCGACAGCCCGCCCCCGGTTTGATCATGTCCATGATGAGATATTTGCACTCGACCAGGTTCTTCCAGATTTCCTCGGCGTGTGGCGGCGCGCGCTGCACCACCGCCGTGCGACATACGCCGGCCTGGTACCCGGAGATCACCGAGAAGATCTCGACGCGGCATACGTCCGCAGTCTGGAGCCGGCGTTCCGACGGACCGACGTTGGGAAGCTGGCTGCGCTCGCCAGTGGCCACGATCATGAGCTTGAAATGCTCGGCGCCGAGCGTATAGACATTACGGGTCATGTGCGCCGCGATATCCATCTCGGAGTCGCCCGCTTTCACCGCGCCAAGCGCATCCGTGATGGATCGGTCGGCTATTCGTGAAAGTCGCCGCAACAGCTCGATTTCCTCCCCGGTCTTGATCTTCCGCAGACGCGCGAGAATGACCTCGTCGGGAGCGAAACTCGCCCGCGGCAGTTCACGGCGCAAGCGATCGAGGTCGCCTGCGGGCAGGTAGTCCATCTCGATGCCGATCGTTGCCGCCGCAAGACCCATTCCCTTCAGTTGATCGGCGAGCACGGCCATCGCGCTGTCGCTGAATTCCGCCCAGATGCGGACCGGCGTGTCGGGTGCGCGGCGCCTGATCGTGGTCGCCTCCATATCGACGCCGAAAATCTCGCTCCTGCCGTCGGCGCTGACGATCACCATGGCGTGGCGGTGCCGGATCAGCGGCTGCGAAGGCACCACGAAGCCCGTGAGATAGGCGAAATTTTCAGGCGAGCAGGAGATCATGGCGTCCAGTCCTGCCTCTCGCATCGCTTTCACCTGGCGATCGACGATTTCCTTGCGCATTGCGTTCTCCGGCTTTGGACGTGCCGGCCTCGCAGGCCGGACGCGGTATCGATTACTCGGTCGGGGCGTTCTGAAAAAGAGAATCAGGCGCGATTCAGGATCGTACCCGAAATTTTTCTATTTTGGCCTCGTCGACCTCGATCCCCATGCCGGCCCCCATGGGCACCTCGATTGCGCCGTCGACGAGCTTCATCGGGGCGCATATGAGATCGTCCTTGTAGTAAATGCCGCCGATCTGGCCCTTCTGGTACTCCGCGGGCGTCGACACCGGTACGACGCACGAAAACGTGACTGCCGGGGCCGCCGCCGCGAACTGCACGTTTGCGAGATTGCCGACTCCGGTTTCGATCGAGCCGTTGACGTTGCAGGCGATTCCCGCCGCCCGGCACACTGCGGCAACCTCCAGTGCCTTGTATAGGCCGCCGGGCTTGGTGGTGTAAATGGAAACGATATCGATCGCATGCTGTGCAGCGATCTGGAGCGCGTCGTGCGCATTCCAGGCCGATTCGTCCGCCATCACCGGTGTATCAAGCGCGCGCGCCACTTCCGCGATGCGCTCGATACCCATGCAGGGCTGTTCGGCATACTTGAGCCGGAATTTTTCCATTTCGCGCAGGATGACCACGGCTTCGCCCGGTGTTCTGTAGCCTTCATTCGCATCCACGCAGATGTCCATTTCCGGTCCTGCGGCATTCCGCACCGCACGCACGACTTCAACATCACGCCCGGGATCGACACCGATCTTGACCTTGATCGTGCGGATACCTTCAGCGGCAACCCGGGCCGCCTCCTTTTCCGCCTCTTCGACGGAAATGAGACCGATCGAGTGCGTCACCGGGACTCGAGTGCGCGCCTGTCCGCCGAGGAGGGTGTGAACGGGCACGCCGAGGCGCCGTCCCGCAAGGTCGTATGCAGCGAACTCGACCGCCGCTTTGGCGTAGGGATAACCCTTGATGACCCCATCCATGCGCGCGTGCAGTTCGACGATGTTGGCCGGGTCCACGCCCTTTACCGTCGGGGCGAGGTAACGTTCGATCACGAATTCAACGATACCTGCGGACTCGCCGAAGTAACGCCCGAACTCGCCACCCCAGTCTTTCAGGGCCGCCGCCTCGCCCCAGCCGACGCGACCATCGGTGTCGGTCATTCTGACGAGGATGTAGCGTCCGATGGGTTCCGTCAGGCCCGTCCACTTGTGTTCGCGGCGCGCAGGCAACTGAACGGTGACCGTGCCGATGGAAGCGATGCTGCTCAAAGACGGCTCCTGGGAGGGGGCAACGGTGTTTCGCGGCTTATTGTGATCACATAGTGTGATCATCGAGACGCGGGCTGTCAAGTCGCTGTCGCAGGCGCGCGACAGGGCTGCTTGCAGTGGATCGTTTGCCGTTTGTTTTCCCCGTGAACGAGATCTCGCGCCGATCTGCCCTGGTCTGCACTACGTTGGATAGCCAGGCTCCGCGTTGGGTTATGATGCACGCCGGATCACATGAAAACGCTCAACATCATCGGCGCCGGACGGGTCGGCCGCACGCTCGCGTCCCTGTGGGAAGAGAAGCACACCTTTGCCATCCAGGACGTTCTGGACGGCACGCCCCACGGGGCGCGCTCGGCGGCGGCATTCATCGGCGACGGCCGCGCCGTCTCCTGGATCGAGGAGATGCGCGCGGCAGACGTGTGGATGTTGACGCCGCCGGATGGGAAGATCGTGGCCTGCTGCGAAACCCTCGCGAAAACCGGCCTGCTGCGCGAAAGCGACGTCGTGTTTCACTGCAGCGGCGCGCTGTCGTCCGCGGAACTCGCCACCGCCCGCGGGTGCGGCGCCGTCGTGGCCAGCGTGCACCCGCTGAAGAGCATTGCCGATCCGCGCGATGCGGTGCGCAGTTTTGCCGGAACGCATTGTGCCGCCGAGGGCGACCCGGCGGCGCTGGAAGTGCTGCGCCCTGCTTTCGAGCGCATCGGCGCCCGCGTCTCCGAGATCGAGCCGCGGTTCAAGCCCGTCTATCATGCCGCGAGCGTGATCGTGTGCAATTACCTGGTCGCGCTGATGGAGACGGGCCTGCGCGGCTACGAGAAGGCGGGGCTCGAGCGGGAAACGGCGCTCGCCATGATGGAGCCGCTGGTGCGCGAGACCGTGGACAACGTGTTCAGGCTGGGCACGGTGAAGGCGCTGACGGGACCGATCGCGCGCGGCGACGATGCCGTGGTGGCGCATCAGCTCGAAGCGCTCTCGTCATGGGACCCGGCGATCGCCGCGCTCTACCGTGATCTGGGCGCGATCGCGCTCGATCTGGCGCGCCAACAGGGAGAGGCAGGCGCCGCGGCGCTCGAACGCCTGCGTAAGTTGCTCGGTGCCGGAGCCGGCAGTGGAAACAAAACAGGTGATGTTGTCATTCCCGATTCCTCTGGAACGACAAGAGAAATCGCTCGGGAATGACAATATGAAAAACCAGCAATTCATCCGCGGCCAGGTGCTGCGCGGCATCACGCTCAATCGCGAGCCGGGCTATCACTTCACCGGCAATTTTCTCGACATCTCGTTCGACCATATCGGGGCCACAGAGGCCCGCCTGTCGATGGACGCGGCGCCGCATTGCTCCGAGCCCGACGGCCAGATGAACCTCGGCGCATTCGCGGTGCTGGCCGATCTCGCGCTCGCCGCGACGGTGCGCGCGGGGCTGGACGCCGCGGCGCGGCTCGCCACCGTATACATGAACCTGAGCTTCACGGGTGCGCCGCTCACCGGCCGGCTCGAAGCGGACAGCGGCCTTCAGGGTTTCCTTCAAGGCAGCGCCGGACGCCAGGGTTTGAGCCACGTTACGGTGTCGAGCGGCGGGGAACGCGTGTGTGTCGGCAGCGGATCGTTCATGGTGCTGAATCCGCCGAAGGGCGTCGAGCTCTACCGCATGCAGCACCGCAAGCGCGGCGATCCCGTAGTTACGCCGCTCGCCGATACCGAGCTGAAGCGCGACGAAGTGAAGGTGCTGAGCCACGCGGACGCGGCGCTCGAGGTCGTGGCAGCGCATGGCGGGTCTTTCATCCGCCGTTTCTGGGGATACGACCCTCACCATGTCGAAGGCGGCGCGGCGTGCACGGTGCGCAACGGCCCGCACATCGGCAACCGCGTCGGTCACGTGCAGGGCGGCGTGCTGCTGGGACTCGCCGCGGCGACGGCGTGCGGCGCGCTCACTTCGCACTGGATGCTGACGAGCATTTCGGCGTACTACATCAGCCCGGGCGAGGGCCGCTCGCTCAAGGCGCGCGCCCGGATCCTGCATCACGGGCGGCTCACCTCGGTGGTGCGCACCCAGATCACCGGCAAGCACAACCGCCGCGTGCTGGAAGTGGTGACCACCCACGCCTTTCGCGCCGGGTAGCTGCGCGCATATGACTTTTCCCGAACGGTTACGCCCATTTCGCGACAGGGAGTAAAAAGACTGGAAACCAATGTGTTGCGCCGCTATCCCCTGAGAACGGCGACAACGTAGGAATCAATCCGTACGGTGCAATTTACTCCATACCACACCAAGTACTTCGCCTACGAGCTCACGCGCCGCTACCCGCCCGACAGCGTGGAGTACTTCGACGACGAAGTGCGCGAGAAACTGAAGCTTCGGGACGAAGACTCCAAGGCCTACCTCAACCGCTTCGAGCGGCTGCTCTGACGAAGGCGTATCCCGGGACCCGATTCCGAATTACTCGACTTCCGGGCGACTTCAGAGAGATCCACGGCTGGGCACGGGAACGGGGGTGCAAGCCGCCTGATGCCGTGCCGATCGCATGTATGGGCGCTGTTTTAGGGGGGGTCGCAGTGAATGTTTCATTGTGAAAGATGAATATTGCAATGTATAAGATATTGATATAACATGTGGCATCCATGATCCTGAAAGGAGTTGCCATGTCTTCCAATTACTCCAAGAATGCGCTGATGACGTTTTTGGACACAATGGTCGCAAAGGGATTGATGAATGCCAATACGGCCAACGGCTTGAAAGCAGCTTGCGCCAAAATCTTGGACGATGTCGCAGATAACGATGATGTGCGGGGAATTGATGTCAATACGGCCGTCATTCGCTATAACAACCGGAATCCCGGGACCCTCGCTCCAAACAGCCTTGCCGAGTACAAGCGGCGGGTTTCACGAGCGATTTCGGACTTTGTAAGTTGGGTCGATAACCCTGCTGCTTTCAAGCCGCGGAGCCGTGAGGCACCTGCAAAAAACGGACGGCAAGTCGAGACCACAGCCAAGAAACGCCCTGCCGCTCATGGTCGAGATGCGCCTGTGCCTCCTAATCATGTTGCACCGACCGTTTCTGCATCGGCCGGCCTGCCACTGAGTTATCCGCTAAGGCCGGACTTCCTCGCGCAAGTGGTTATTCCTCGTGACCTGACGGCGGATGAGGCCCGGCGGCTTGGGGCATTTCTGCTTACGCTTGCTACGGACTTTCGGCCTGCAGGTTTTGGTGACAAGTAAGGGGCGGCAAATGACACCGTCCGAATCCCCCGTATCTGTTGCTTCCATTGAACGTTGTATTTTCCTGTTGCGCGGGCATCGTATCATTCTGAACGGCGATCTGGCCGTTTTTTACGATGTCGAACCGCGCACGCTGTCTCAGGCGGTAAAACGGAACCCTGGTCGGTTTCCAGAAGATTTCATGTTCGTTTTAACCGACGCGGAGTGGCAAAACTTGAAGTCACAAAATGTGATTTCAAGTTGGGGAGGTCCCCGTTCCCTTCCGATGGCATTTACGGAACAAGGGGTGGCCATGCTCTCCAGCGTGTTGCGCAGCGAACGCGCCGTGCAGGTAAACATCCAGATCATGCGTGCCTTCGTACAAATGCGCCGTGTCCTCGCTGAGCACAAGGATCTGGCCGTAAAGCTCGACGCGCTCGAGCGGAAATATGACGCCCAGTTCAAGGTCGTGTTTGATGCCATCCGGCAGATGATGGCGCCGCCGCCGGAAAAGAAGCGACGCACAGGATTCGTGCAAGACGAGTGATCGAGCGTAATAACGTCGAGGTGCCCGCATACAAGTTTGGCGCCGCATGAAGGCGTCAATCCGTAAGAATATGGCCAGCAAGCAAAAACTCGAACTCACTTGGATCGGGAAGGAGAACCGGCCGAAGCTGGAGCCGCGGATTCTGCTCGAAGACCCGGCGAAGTCGTACCACGCCAAGCATCGGGTTACCGACAACGACTTGTTCGATAACCGGCTCATTTTCGGTGACAACCTGCTTGCGCTGAAAGCGCTGGCACAAGAGTTCACGGGCAAGGTCAAGTGCATCTATATTGATCCGCCATATAACACGGGCTCGGCGTTTACCCACTACGATGACGGCATTGAGCATTCGCTCTGGCTCACGTTGATAAGGGCAAGACTTGAGATACTTTGGTCATTGCTGAGCCAGGACGGATCATTATGGATCTCGATCGATGACGACGAGATGCCTTATTTGCGCGTACTAATGGATGAGATTGTCGGCAGAGGCAATTTCATAGCACAGAATATTTGGCAGAAGCGCTACTCTCGTGAGAATCGAGAGGCAATAGGCGATGTTCATGAGTATGTCATCGTATATGCGAAGGACCCTGTAGGTTTTAAGGAGCGACGTAACAAAGTTCCGCTAACCGACGAGCAGGCAAAGGTATACAAGAATCCCAACAACGATCCGAAGGGGCGTTGGCGGTCAATTCCAATGACAGCACAGGAGGGGCACGCTACACCTGACCAGTTTTATGAAATCGTTGCTCCTGGTGGGAAGGTGCACAAACCTTCCGAGGGACGTTGCTGGGCGCTGTCAAAGAAAACCTTCGAGAAACTCCGATCTGAGGGTCGAATTTGGTTTGGGAAGGACGGAAATTCGCAGCCGAACGTCATTCGCTATCTTTCGGAAGTTGAGGGGGTAGTCCCGTGGACATGGTGGCCAAGCGATGAGGTTGGCCATACTGACGAGTCTAAGAAAGAGATTCATGCATTATTTGGGAAGATCGATGCCTTCGACACCCCCAAGCCCGAACGACTGATGAGTCGTATTCTGACGATCGCGACCAATCCTGGCGATCTCGTCCTCGACTCTTTTGCGGGTTCCGGCACCACCGGCGCTGTCGCCCACAAGATGGGCCGCCGCTGGATCATGGTGGAACTCGGCGAGCACTGCCACACGCACATCATTCCGCGCCTGAAAAAGGTTATCGATGGCGAGGACCCGGGCGGCATTACCGATGCGGTCGGATGGAAAGGCGGTGGCGGGTTCCGCTACTACCGGCTCGCGTCGTCGCTGTTGGAGAAGGACAAATGGGGAAATTGGGTGATCAACAAGCAGTACAAGGCTGCGATGCTCGCTGAGGCGCTGTGCAAGCTGGAAGGGTTTACCTACGCGCCGAGCGATTCGGTGTACTGGCAGCACGGTCACTCCACCGAGCGGGATTTCATCTATGTCACCACCGCCCACCTGAGCCACGAGCAGCTCCGGCAGTTGAGCGACGAGGTTGGGCCGGAGCGCTCATTGCTTGTGCTTTGCACCGCTTTCCGCGGGCGCGGTGACTACCCGAACCTCACGGTGAAGAAAATTCCCAAGCAGGTGCTCTCGCGCTGCGAGTGGGGTCACGACGACTACAGCCTGCAAGTGGAGAACCTGCCAAGAGCGGAACCGGTTGCCCTCACCCCCGTCCCCTCTCCCGAAGGGCGAGGGGAGAAAAGCGCTCACCCTGACCCCCTCCCCTCGGGGGAGGGAAAAAAAGCAAATCCGGGGCAGCAGACGTTGGATCTCGCGTAACGCAGGCAGATGCCATGCAGCGGGGTCGATACAAGGCGGTGGGGCCGGAAGCTGAGTTCGAACCCGGCTCGCGCGGTCGCGTGCTGCGGAATCTGCTTGGCATTCGGTCGGTGCGCGAGATGGCACGCCGCGAATCAGATGCATTGATCGCGGCAACGGACCGATTGCTCGATGAAACGAGAATGGATCAGCGTTTTACCGCGAAAGACATCTGTCGGATACACAAGCTTTGGCTTGAGGGTGTTTACACCTGGGCCGGGCAGTATCGTACTGTCAACGTAACCAAAAGAGGGTTCACGTTTGCGGCGGCAGAACAGGTGCCGCGGCTGATGCGAGAGCTCGAATCAGGGCCGCTAAGGAAGTACACGCCATGCCAGTTTATGGCTGCGGACGAGCTTTCTCTCGCGTTAGCCGTGGTTCACGCGGAACTGATATTGGTTCATCCGTTCCGCGAAGGAAATGGGCGTTGCGCGCGTGTCCTCGCGACGTTCATGGGATTTCAGAGTGGATTGCCAGGCTTGAATTTCTGGGGGGTGCGCGGAAAAGAGAAGCAGCACTACATTGCCGCGATTCATGCGGCAATGGATCGCGATTACGCACCGATGACGGCGGTGTTTCGCCGTGTCATCGCCCAGACTCTGCGATTACAGGCTAACGCTTTATCGGGATGAGGGAGATCTTGGCAGCCAACTTGCTCTGCCCGCTGGCCGTTGTCGCAGAGTCGGGTTGTAGATGCGTCAATTGCTTGAAGGGTGCCCGAATACCTTCAATTGCAGAGGAGCTGGCTACTGACGTGAAGACAGCATGCTTGCGCAAGACGGGATCGCGCAGGTAGGGGTTGGTAGTGGAAAGCTTTGAACTCATGGATAAATTATAACATTGAACCGCTCTCGAGTCGCATAGATGAACCGTCACGTAAACGCCATCGCCGGCCGTTTGAGCCTGCGCCCGCCCCAGCGGCGGTCGCTTGAAATCCTCAACCGCGTCACGGAAATCGCGCCGCCGACAAAGGGCGCGGACATCGAGGCGGCGCTGGCGGCGATTCGCAGCGAGTTCCCGTCCGTGGCGGATTTCGAGCGTGATTTTCCATCACTGTGCTTCGCGCTGGCGACGGGGGTGGGCAAGACGCGGCTAATGGGCGCCTTCATCAGCTACCTGCACCTCGCGCACGGAATCTGCAATTTCTTCGTCCTCGCGCCCAACCTCACGATCTACAACAAGCTGATCACCGACTTTACCCCGAACACTCCGAAGTACGTGTTCAAGGGCATTGCCGAGTTTGCCACCGATGCGCCGGCGATCATCAACGGCGACAACTACGAGCAGACCGCCACCGAGGCCCTGTTCGGACGAGTCCGGGTCAACATCTTCAACATTTCGAAGATCAATTCCGAGGTGCGCGGCGGCAGGTCGCCCCGCATCAAGCGGCTGTCGGAATACATCGGCGAGAGCTATTTCGATTACCTGGCAGGGCTGCCCGATCTGGTGCTCCTGATGGACGAGTCGCACCGCTACCGCGCGAGCGCGGGCGTGCGGGCGATCAACGAGCTCAAACCGATCCTCGGCCTGGAGCTGACCGCGACACCGTTCATAGAGACGAGCAGGGGATCGGTGGCGTTCAAGAATGTCGTCCTCGACTACCCGCTCGGTCGCGCGATGGCCGACGGTTTCGTGAAGGAGCCCGCAGTCGTCACGCGCAAGAACTTCAACCCGACCGGCATGTCGCCGGAGGAGGTCGAGCGGCTGAAGCTTGAGGACGGTATCCGCCTGCATGAGAGCGTCAAGGTCGAACTGGAGACCTACGCGCGCGAGTCGGACCAACCGATCGTCAAGCCGTTCCTGCTGGTGATCGCGCGCGACACGACACACGCCGGACAATTGCTCCAGTTGATCCAGTCCGAGACCTTTTTCGAAGGCCGCTACAAGGATAAGGTCATCCAGGTCGACTCCAGCAGGACGGGGGCCGAGGAAGAGGCGATGATCGAGCGGCTGCTCAAGGTGGAACACACCGAGGAGCCGACCGAGATCGTGATCCACGTCAACATGCTGAAGGAAGGCTGGGATGTCACGAACCTCTATACCATCGTGCCGCTGCGCGCCGCCAATGCCCGCATCCTGATTGAGCAGTCCATTGGCCGCGGGCTGCGTCTTCCCTACGGCAAGCGTACGGGCGTGACTGCGGTGGACCGGCTCAACATCGTCGCGCATGATAGGTTCCAGGAGATCATCGATGAGGCCAACAAGCCGGATTCCGCAATCCGATTGCGGGCGGTGGTGCTGGATACCGAGCAGCTTGGCCAAAAAACCGCGACGGTGGTCTCGCAATCCCTGCTCGCGACCAGGCTCGGGCTCCAGCCACCCCGGGTGACAAGCAGCACGACGCTGGGCGGTCAAAGCGAACCCCCCGTATTCAGCAAGCCGGAAGACCAACAGGCGGCGCAGATCGCCTATGCGGTCATCTGTAAACTGGAGAACGAGCCACAGACACTGCCATCGGTCGAATACCTCAAAAGGCCGGAAATCCAGGCTGCGATCGTGAAGGCCGTCGAGGAACGGCGTGCACCAACACAATTGGAACTGGAAGGAGTCACTGAAAAACCGGATATCGCCGCCGTGGTGGCGAGGACCGTGGAACAGTTTGTGCAGGATACGATCAGCATCCCGCGCATTCAGGTGGTGCCCAAAGGTGAGGTGAAATCGGGTTTCAGGCCGTTCCGGTTGAAGCTCGGCGCTCTCCGCTATCCGGCTGTGTCCGATGAACTCTGGGTTCAGTATCTGCGTACAGGTGGGACGGAGGTTGTGGCGTTGGGCCGGGGCGGATTGGAGGAATCGAGGCTCGAAGACTATGTGGTGAGCGGTCTCGTGGACTTCGACGATATCTCCTACGACGACCACGCCGATCTGCTTTACGACCTTGCGACGCAGACCGTGGCGCACTTTCGTGGGTACCTCTCCGAGGACGACGCCCGCAAGGTGCTGCGCTGTTACCAGCGCGACATCGCGCGCTTCATCCATGCACAGATGCAGGAGCACTATTGGGAGGAAGTTGGTGGTTACGAAGTGAAGGTCAGCAAGGGCTTCACGGAGTTGAAGCAAAGGGCCTATACGCAAACGGCGCAGGAGCCGCTGGCTGACTATCGGATATCGCCGGAGGACAAGAGCAACATGGCGAAGTACTTGTTTGGTGGCTTCACGCGCTGCCTGTATTCTGAGGAGAAGTTCGGTTCAGATGCGGAGCGCAGACTGGCGGTGATTCTCGAACGCGAAGCGATCAAATGGTTCAAGCCCGCCAAGGGCCAGTTCCAGATTTTCTACCGGCAGGGGGTGGATCACCCGGAGTATCAGCCAGATTTTGTCGCGGAGAGTTCCGACACGGTTTACATGCTTGAGCCCAAAATGCGGAAAGAACTCGAAGATCCCGTCGTCCTCGCGAAAAAGGATGCCGCCGTGAAATGGTGCGCAAACGCATCCGATCATGCCGCAAGCTACGGCGGCAAGCCGTGGCGCTACGCGCTTATTCCGCACGACGTCATTGCAGAGAACATGACGCTTGGAGCGTTGGCAAAGGAATTCGGCTGCAGCTAAAGTAGGACTCTATGGGAGACCGCCATGGCAGATAAGAAAATGTGGATGGTGCGGGCCGGTGAAAGCGGCTGTGCAATTCAGAATTTTCGATCCAAAAGCATCGGCGTGGCGCGATGGGCACAAATGAAATTCGCGGTTTCGTTGGCGGACGGCATAAGGATGACAAGAGCCTTTACGTGAGCACCGGCGCCTTCGAAGAATGCCGGACGCTACGAGCGGCAAGTCAATGGCAATCCCGACTGGTCGTCACCACCCCGCCCAGCAGCCGGCTGTAATCGACGAGCTTGCCGGCGATGAGGTGTATGACCTCGCCCTTGCGCTCTATCTTGCCATACACGCCCAGAAGGCTTGATCCCAGCAACTGCCCGCGCTGCCGCTCGGCGAGATCCCGCCACACCACGACGTTGATGCAGCCCGTTTCGTCCTCCAGCGTGACGAAGGTGACGCCACTCGCGGTGCCGGGCCGCTGGCGGCAGGTGACGATGCCCGCGGCCCGGACCAGTTGTCCGTGACGTGCCGCCTGCACCTCCCGGGCACAGGACAGGCGCAAGCGCCTGAGGCGGGGGCGCAACAGTTCGAGCGGGTGGCGCCTGAGGGTGAGCCCGAGCCGGCGGTAATCGGCCACGATGTCCTCACCCTCGGTCGGAGTGAGCAGTTCAGGCTGCATCTCGGCCCGATGAACGATCTGCAATGGTGCCTTTTGCGTCTCGGCGCCGAGGGCCGCCCACAGTGCGTCCCTGCGGTGTCCCGCGAGCGTGCGCAGCGCGTCGGCTTCCGCGATGCAGTTGAGATCGTGCCGGCTCAGCTGCGTGCGCGCGAAGAAATCCGCCACGTCCCTGAATGCGCCGAATCCCCTGGCGCTCAGGATGCGCACGCCGGCTTCCTGCGTCAGTCCCTTCACCATGCGCAGCCCCAGGCGCACGGCGGGTTTCCCGTCCGATCCTCGTTCGAGCGTGCAATCCCAGCCGCTGGCGCTGACATCCACGGCGCGGACCTCGACCCCATGGCGCCGGGCGTCCTGGACGATCTGTGAGGGGGAGTAGAACCCCAGCGGCTGGCTGTTGAGCAGCGCTGCGCAGAATGCGGCCGGTTCATGGCACTTGAGCCATGCGGAGACGTAGACGAGCAGCGCGAAGCTTGCGGCATGGCTTTCCGGGAAACCATATTCACCGAAGCCCCGGATCATCTGGTAGATCTGCTCCGCATAGTCCCGGGAATAGCCGCGCGCGAGCATGCCCTCGATCAGGCGTCGCTGGAAGGGCTCCAGGCCGCCCTTGCGCCGCCACGCGGCCATCGCGCGCCGCAGCCTGTCGGCTTCCCCGGCGGTGAACCCGGCGGCCACCACCGCGATCTGCATGACTTGCTCCTGGAAGATCGAGACGCCGAGGGTGCGCTCCAGCACCTGCCGCACATCGGGCGAAGGGTAGGTGACACGCTCGCTGCCTTCCCGGCGCTTGAGATAGGGGTGGACCATTCCGCCCTGTATGGGACCGGGGCGCACGATCGCGACTTCGATCACGAGATCGTAATAGCAACGCGGTCTGAGACGGGGAAGCATCGCCATCTGGGCGCGGGACTCCACCTGGAACACGCCGATGCTGTCGGCCCGGCACAGCATGTCGTAGATCGCGGGGTCCTCGGCCGGGATGTCCTGCATGCGCAATTGGCGGCCGTCGCAGCCGTTGACGAGGTCGAGCGTGCGGCGGATGCAGGAGAGCATGCCGAGCGCCAGCACATCGACCTTGAGCAGTCCCAGCGCGTCCAGATCGTCCTTGTCCCACTGGATGACCGTGCGCCCCGGCATGGCGGCGTTCTCGATCGGCACCAGGCGCGAGAGCCTGCGGTTGTCGAGCACGAAGCCGCCGGTGTGCTGCGAGAGGTGGCGCGGAAAGCCCACGAGTTCGTCCACGATCTGCCTGAGCAGGTGCACGGCGGGATTCTCCGGGTCAAAGCCTGCCTCGATCAGTTGCTCCGGCTTGATGCGGCTGCCGTCCCACCACGACATCGCCTCCGCGAGTTTGTCCACCTGGTCGAGCGAGAAGCCGAGCGCCTTGCCCGCGTCGCGCAGCGCGCTCCTGGGGCGGTAGGTGATGACGGTTGCGGTGATCGCCGCCCGGTCGCGTCCGTACTTCTCGAACATGTACTGCATCACCTCTTCGCGGCGCTGATGCTCGAAGTCCACGTCGATGTCGGGCGGCTCGTTGCGCTCTTTCGAGATGAAGCGCTCGAAGAGCACCTGCATGCGGTCCGGATCGACCTCGGTGATGCCCAGGCAATAGCACACCGCGGAGTTGGCCGCCGAGCCGCGTCCCTGGCACAGGATGCCGCGCTCCCGGGCAAAGCGCACGATGTCGTGCACCGTCAGAAAATACGGCTCGTAGCCCATCTCCGCGATGAGCGCAAGCTCATGCTCGACAAGGCGCGTGGCTCTTTCGGGGACGCCGGCCGGGTAGCGGTGCGCGGCACCGCTCAGGGTCAGCCGGCGCAGGTGTGAAGCGGGTGTTTCTCCCGCGGGCACCAGTTCCTCCGGGTATTCGTATTTCACCTGATCGAGCGAGAAGCGGCAGCGCCCGGCAACCTCCAGGGTTTCAAGCAACAGTTCCGGCGGATAGACGCGCGCGAGGCGCCCGATCGGGCGCAAATAGCGCTCGCCATTGGGGTAAAGCGCGGCGCCGGCCTGCGCAACCGGCTTGCCGATGCGGATCGCGGTCAACGCGTTTTGCAGCATGCGGCGAGCGCGCACATGCATGTGCACATCCCCCGCGGCGACCAACCGCAAGCCGGTCGCGCTGCCGATTGCTCGCAGCCGGTCGAGGTGAAACCGGTCATCCGGCCCCCGCAGCAGTTCGACGGCGATCCAGGCCCTGCCCGGGAAGGCCCCGGCGAGCCACTGCGCTTCGCCCGCTTCGGGCGCATCGCCCGGAATCCACAGCGCGAGGCATTCATCGATGCCGCGTTCAAGATCGGCGCGCGCGAGCCGGTATGCGCCCTTGCGACTGCGGCGGCGGGCGAGCGTGATCAATTCGCACAGATTGCCGTAGCCGTTCAGGCTCTCGGCGAGCAGCACGAGCTTGACCCCGTCATCGAGCCGGAACTCGCTGCCGACAATGAGCCTGAGCCCCACCGCTCTCGCTTCGACGAAGGCGCGCACCACGCCCGCCACGGAGCATTCGTCGGTGATGGCGAGCGCGGCGTAGCCGAGCCTCGCCGCCTGTCTTACCTGTTCCTCGGGGTGCGAAGCGCCGCTCAGGAAGGTGTAATTGGTCAGGCAATGCAACTCCGCGTAACCGGGCAGCATGGCAAGCCTATGCGAATATGCCGTGCAGGTACCAGCCGGCGGCGGAGCGGTGGTCGCGATACACCCACAGGGTTTCGCCGTGAGGATTGCGGGCGACGTAGTAATCCCGGCCGATGGGCTCGCCGTCCCACCAGCCCGCTTCGATGCGCTCGGGGCCGGCGATCAAATGCAGCCGGCCCTGGCAAAGCGGATGTCCCGATTCGGTGAGCAGGGAGCGCGGCAGGGCGAGCAGCCACAGCGGGCGGGGTGCGCGGGGCAGGGCGACCGCGGGCGTGCGGTCGCGATGTTTGGGGCTTACCCGGCGGACACTTCGCTCCGGCCGGTGATCCTCATGCGATTGCAGCCGGTAGGCCTTCTCTTCGCCGAGCCGCGCCGTGAGCTTGTCGATGAGGTGCAGCCATTCGCTGCTCGGTTGCCCGGGCTCCGGCAGCCAGCTTGCGCTGCGTGCGGCGTACGGGAACAACTGATCCGCTTCGATGCGAATACCGATTACCGGAGCGGGCGGGGCAACGCGGTTCAAGCGCTCGCGCGCCAGCGCCGTGAAGCGCCCGGCGTCGCGCTCGGGCGCCGCAAAACCAAGCGTGATGCGGCTGGTGCGTCGGCCTGCGTGTGCGAGCGTAAGAGACCACGCCTGCACCCCGGCGCCGCGGCCGCGCAGAAACCCCTCCAGTTCCTTGAGCAGCCGCGTGAGCGGGAACAGGAGCGCCGTGGCGTCCGTCACCTCGAAGTCGAACTCGATGCCGCTTGCAAAGCGCTCCGGCGGGGCGAAGTAGGGGCGCGGATCGGGCACGGTGCCGAGCGCCCGGTCGAGATCGCCGAGCAACGCCTCGCCAAAGCGCCGGGCGAAGCCGTCGCGCGGCAGGGCCAGACAGTGACCGATGTGAATGACGCCGAGCGCAGCAAGCGTGCGGATGACATCGGGCGGCCAGTCGAACAGCGCAAGCGGGATGTCCCGCAGGCGTTCCGGCAACTGCACGAGGTCGGTGCACGTGCGCGGGACGCGGCCGGCATGCCGCGCCTTGGCGAAGAGCCAGGCCGCCGCAGGCGTGGGTGCGACGCCGATCGCGGTGTGATAACCGAGTTCCCATGCTTCCTCGCGTATCCGGGCAAGCACCCGGGCAAGCCCCCGATGCAGCCTCAACGCGGATTCGACTTCAAGCAGCAGGCCTTGGGCAGGCTGGATCGCGACGCAGGGCGTGAACTGATACGCCCAGCCGGCGAGGCTCTCCAGCGCATGGGCTTCGCGATTCGGTTCCCGCTGCAGGGTGAGCAACTCGCGGGCGCGCGCGCGGGCGGCGGCCACCGGCATGCCGGGCTTCACTCCCCACTCGCGCGCCGCGGCGTTTGCGGCGAACACTATCGGGCGCGCGCAGGGTCCGTCCGAGATCACGAGCGGTCGCGCTTCGCAACCGGCGCGCTGCGCGATCTGCAAAGACAATGCGGGCAGGTGGAGCGCGATCCACAGCATGGCCGTGTCTCACCCCGGAAACGCCTGGAGGCTCGCTGCCGCCGGCGCCGCGGTGGAGACCGGGCAAGAGTTCGTCGATGAGGCGCGGGCGCGCCAGTGTGCGGGGTAGAGGTCGATGCGGATCGGTGTGGGAAGCGGCGCGCCGCGCCGCTTGAGAATGCTCACCGCCAGCTCACCCGCCGCCGAGAGCGACAGGCGCAGCGGCGCGGCAGAAAGCGCTGAGCCGGTGTGCGCGGGCCGGTAAAGCACGCAAGCGGCCGCACCTCGATCCGCAGCCAGGTTGAGCCGCTGCAGCGCGCGGTAATCGAGCCCCTTGCGTGCGCCTTCCCACACCAGCACCATTCCGCAGCCGCCGGAGCACGATGCCTGCTCGGCCGCCCAGAGCCGTTCGGTGCCGTCCGCCTCGACGATGAGCAGGTGCTCGAGCTTCACTCCCGCCGCCTCCCAGGCGCGCGCGAACGGGAGATAGGGCGGGGCGACCAGCACGACCGGCCTGCCCGCCTCGGTCAAGTACCGCAGCGCGGGCGTCAAGAGAGACAGTTCGCCGATGCCCTGGTCGCGGACCAGGATCTCGGTCAGTGCCCCGGGCGGCCAGCCCTGTTCGGGCAGCGCCTGATCGAGCGGCTCATAACCTGTCGGAATGCCCCGCCTGCCGGTTCGCGGCACTTCACCCCCGCGCCAGATGGCGGGATTGCGCAGAACATGATCGAGCGCGCGGCCCATATCTTCCGCGAGAGCATCTCAATATTTGCGGAAACTGCCGACGACCACGCCGAAAATCTCCAGCTCCTTCGGGCGCAGCGTCTCGTAAGCCTTGTTCTCGGGCTTCAGCACGTATCGCCCGCCTTCCTTCATCAGGCGCTTGACGGTAAATTCGTTCTCCACGATCGCCACCACGATATCGCTCTCCCTGGCGGTGTGCCGCCTCTCGACCACGACGACATCGCCAGGGTGTATGCCGGCGTCGATCATCGAGTCGCCCTTGACCGTGATGAGCACGCTCCGGGATGGGCGCGGGACCAGATACTCATCGATGGTCAGGGTTTCCGGCGCAGTATCTGCGGCAGGGCTGGGGAGCCCGGCACGCACGCTTTCCGCGATCGGCCGCTCGAAAAACCGCTTGCCGGGTTTCAAACGCCGGTCGGGCGAACTTTCGAGAAATCCCTCGGCCTTCAACCGCATCACCATCTCCGCCACCGATGCTTTCGAATTGAGGCCGACCAGCGCGCCGATCGACGCATACGACGGCAGCACCCGGTGCCGGGCGTAATAGTCCCGCAGTTTCGCCAGATATTGACCGTCGTCCGCCATGGCGCTACGATACCGAACGATCGTTCGGTCGTCAATGATGCGGAATTGCGGGGCGCCGCTACGTCGCGGAAATACATGCCGCGATGGGCAGCGATTACCGACTGCTGACGGAAATGTTCAGGAAAGTTATCGACCGGATTTGGAAGACGGCTTCTTCCAGTAATCGATGAGGGCTTGCGTGGTGCGCACGTTAAAGCCTGTTGAAGTCACTCAACCATCGCAATGCCGCTGAAAACCTTATCCGGAAAGCACATCGATCCACGGAAGGGTCGCGGGGCGGGAATCAATCCCGAGGGCCGGTTCGAGAAAATCACGCGCGAGGCGTATGACGACGGCTGGAGCACGCCGGAAGACGAACTGCCGCCGCTCAAGACGCACGTAACCGAGGAGCACGTCAAGAGCATCATCACCCGCAACGACTCGCCGGACATTCCGTTCACGCAGTCGATCAACCCGTACGCCGGATGCGAGCATGGATGCCCCTATTGCTACGCCCGCCCGAGCCACGCCTATCGCAACCTCTCGCCCGGCATCGACTTCGAGACGCGGCTCTTCGCCAAAGTGAATGCCGCGGAAAAATTGCGCGAAGAACTGTCACGGCCCGGATATCGATGCCAGGTGATCTCGCTCGGCGCCAACACCGATCCCTATCAGCCGATCGAGCGTAGTTACAAAATCACGCGCGGCATCCTGGAGGTGTGCGCGGAATTCAATCAGCCGGTCGGGATCGTCACCAAGAACGCGATGGTCGAGCGCGATGTCGATATCCTCGCACTCATGGCGCGGAGGCGCCTCGTCAACGTGTTTATCTCGGTCAATAATCTCGATCACGATCTGGCGCGCAGGCTCGAACCGCGCTGTTCGGCGCCGCGGCGCCGCCTCGCGACGATGAGACGGTTGAGTGATGCGGGGATCCCGGTGGGTGTTCTGGTGGCGCCGGTGATTCCCTTTCTTACCGATCACCAGATCGAAGCGGTGCTGGAGGCGGCGTGGGCGCATGGGGCGCGGCAGGCGGGGTACGTGTTGATGCGCCTGCCGTGGGAGATCAAGGACCTGTTCAAGGATTGGCTGGCGCGGCATTATCCGCTCAAGGCGAAGCACGTCATGAGCCGCGTGCACGCGATGCGCGGCGGACGCGACAATGATCCCGCGTTCGGCAGCCGCATGCGTGGCACCGGCGAGCTCGCCGACTTGCTGGCGCAGCGTTTCGAGATCGCGTGCAACAGGCTGGGATTCAACCGCGGCAGCCGCCATTTCGCGCTCGACACCGCGCAGTTCACGGCGGCCGGCCGCGGTCAGATGCCACTATTCTGAAGCGCGCCGGACGAGGAGAGCAGCGTGAAATCGTCTCGCTGCACGTGGGTGAAGCGCCGGGCAAGTACGGCTTTCCGAACGGTCACCCGTTCGGCCCTGACCGGCAGGATGCGTTCTGGAAAGAGGCGCTGACCAGTCCTCGAAACGCGGGGGAAGGGGTAGTGTAAGATTCGGCGTCGTCGCCGGAGACAAGAACAGAAATGACCCCTGTCCGACTCAGCATCCTCGACCAATCCCCCATCATCAGCGGTCACACGCCGGCGCAGGCGGTGCACGAGACGATACGGCTCGCGCAGGCGGCGGAACGTCTCGGCTACCACCGTTACTGGCTCGCCGAGCACCACTCGATCGCGGCGCTCGCTGATCCCTGCCCCGAGATCCTGGTCACCCGCGTCGCCGCGGCGACCTCGACGATCCGCGTCGGCACCGGCGGCGTATTGCTGCCGTACTACAGTCCGTTCAAGGTGGCGGAGCAGTTTCGCATGCTGGAAGCGCTTTATCCGGGCCGCATCGATCTCGGCATCGGGCGCGCGCCGGGCGGCGACCAGATGACGGCGCTGGCGATGGGAGAAGGGCGTTATTCCGGCGCCGAGCATTTTCCGGAACAGGTCCGGTATCTTGTCGCCTATCTCGATGACGCGCTGCCGCCCGAGCATCCATTCGCCGGGGTGAAAGCGATGCCCGCCGGCCGCGCTGCGCCGCCGGTCTGGCTGTTGGGCTCTTCCGATTACAGCGGCGCGCTCGCCGCGCAGCTCGGTCTGCGCTTCGCATTTGCCCACTTCATCAACGCGCAGGGGGGCGATGCCGTAATGCGCGACTACAAATCGCGCTATCAACCGTCGCGGCGCGAACCGGCGCCGCATGCGCTGCTTTGCGTGTTCGTCATATGTGCGGAAAGCGCGGAGGAGGCGGAGCGCCTTGCGGGCAGCATCGATCTGCGGCGGCTCAACACGGACCACGGTGTCAACGCGCCGGTTCCAAACCACGCCGAAGCGGCAGGCTATCCCTATACTGAAGCGGATCGCCGGCGCATCGCATTCCACCGCAGGCGGGTGGTGCTGGGCACGCCTGCCGAGGTCAGGGACAGGCTGCTGGAACTCCGCTGCACATACGAGGCGGACGAGCTGATGATCATCACCATCACCGGCGATTATGACAGCCGCCTGAAGTCGTACGAGCTGCTGGCCGGGGCCTGCGGATTGTGTCAGCGCGCGTGAGCCGCCGCGCGTTATAGGCGCTGTCGGGAGCGATCCCGACCAAGGGTCCGCATTCCGCGGCGGTTTGAGACTGTTCAGTTGAGGAGACCAGCATGAAAAAGCTGATTGCAGCATTGTGTTTCGCGTTCGCGGCATCGTCGCCGGCATTGGCGCAGGACAAGGCGCAGGACGCGGAAAAGAAGGCGGCGCCGGCGGCCGGGAAGTCGGCCAAGAAGGAACCGACCGAGAAGCAGAAGGCACAGCAGGCGCGCATGAAGGCGTGCGCCGAAAAGGCCGGCGACCGGAAGGGCGACGATCGGAAAAAATTCATGAGCGCCTGCCTGAAGGGTGAGGCGGCGGCCGCGACGGAAAAGAAAACGGCGCAGCAGGCCAGGATGAAAGCTTGCAACAAGGAGGCCGCGGAGAAGAAGCTCAAGGGCGACGAGCGCAAGAAGTTCATGAGCACGTGCCTGAAAGGTTGATCTGACGCAATAACCCGGCGCGGCCCGATTGCGCGGGCCGCCGGCCTGCGGGCATACTGGTCATCCCGTATGCCCTTGCCGCTTATGGATCGAGTACGCCGCCGTTTATGTGCCTTGCTGGCCGGCCTGGGTCTGCCCTGGGGAGGAACCATGACCGCAGCCGCGCAGGATCCCTACGCCGCGGATCGCAAGCGCATGCTGGATGAGATCGCGCAAAACACGCGCGCGACGCGCCTGGAGACCGGGCGTGCCGCGCTCGGCGGGCGCGTGATGGCTGCGGTGGGCAAGGTGCCGCGCCACCGTTTCGTGCCGGCGGGCATGGAGCGGAGCGCCTATCATGACCGGCCGCTGCCGATAGGAAGCGGGCAGACGATCTCGCAGCCTTTCATTGTCGCCTTGATGACGGATTTCATGGAAATCAAGCCGACGGACAAGGTGCTGGAAATCGGAACCGGTTCGGGCTATCAGGCGGCGGTGCTGGCGGAACTGGCGGCAACCGTTTATACGATCGAGATCGTCGATGCGCTGGGACGCGAGGCGGCGGAGCGTTTCAGGGCGCTGGGATACCGGAACATCTTCGCGAAGATCGGCGATGGCTACCAGGGATGGCCCGAGCACGCGCCATTCGACTCGATCATGGTCACCGCCGCCCCGCGCGAGGTCCCGCAGCCGTTGATCGACCAGTTGAAGCCCGGCGGGCGGCTCGTCATTCCCCTCGGCGCCCAGTCGGGCGCGCAGACGCTCTACCTGATCGAAAAGCGGCCGGATGGAAATGTCGCGCGGCGCGCGGTGCTCGCCGTGCGCTTCGTACCGCTCACGGACAAGTCGGGCAGACAGCAATAGCGTTCCGGATCGAGACCGCCGCTGTTCGCGCTTTGATCCGTGAAGCGGGACCGCGATTCGCTACGGCAGTCTCGCGATCAGATCCCGGGCGGTGCGCTCGATCATCGTGTGCAGGGTGATGGGCTCCTCGGCGACCATGTCCTGAGCGTAGAACATCTCCTGCATTCCTTCCCACGCGATCGTTCCGTCACGCGTATCCCAGATCTGGAAGAACAGCCGCACGCGCGCGTATTTCGTCTCCACGATTCGAAACCCGAGTGCGCCAAAGCGTTCTTTCTCCCCCTGGTCGAAACGTTGAAGCTTGAGCTGGGCCAGGTAGCGCACGCCGGTGATCGCGCCGACCTGCTGGAGAATGTCCCGCTTGAACAGGCCGGTGTCGCGGTAATCGTCGTACATGCGCTTGTAGGCTTCGGCCAGCCCCGCCTTGTTGATGGCGCCCAGCGTCTCGGCTAACGCGACAACGCGAGTCCTCGGGCGCTCGCGCTTGAGCGCCTCCGCGAAAATGAGCGCGACGGCCTGTTTTTCTTCTTCCTGACCCGTGGCGGTCGAAGGCGTGATGAAACCGACACCGGCGGCTTCGAGATCGCCCCTCTGCAGAGAAATGGCCCGTTCCTGCAGCGTCGGAAATATCTGGGGGGTGAAACAGCCTGCGAGACCGAGGATGGCGCAGCACGCCGCCGTCTTGACGACATGTTCCAGAACACGCATCAGGAGTTTCCTTTTTTCTTGGCTGCGGACGCTTCCATCGAGCGCTGTCGCGTGCGGCAGCGAACAGAGATTGCCTGCCGGGCAGGGAATCAGATCAACGCAGGCCGGAGCGCTTTACGCTCAGAATCGATACCGCAGACCGAGACGCAGGCCCTGTCCGCGATTCAACCCGATCTGGTCCTGGGCCATCAGACCGTAGCTTACGGCCCAATCCGGTGTCAGCCAATGCTGCCCGGTGAGGCCGAACTGACGGACGTCGGCGGGGTATGCGCCGACCATCTGTCGCGCATAGTCGGTTTCACGCCCCGTGCCATACGCGAGTCCGACGGTGTTGCGCTCGCCATAGCGGAGGTTGAGACGAAGTTCGTAGCCGCTGCCCGAGGACGCGCCGGGCGCCCAGGGCAATGCCTGATGAAGGACGCCGCCACCGGCGTCCGGCGCGGGCGTGTGAAGCCGGAACGCGCCGGGCTCGTAAATGTTGTACTGCAATCCCAGGCTTACACCCCACCCTCCGGGCAGCGATCTGTGCAATTGCCCGGAAAGAGCGTAGGCCCGCGCAAACATCGGCGAGGTCTCATCCACGCTCGCTTCCAGCGACGACGCCCATCTGCCGCTAACCGGATAACGCAAGCCGCCAAAGGTCTGGGAATATTCCCCTCCCGAGCGCTGCGTTGCGCGGGTGCCGCCGTACAACGTGTACCTGCGGGTGTCCCAGGCGGCGGCCTCATCGTATGATTGGCCGGTAGAGGCCGGCAGTCGCAGCCCGGGCTGCCGCGCCAGGCCGGCGGCGGCCGCGGTCAATCCCTCCGGCGTTCGAAGCGGGTTAATGCCTGTCGGCGGCACCAGACCTTGAAGCGCCACGAGCTCGGACCCCGCAGCCGCGGCCGGAGCCAATCCGACCCCCGCAGCCCACAACACCGCGACTGTCAGGAGAGTATTAAACGGTCGGTTCATGACGCCTTCATTCTAGCGAATTCAAGCCGGGCCGTCATGACCCGGGAACGGATTTCCAGCTTGTGGCGGCGCTGGACGCTCAGGCAAGCGATGCACGGGACCCCCACGATGCGAATGGGTCTCACCCTCCAGCTCTGCCCCAATTTCAGGCACTGCTGCACCACTGCATCGCGCGCAGCGCGCGATTCTTCCCGCGAGCCAGCGCTATGTTTTTGAAAAATAGCATAAAAAACTTCTGGCATAACAGTTGCTGTGAAGGTTCTGAGCGATAACTCGAGGAGCGCGGCAAACGTCGGGTGGAGAAAGCAGGCATGAACTGGACGCGATTGATCGAGAAATTGGTAAACGTGGGTTCCGATGATGGTGAATGGTCCGAGCAGGAGGCCTATCAACTGTTCGCGGCCATGCTCGACGGCGGAATCGCGGAACTCGAGCTGGGCGCCCTGATCGCGCTCCTGCAGAGGAGTGAAATCACGCTCCCGCAACTGCTCGGCTTTCACCATGCACTGCTCCAGCGGACGTTTCGTCTCGTGTCTCCGGCGGGGGCCGCGCGCACCGTGGTCGTGGCGAGCTATTGCGGAACGCAGGAGGAGCCCAATCTGCTCCCGCTGATGATGCTCGTGCTGCAGCGGCTGGGCGTGCCGGTGCTGATTCATGGCGCGCTCAGCGGAGAGGGCCGTGTCCAGACCGCGTATGTCCTGCGCGAACTCGGCGTCATGCCGGTTGCCAATCTCGGACAAGCGCAGGCGCGGCTCGACGAGCGCAAGATCGCGTTTGTTCCCACCGCGTTGCTGGCACCGGGCCTCGCGGAGCTGATCGCGCTGAAAGGCCGCCTGGGTTTGAATCGCGTCGGGAAGCTGCTTGCGAAATTGCTCAACCCGCTCGGTGGCGAATCCCTGGTGGTTGTCGCCGCCGACGATGCGCCGGAGCGGGGCCTGCTGCGCGAACTCCTGCAGGAGCGCGAACCGATGGATGCGCTGCTGCTGGACGGGACCGAGGGCGAAGCGTTCGCGAATCCCCGATGCAGACCCAGACTTGAGCACGTCGTTGGCGGCATATCCCGTACGCTTTTTGACGCGGAGACGATCCCGCTGCGAAACCTCGCGGCGCTGCCGGTGCCCGGCGATGCTGCGAACACCGCGCGGTGGACCCGCCGCGTTCTCGATGGACAGGCGCCGCTGCCGTTGCCGCTGGTGAATCAGATCGCGTGCTGCCTCTACGGGGCCGGATACACCGACGACCTGAACCAGGCGAAAGCGATCGTCGCGGTGGAGACCGGCAGCCTCATTGCGGCATAGCGCCCCCGCATACACTCTCGCACCATCGCAATGCGCCCGCCTGCTGCCGCGCACCATAACGCGGCGTTGACGCGCGAAGTGCGTCTTTTAATCTGCTGAAAGAGCAGGAAAAAGCTCCTGGCATGGCAATTGCGTACGAGATCTGCGAATTCATTGCGACTACTGAAGGTCGGCATGGCAGGAAAAGTCTATTTGATTGGTGCGGGTCCAGGCGACCTCGAGCTGCTGACGCTCAAGGCGGTGCGCGCGCTGGCGCAGGCCGACGTGGCGCTGGTCGATGATCTGGTCAATCGCGAGGTGCTGCAATTCCTGTCGCCGCACGCGCGTGTGATGGAAGTGGGCAAGCGTGGAGGCCGCCGCGCCACCTCGCAGGCATTCATCGAACGGCAGATGGTGCAATTCGCCCGGCACGGCTTGTGCGTCGCCCGCGTGAAGGGCGGCGACCCGTTTGTGTTCGGCCGTGGCGGCGAGGAAGTGGAGGCGCTGCGCAAAGCCGGCATCGAAGTCGAAGTGGTGAACGGCATCACGGCCGGTATCGGCGTGCCGGCGGCGCTGGGCATTCCGCTCACGCACCGCGCTTACTCGCATGGAGTCACCTTCATCACCGGGCATGTCAAGGAAGGCGGCGAGATGAATTGGGAGGCCTTGGCGCACTCGGGCACGACCCTCGTTATTTATATGGGCATCGCGCATCTGCACGAGATTACGGCGCGGCTCGTGACGGCAGGTCTGCCTGCGCATACGCCGGCGGCCGCGATCCAGCATGGCACGCTGCCATCGCAGCGCGAAGCGATTTCCGCGCTTGATGGCCTGCCTGAAGCCGTTCGCCGCGCAGGATTGGGAAGTCCCGCGATAGTGGTGATCGGTGAGGTCGTCAACCTGGCTGCGCTGGCGCACGAAGCGCACGCGTTGCGGCGGGTGGCGTGAGGTGAGGATCGAGGCGGCCGATATGAACAACATGAAACTGGTGGTGGTGGGCAACGGCATGGTGGGCCAGCGCTTTCTCGAGCGGCTCGCCGCACGCATGTCGACCGATTCCGTCGACGTGACGGTATTTTGCGAAGAGCCGCGCGCGGCCTACGACCGGGTGCAGCTCACGAGCTTCTTCGCCGGCAAGTCGGCCATCGACCTCAACGTGGTACCGGCGCGATTCTTCGAAGACCGGGCGATCACACTGCGGCTGAACGACCGCGTGGTCGAGATCGACCGCCGCCGCAAGCTCGTGCGCTCCGCCCGCTATCGCGAAGTACCGTACGACAAGCTCGTGCTCGCCACCGGCTCCTATCCCTTCGTGCCCCCGATCCCGGGGCGCGATCGGCGCGGCTGTTTCGTCTATCGTTCGATCGAACATCTCGAAGTGATCCGTGCCGCCGCGCGGCGCGCGCGCGTCGGGACGGTGA
>JACQOJ010000100.1 GCA_016202605.1 Betaproteobacteria bacterium
CCTGCCCGGTGCCCGCCCCGGTATCCGCCAGGACCGGGGCGTTTGTTTGTCTTGATCCGGATCATTCCCAGGGGGTGCGCGCAGCTTGACGCGGACCATGCCGGGTTCTGATGCAGGGGGGATAACCCCTGACCCCGCTGCCCGCGTGATGGGGCGTGCCGGCGGCTTTTCCCACCAGGAGGACGCCATGAGATCAGCTATTCCCAGAACCGGCGCGTGGTGCGCCGGGCTCGCGCTGGCGGCGACCGTCACCGTCCCCGTCGCGGCACAGGACCAGGCGACTTACGCGCGCAGCCTCGCCGCGACCTGCACCGCTTGCCATGGCACCGACGGGCGCAGCGTGGGCGGTATTCCGCCGGGCCTCGCGGGACAGAACAAGGATTACCTGCTGCAGGCGATGAAGGACTTCAAGACCGGCAAGCGCGGTGCGACGATCATGCACCAGCACGCCAAGGGCTACACCGATGAGCAGCTCGAACTCATTGCGGGCTACTTTGCGAGCGTCACGCCGGGCCCGGCGGCGTCAGCACCGGCAGCACGCGGCGGTTACTAAGGAGGGGCCATGACACTCACCAGACGCGAATTCATCAAGTGGCTGTCCGCGACCGCGGGCGTTACTGCGGTGGCCGGATGCGCGGCCCCCGGCACCGGCGGCGGGCCGCGGGTGGTCGTGATCGGCGGCGGCTACGGCGGCGCAACCGCCGCGCGCCATATCAAGCTCTGGGCGCCCGACATCGACGTGTCAGTGGTCGAGCGCAACCCCGAGTTCGTCTCCTGCCCGATCAGCAACCTCGTCCTGGGCGGCAATACCGACATCGGGACGATCACCATGGGCTACGAGGGCCTGCGCAAGCGCGGGGTCCGCGTGGAGCGCGACGAGGCGGTGGCGGTCGATCCGGCAAACCGTCAAGTGCGTCTCAAGTCGGGCGCGACGCTCGGCTATGACCGGCTGATCGTGTCCCCCGGGATCGATTTTGGTTATGAGCAGATCCCCGCGCTGAATACTCCGGAAGCACAGGCGAAGATCCTGCACGCGTGGAAGGCGGGTGCCCAGACCGTGGCGCTGCGCAAGCAACTCGTGGCCATGCGCGACGGGGGCGTGTACGCGATCCAGATTCCGAAATCGCCGTACCGCTGCCCGCCGGGGCCGTACGAACGCGCCTGCCAGGTGGCCTTCTACCTCAAGGCCCGCAAGCCCAAGTCCAAGGTGCTGATCCTGGACGCCAACCCGGACGTGCAGTCGAAGAAGGGGTTGTTCATGGCGGCGTGGAACGGTCCGTACAAGGGCATCGTCGAGTATCGCCCGAACATGGAGTTGCAGGACGTGGATGTGAAGACCAACACCGCGATCTTCATCGGCGAGAAGGTACGGGCCGAGGTGCTCAACGTGGTCCCGGCGCAGACGGCGGGCGAGATCGCGCACCGCGCGGGCCTGGCCAACGTCAACAAGCGCTGGTGCGGCGTGGACTGGCTCACCATGGAGTCCGTGGTGGTGAAGGGCGTGCACGTGCTGGGCGACGCGACGCTGTCCGCCCCGGCAATGCCCAAGTCCGCGAGCATGGCGAACCAGCATGCCAAGGTGTGCGCGGCTGCCGTGATTGCTCTGCTCAAAGGCCAGCCCGTCAACCGGCGGCCGGTGATGATGAACACGTGCTATAGCTTCGTGGATGGAAAGAGCGCGATGCATGTCGCATCCGTGCATCAGTACGATGCCGCGCAGAAGGCCGTGGTTCCGGTCAAGGGCGCCGGCGGTGTGTCCGCCAAAGCCAGCGAGCTGGAGGCGACTTACGCTTGGGGTTGGGCGAAGAACATCTGGGGCGACGCGCTGGGCTGAGCCTGAAGGCAATGATGAACGAAGGTGATGCGTGGTCTTGTTGGCCGCTCATCGTTCATAGTTCATCATTCATCGTTTTAGCGCGCTCCGGTGGCACGAACCACCAGCACGCAGCCACCACCAGCGCGAACAGCACGTATGCCGCAGTAAATACCCATTCGGGAAAATCGTAGAACAGGACGCGGTGAATCCACTGCGCGATGAAGCCTTTGTCGGCGGCCGCACCGCGCAGTTGCGCTTCCCACACCGTGAGCGGGCACCAGGCGCCCACGAGCGCCTCGCCGGCGACGAAAACGATCGCGGCGAGATGCGCGACGCGGAACCAGAAGTTGCGCGCCCATGTCCAGCCCAGGCCCGCGCCGATCCAGATCGCCGCAAGCCCGCCCACGACGAACGACACGAAGGCGAAATGGACGATCAGGACGACGTCGGCGAGGAGAGAATCCATCAGCGTCGGGCCCCTCGTGCTTCGCCCGTCAAAAACAAGAATGGACAGGATTCACAGGATTTACACGATTAAACCGAAAGAGAATGCGATACGGTTTCGTTTTCTTGAATTTGTTAATCCTGTCTATTCGGGTCTGGTCTCTGTTGCAACGGGCCGCGACGGGTCGGCGACCCACTCGCTCCAGGAACCGGGGTAGAGCCGCGAGCCGCCGAGCCCGGCCACCTCCATCGCCAGCAGGTTGTGGCAGGCGGTGACGCCGGAGCCGCATTGATGGATCACGCTCTCCGGCTGGCGCCCGTCGAGCAGCGTCCTGAACTCGTGCCCGAGATCGGCTGCGGACTTGAAGCGGCCCCGTTCGTCGAGATTCAACCTGAAGAAGCGGTTCAGTGCGCCCGGGATGTGGCCGGCGACGGGATCGAGCGTTTCGTTTTCGCCACGAAAGCGCTCCGGGCTGCGCGCATCGAGCACGCAAACCTCGGGGCGTTCGAGGTGCATCTGGATGAACCCGGCGTTCACAGCCTGCTGCGGTTGCAGATTGGGATTGAACGTGGCGGGTCCGACCGCGATCGTCTCGTTGACCGCGTGCTTCCCGGCTTTCATCCAGGCATCCCAACCGCCGTCCAGCACCGCGACGCGTTGGTGTCCCACCCATCGCAGCATCCACCACAGCCGCGCCGCGTAGCAGCCCCCGCTGGCGTCATAGGCCACGATCTGCTTGGAGTTGTCGATGCCGAGCGCGCCCAGACGCAGCGTGAACGTGATCGGATGGGGCAGCGGATGGCGGCCGTTGGCCCCGGTCTTCGGACCCGACAGATCCTCGTCGAGATGAAAGAAGCGTGCGCCGGGGATATGCGATTGCGCGTACGCGCGGCGGCCGGCTTCGTAGTTCGCGAGATCATGCCGGCAATCGCACACGACCCACTGCGGGTCCTCAAGGTGCACCGCAAGATCGGCGACGCTGACAAGTGTCCTAAAGGTCATTCAAAAGCTCGACACAAAAACGTAAAGGTAATCGAATCGAAGTCACCTGCAAAGCCTCCGAGAAATGGGGCGGCCGCGGAGTTGCCCTGTTGCGTGTTCGTCTTGAATGATTTCGCCTTCTTCCTTCGCTTCCTTTGCGTTTATGCTTCTTGAGCCACGTGCGATTCGACGTGGTGCCGCAGGAACTCATGAAAATGCAGCATGCCGTCCTCCATGGGGGACTGATACGGGCCGCTCTCGTTCAATCCTTGCTGCAGCAGCGCCCTGCGTCCAGCCGTCATGCGCTCGCAGATTTCGGTGTCTTCGATCGCTGTTTCCCGATAGGCCGCCTGTTCGGCCTCCACGAACTCACGCTCGAAAAGAGCGATATCTTCGGGATAGTAGAACTCGACGACATTGGTGCACGCTTCCGGTCCGCGCGGAACGATGGTGCTCACCACGAGGGAATGCGGGTACCATTCGACCATGATGTTCGGAAAGTAGGTGAGCCAGATCGCGCCGTAAGCGGGTGTCCGGCCTTCGTCATAGCGCAGCACCTGTTCGTGCCAGCGGCGGTAGACTTGACTGCCCGGCTTGGCGAGTCCCAGCTTGACGCCGCAGGATTGAACGCTGTACCAGTCGCCGAATTCCCATTCGAGATCGGCGACGTTGACAAAATTGCCGAGCCCGGGATGGAACGGCTCGACATGGTAGTCCTCGAGATAGACCTCGATGAAAGTCTTCCAGTTGCACTGGTACTCGTCGATTTCGACGTGATCGAACATGAAGCCGGAAAAATCGAGGTCCTTGGCTACGCTGAGCGCTTCGAGGTCGCGTGCGATATCGCGCCGGCCGGCGAAGAGCAGCCCGTTCCAGTTTGCAAGCGGCGTTCTTGCCAGATCAAGGCAGGGATTGCCGGGAAAATGCGGTGCTCCGAGCAACTTTCCGTCGAGCCCGTAGGTCCAGCGGTGCACGGGGCAAACGATGCTCTTCGCGCTGCCGCGCCCCTTGAGGATGATCGCCTGGCGGTGCCGGCACACGTTGGAGAGCAACTCGATGCCATTGCTGTTTCTGACCAGCGCCTTGGCGTCACCGAGCCATTGCAGCGTCTGGTAGTCGCCGATGTTGGGCACCATCAGCTCATGCCCGACGTAACCGGGGCCGTGGTCGAACAGCAGGCGCTTTTCGATTTCGTAGATGCCGGGGTCGAAATACCAGTGAACGGGAAGCTGGGGGGAACTTGCGCTGATTGCGGCAACAGTGGACAGGTCGGACATGCAGAACGGTCTTCGGTAGTGAGTTAATACGGTCGTCGGCGTCGCTTCAAAGCCATGATTCTGTGTAAGCCCCTGAAAAAGAGGCGCTATTCTTCCTCAAGTGCCCTCAAAAGGCAATCGAATTCTTGCGCCGGCGCCGCGCGCGCCCGGCCGGTCATGGCCTAACTGCCCGTTTATCCAACAGAAAATCGTGGCGGAAAGGCGCGGCCCGCAGGCTGGCGGGGGGTTCAGCAGGGAGTCGGACTGAGAAATCCAGCCGAGGTTCCTTGGAAAGGCGCCCGCCTGTGCCGCGTGCGAGTCGCTTACGCGGTGACCCGTTGCCCTTCGAGCAGACGGGACGCAACCAAGCGCTCGTAGTCTTCGGGCCGGTCCACGTCCCAGAGCATCTCGAGCTCCCGCCAGCGCCACCGCAATGCGGCGAGCTTTTTGCGCGTTTCAGCCATCACGGTCGATTCGCCCCAGCAGATGCCATCAAAGATGTGGGCGCTGCAACGAGTCAGTCCGATGAGCGCGTAACCTCCGTCCTCGGTCGGAATGAACACCGCATTCAGCCCCTCTCTCAACACTCGATCCGCTTTACGCAGGTGGTGAAGGCTCAAGGCCGGGCAATCCGTGCCGAGGAGAATTGCGCGCGGCGCTGTGGCGAGCGCGCACTCAAACGCAGCCAACATGCGTTCGCCAAGATCACCGGCGGCCTGGGTCATAAGGGCGGCGCGGTATCGGCTGCCGCAGAATTGAAGAAACGAATCGCCGGAGTCGGGCGCGCAATGCAACTCGATCGGTCCTATAGCGGCCGCCCGCGCAACGGCCAGAGTCCGCTTGACCAGGCGCGCGTGAAGCGCCGCCGCCCCTTGTTCTCCCAGCGCCGGCACGAGCCGCGTCTTCACGGCGCCCGGCTGCGGCGCCTTCGCGAACACCATCAGCCGGGTGTCAGCCCTTGTGCGCGGCATAGCGCAACGCCAGCTTGTCCGGATCGGCCCCCAGCCGGTAGGCGAGTCTGAGACCCCACATCAGGAGCACCGTACGCAACACCCCATGCGCTTCCCAGCGCCGCGCCGACGCCGTAATGCGGTGGCGCAGGCACAACGGTGCTCCGTAACGCTTCAGGCGGCGCGAGAGTTCGATGTCTTCCATCAGCGCGATTTCCGCAAAATGGCCTGCCGCCTCGAAGAGCGAGCGCGTCACAAAAATGCCCTGATCCCCGGTGGCGATGCCGGTAAGTCGCGACCGCACGTTCATCAGCGTCTCGACGGCGCGCAGCAGGGGATGGCCGCCGGCGATGCGCACATCGAATCGGCCCCAGCTCTTGCGGCTGCGTCTCAAACCGTCGATGATCAGTCCATCGGCGTTGTCCGGCAACCGGCAGTCTGCGTGCAGAAAAAGCAGAATCTCGCCGCGCGCATGATTCGCTCCGGCGTTCATCTGGGTGGCCCGCCCGCGCGCGGCCGTCAGCACCTGGTCCACCCACGGGCGTCCTCGTGCGAGAGATTCATCCGAGCTCCCGCCGTCCACGAGAATCACCTCCGCGCCGCGCCGCCTGAGCGGTTGCAGCGCCTCGAGCGCGCCGGCAATGCCTTCGGCCTCGTTGAGGCAGGGAATGACGATCGACAGCATTCAGCGCCTCGCGTCGTTCAGCGCCCAATCATAGTCCAGGAACCGGATCGACGTCTTCTGCGCGCGGATGATTCCTTGATGTGCCGGAGTTGTCGCGAGCAGGTTGGCATGGTCGGCGAAGAACTGCTCGCGGGAGGCGATGCCCTTCAGACCGCTGGTGAAGTCGATGCTGTACCACTTGAAGATCTCCGAAACTTCAAGCGCATCGTCGGCCGGGCTGTAGCGATTGCGCGATCGATCGGAGAGAAAGCGGACAAGTTGTTCTTCCAGTTGCCGGTCGAGCCGTTCCCCGACGTAGGCCTCCTCGCGCAGCATCGGACAGCCGACGGAAGCGCAGTTGACCGCGAAGTGGATGCGCGGATCATCGTAGGCACCCTTCGCGCGGATGGTCTCGTGCTCGATCATGTCGAGCGTGAACTCCCGGCCGAACAGGGTGAAGAATTTCTTCCGGAACGGGTTGTTGAAGACTTTCCCGAAGTCCCACACCGACCCGATGTCGGGGTAGCGGGTGAGGACCAGTTCGACCATGTGCGCGTTATAGGCATTGATGAGAAAGGCGAGCTGCTGTTCCTTCCGCCAGCTCCTGAACTCGTGCTCGCTTACCCTCGCCAGCGACTCGAGATAGGCCTTGAGCGCATCCCGGTCCCTGGCGAAGTCCGAGTAACGCACCTGCGAAGCCTTGCCGCCATCGATCAATACCACGTGCTTCGTCAGAAGCGCCGTCCAGGTTTTGTGCGCGTGATCGAATTGCGCGCGGGCCGAAGTCGCGGCAAGCAGGCAGCCCAGCAACACGAGCACGATCCGGTGGTTCAGCATCCGCCCTCGTCATCCCTTCACGACCGCTGCGGGAAAATGCGCAGCCTACGCGTGGGTCGACTGCGGTGAATGCGACGGTTGCGCAGCACGCGAGCCTTTGCCGAACAACCCGCATGCCCCGCCGATGACCCTCGCCAGCCCGCCGGCATTGCGACGCCACGCCTGGAATGCGGTAAGAAACCGCATCTGCTCCTCGGTCACCTGCGCCTTCTTCCACACCCCGGCGACATGCTTGTTGGCCTCTGCGAGCGTCGGATAAGTATGGATCGTGCCGAGGATCCTGTTGAGCCCCAGGCCATGGCGCATCGCGGTGATGAATTCGACCAGCAGGTCCCCCGCGTGTTCCCCGACGATGGTGACGCCCAGGATCTTGTCCGATCCCGGCGGCGTGATCACCTTTACCATCCCTTGGGCCTCTCCGTCCGCGATCGCGCGATCCAGATCGTCGATGCCGTACTGCGAAACCTCGTGCGGAATGGCGCGTTCCCTCGCCTCCGTTTCGTTGAGGCCCACCCGCGCCACCTCGGGGTCGGTGAAGGTTGCCCACGGAATCACGGAGTAGTCGGCGCGGAATTTCCTGAACGTGCCAAACAGCGCGTTGACCGCCGCATACCAGGCCTGATGCGCGGCGGTATGCGTGAACTGGTAGGGGCCCGCCGCATCGCCGCAAGCGTAGATGTTGGGGTAGATCGTCTGGAGGAACTCATTGGTTTGCACCGTCCGCGTCCTGCTGACCTCGATCCCGAGTTCTTCGAGTCCGTAGCCCGCGGTGTTCGCAACGCGTCCCACGGCGCACAGCAGCTCGTCGAACGCGATGCGTTTTTCCTCACCGTTGTGCTCCACCAGGAGGATTTTTTCTCCATCCTCAACGCGCACTTCTTTCGCCTTGTGATTGACCAGGACGTCGACGCCTTCGGCGCGGAACCGGGCTGCCACCATCTCGGATGCTTCCGGGTCTTCCCGCACCAGGATCCGCGGCAGCATTTCGACCTGCGTCACCTGCGAGCCGAAACGCGCGAAACACTGAGTGAGTTCCGAGCCGATGGGACCGCCGCCCAGCACGACGAGCCGTCTGGGGAGCTTGCGCAGTGCCCACACCGTATCGGAGGTGAGCGGATCGATCTCCTTCAGCCCCGGGATGGGCGGGATGAAGGGGCGGGCCCCGGCGGCGATCACGATGTCCCTGGTAGTCAGGGTGTGGGTACCGTCCGCGGTCTTCACTTCGACCGCCCACGGGGAGACGATTTTCGCCTCGCCGTGGATGCATTCGACGCCCAGCGCGGTGTAACGCTCGACCGAGTCGTGCGGCGCCACGGTTTTCACGACGCGCTGCACGCGCTCCATCACCTCCGCGAAGTCAAAGTCGGCGTGGGCAGCGCGGATGCCGAAATCGCGCGCGCGGCGGATGTGGGAGAGCAGCTTTGCCGAGCGGATAAGCGCCTTGGACGGCACGCAGCCGGTGTTGAGGCAGTCGCCGCCCATGCGATGTTTCTCGATCAGCGTGACTTTGGCTTTGACTGCCGCCGCGATGTAGGCGGAAACGAGTCCCGCCGATCCCGCGCCGATCACCACCAGGTTCCGGTCGAAGGACTTGGGTCTCGTCCACTTTGCATAGACCTTACGCGCCTTGACCGCTTCCAGCGTCTTCTTGGCGGCAAGCGGGAAGACGCCGAGGAGAATGAAAGCGAGGATGAGGCCCGGCGACAGCTTGAAGGCGCCCAGCTCGGTGCCGGCGTAGACGTAAACGATGGTGCCGGCCAGCATGCCCACCTGGCTGACCCAATAGAAGGTCCAGGTGCGGATTGGCGTGAGTCCCATCACGAGGTTGATGACGACGAACGGGAAAGCGGGCACCAGCCGCAGCGCGAACAGGTAGAAGGCGCCCTCCCTGGCGATGCCGTCATTGATGGGTTTGAGCTTGTCGCCGAACCTGCCCTGCACCCAGTCGCGCAGCAGAAAGCGGGAAGCGAGAAACGCAAGCGTTGCGCCGAGGGATGAGGCAAAGGATACGATCACCGTCCCCCACAACAGCCCGAAGACGGCGCCGGCCACCAGGGTCATCAAGGCCGCGCCGGGCAGCGACAGCCCGGTCACCGCGACGTAAATCGCGAAGAAGATCAATCCGGACCGCGCGGGATTCGCGCTGACATACGCATCGATGGAGGCTTGCTGCGACCTGAAGAACTCCAGCGTGAAGTAGCGTCCCAGGTCAAAGACGAAAAATGCGATCACCGCGCCCGCAATCAACAGGATCAGCGCCAGCCTGCTTTTTTTCATCTCGATGCTCCCCAATTGTGCGCGCTCGCACCGCGCAGCTTACGAGGGTCCCTGCTGACTGCTAGCAACATCCACCACCGTCGTAGAAGTAGGTTGATGCGGAGATATGGATGTCGTCCCGGCCCAGCGCGGCGAGAGCCCCGGCGGTTTTGTCGCACACGGCCAGCGGCTGGTTACGGGTCAGGAAGTGCCCTTTGTTATCGTCGAAGTAGTCATGATCGCCGAAATAGATAGCGGATTTCCCGGTAAAAACGCAGGGCCCGTCGGCGGGAACAGGATCCTTTATGGCGCAGATCTCAACGCTTTCGATGAAGATCAGCTTGTCCGTCGGGTAATGACGGGGCGATAGCACCCGGTACGGCCGCTTGGCACGCACTTCGATGGTGCCGAAGCCGACGTCGGTCAGGCGCCCGATGTAGTCGTTCAGCGGGATTGCCCCACTCAGGCACAGCGCGCGCAGCCTCTCATCGTTTTTGAGGCGATCGGGCATGGGTGTTTCGCACACCGGGTCCGACAGGATCAGCCTGCCATGCGGTTTCAGCACCCGGTAAATCTCCGACAGGGCGCGCTCCAGGTCACGCTCGTGAAAGACATTGAACAGGCAGTTCTGTGCAGCCACGTCTGCGAAGGCGTCGGCGATCGGCAGATCGAGCGCGTTGCCCTTGCGCAAGTCGACGAAAGCGGACTTGAACCACGGGTTCTGCAATTCGGCTTCGTGGAGGTTTTCGCGGCACGCGGCGAGCATTTCATCGACGACGTCGAGGCCGATCACGCCGCCCTTGCGGCGGGAAAAATAGGCGAACTGCAGCAATTCCATCCCGCCGCCGACGCCGACGTAAAGAACGGTGGGGCTGTTGACGAGATCGCGCGGATGGACCGTGCTGCCGCAGCCGTAGTTCATCGCGAGCATCTTCTTGGGGATCGACAGATCGGGAAGCCGCCAGACCGGCGTGGTGGTGCAGCACAGGCTCTGTTGTGGATTGAGGGCGGCTTCCTTGTAGACATCATGCGTCGTCGAAAGATAGGAGGTGTCCATGTTCGCTCCACGTCAATTGAGAGGGAAATAACCGAGCACGCCGTAAGTGAGCGCACCGATCGCCGCCGCGACCGGCAATGTCAAAAACCAGGAGGCGGCAATGCTTCCCACCAAACCTTTGTCTACCGAGCCGTTCGCAAGGCCGATGCCGCCGATCGCGCTCACGGAAACATGAGTTGTCGAGACCGGCAGTCCAAAGCGGCTCGCGAATATGACGAGAAACCCGGTGACCAGGTTGGCCGTGAGCGCCTGCCCGTCATTCATGCTGGCGACTTTCTTGCTCATGGTGATGGCGACTTTTCTGGTGTTGAGCAGCCCGCCGATGGCCATGGCCGTCGCGATCGCCAGCAGCCCGATCTGGATATCCAACGCCTCGACGACCAGCAGAAGGCCGACGATCTTCGGCGTATCGTTGAGGCCCCTGGCGAAGCTGACGACGGCCGCGCTGAGATAATGCAGGCCGCTGACCAGCGCTTGCGCGGAAATGCCGCAGAGTCCGCCAGCGTATTTTTCGACGCAGTACGCCGGCGTGCCGACGGCAATGTCAACACCCGCCGGGGAAGACCCGGGCATGGTGAACTGCCGCAGGCCTGCGTGGTACTGGAGTTGTCGGACCGGCACGAACTGGCGCGCGCCTACGCAGATGCAGGTCTCGCGTTTGATGCCGATCCGGCTTGAAATGTTACGCAACGCCCGGTAGAGGGGAACGGTCAGCAACACTGCGAGCGCAGGGCCCAGCAAGAGCGGGGCGAAAAACCCGGAGCCCAAGTGGGCAAAATTCAACTGTGATCCCACCGCGAGGAGACCGCTGCCGGCCAGGGCGCCGATCAGCGCGTGGGTCGTCGAGACGGGCAGCCCCAACAGCGTCGCCAGGATAACGGTCGCACCGGCGCCAGCGGAGACCGCGAGCAGGAACTCGGGGGACGCCGCGACCGCAGGCGGGACCAGACCCGCGCCCGAGAACGCGCCCACCAACGCCTCGGCGAAATACACCGAGCACAGCGAGCCCGCGAACGTGGTGATCGTGGCAAGCGCGATCGCGCTCTTGTAGGTGGCGGCATCGCTGCCAAACAGGGTAGCCACACCCTTGAAGTTGTCGTTCGCGCCGTTGGCATACGCGACGAAGAGCGTGGTCAGAAAAAGCAAGGTCGTGATCAGCACGGATGCGCCTCTTGGCTGATCGAAGATCAGGCGGCGAGCGCGCCGCCGCAGCTCGAACCCTGCCCGGCGGTGCAGCCGTAGCAATGGTCCTTGACCACGATCGGATTTCCGCCGAGGTTCTTCCCTATCAGTTCCCTCAAGTGCACGCGGGGCCTGCCTTTCCAGGCGAGCGGAAGCCCCAGCATCTGATTGAAGTCGCAATCGTAAGCGTAACCGCGCCAGTCGACAGAGAGCAGGGTGCGGCACATCACGGATTCAAGGGTTTGCGGCTGGTACGCGTGCTTCAGCAGATCCATGTATGGCTCGAACTGTCCTTTCGATATCAGCATGCTGCCGAAGCGCTGGATCGGCATGTTGGTGAGCACAAACAGCCGGTTGAAGACGATGCCGAAGCGCTCGTTGAGCTGCCGTTGATAGTCCTGCTCGAGCCGGTCCTGCGCCGGTGGCAGCACCGGGCCCTGCGGGTTATAGACGAGATTCAGAGTAAGGCCCGATCCCGACCGGCCGTAACCGAAGCGGTTCAGTGTTTGCAAACAGCGGATGCTCGCCTCGAATACGCCTTTGCCGCGCTGCCGGTCCACATTCTCCTCCAGATAGCACGGCAGCGACGCCACCATCTCGACTTCGTGATCGGCAAGAAACCGGGCGAGGTCCTCCTGTCCGGGCTGCTCCAGGACGGTGAGATTGCAGCGGTCCATGACGTGCACGCCGAGGTTGCGAGCAGCCATGACGAGCATCCGGAACTGCGGATTGAGTTCCGGCGCGCCACCCGTGATGTCCAGGGTCCGGATACTTGCCGCCTTGAGGAAATCGATCACCTCGAACGCCGTATCGCGGTTCATCATTTCAGTGCGGTTCGGCCCCGCGTTGACGTGGCAATGGACGCAGCTCTGGTTGCACTTGTAGCCCAGGTTGACCTGCAGGGTTTCGATGCGGCGCCGGCGGATCGCCGGAAAGTCGGTGTCCTCGATCAATGGCAGCGTAGCGTGCATTCCATGTTCTCCAAGCGAGCGCGATATTCGCTGAATACCAGGTGGCCCTGGATAAATTCATAAGTCGTCCGTCCCGGCAACACCTTACACGCGGTGTCCCATTCGGGACGAGGCCCCCCTGACCGCCGGGTCGGCTTGATGATTCTATTCACAATCGTATAGCGATTTGGAGTATCGAGCCATCCGATGGTTCTGCCGGCGGGTGCGACATTTGCCGCCGGCACATGATCGAGCGCCGGGATCGGGGTGGTGCGACACAACACATGCCTTCAAAACCGTCGCCTCTTCGGCGCCCGGTCGTCCGAAAGGGTTGCATTCTGGAACGAATATTCTACAATAGCCGGGACGACAGGAACATGTGATGGCACGTCCCAAAGCATACGATGAAGTGGCGCTGCTCGATCGGGCGATGGAGGCGTTCTGGGCGCGCGGCTACGAGGGGACCTCGATCGGAGACCTGGTCGATCGGACGCGTGTCAACCGCGCCAGCATATACGGCGCCTATCCGGATAAGCGGGCGCTGTTTGTCGCCGGCATCAAGCGGTATCTGGATCTGGTGGTGGAAGACAACATTCGCCGCCTGCTCGAAGTCGATCCCCCCGGCGAAGCGGTCAGGCAATTCTTTCTCGGGCTCGTCGAGGCCCCGATCGATCGCATGCGCCGGGGGTGCCTGCTCACGAACTCGGCGGTCGAGCTGGGCCTGGGCGATCCGGAAGTCGCGGCTCTGATACGCGGGGCATTTCGCCGGGTTGAGCACGCGATTTTCGAACGTCTGGTTCACGCGCAACAGGCCGGTCAGTTGGCGGAAGGTGTAGAGCCCAAAGCGCTGGCGCGCCTGCTGATAACCGTCCTGCAGGGCATCAGGGTGATGTCGCGGGTAGGTGTCGACCGGGATGCCATGCGGGATGCCGTGAAAAGCGCGTTGTGCGTTATCGCGGGTGCCTCCACCGGCGAGCGCCGGAGCGGCCGTCACGCGGCGCGCGACCGCGGTCAGTCGATGGGCGGTGGAACCCGCGGCGGGCGGGCGAAGCAGGCAGCCTCCGGGCGCTAAATTTTTTGGCCCGTTATGGAACGATCGTTCTATTATGTGATTCAGTCTGCCTGACGGCGAATGAAATGTTGACGACACCAAGGAGGAATGATGGCGAGAATATCACCCGCGCCGGCCGACCGGCTGGCTGAGTTTGCGCAGGAATTCGAACGCGCAGCGAAGTCCCGTGGCTACGTTCCGAACAGTTGGTACACGCTTGCGCGCAAGCCGAGGATCTTCAGGGCGCTTCGCGAGCTGCGTGACGCCGTGATAGGCGATCCCGGCGAAGTGGCGCCGGCATTGCGGTTCATGGTGGCCGAGGTCGTCAGCAACGCCGCCGGCTGCCGCTATTGCACGGCGCACAATGCCGAGAGCGTCGTGGAGCGCGGCAGCGTATCCGAGGATAAGCTGCGCGCGCTGTGGCAGTTCCAGGGCAGTCCCCTGTTCACGCCGGCCGAACGGGCAGCCCTCAACCTGGCGCTCGCGGCAGGCGGTTGCCCGCCGTCGGTGACGGACGAGCACTTTCTCGAGCTGAAGAAGCACTTCTCCGAAGACGCCATCATCGAAATCGTGTCCGTGGTCGCGTTGTTCGGGTGGCTTAACCGCTGGAACGACACGCTCGCCACCCGGCTCGAGGATCATCCGCTGGAATTCGCGCGCAAGCATCTGGGCGCGTCAGGGTGGACGCCGGGCGTACACGCGCCGTAGCGGACAAGCAGGAGTATCGATTCGATGGTTCGTCTCGCCGACCTCACCGCTGGAGAGCGTGATTTTCTGCTGGGAAAACTCAAGGACCTGTCGGGTTTCGACGGCCGCCCCTGGGTCACGGGCCCCGCGATCGACAAGCGGCGGGTAGCGATCGTCACCACCGCCGGCATCCACCGCCTCGGAGACCGCCCGTTCGCCGACGGGGCGGCCGCGTCCGACTACCGGGTAATTCCCGGCAGCGCCAGCGCGGGTGATCTCGTCATGAGCCACCTGTCGTCCAATTTTGACCGCACCGGCTTCCAGCAGGACGTCAATGTTGTTTTTCCCATCGACCGGTTGAGGGAACTCGCCGCGGAAGGCGTGATTGGCGCGGCCGCGGACTATCATTATGCATTCATGGGCGCGGCGCCACCCCGCAGCCTCGAGCCCAAAGCGCGAGAGCTCGCGGTGTTGCTCAAGAAAGACCGCGTGGACGCCGCGCTGCTCACTCCGGTCTGACCGAACTGCACGGGCGCCGTGGGCGCCCTCGGCCATTATCTCGAGGCAGAAGGTGTGGCGACGACGCAGATCTCGCTGGTGCGCGAGCATACCGACGTGATGAAACCGCCGCGCGCGCTGTGGGTGCCGTTCGTTCTCGGCCGGCCGTTCGGCGTGCCAAACGACGCGGCTTTTCAGCGGCGCGTGCTGATCGCCGTGTTGCGGTTGCTGGAGGCGCCGAGCGGCCCGGTGCTCGAAGGTTATCCGGAGGAAGCGCCGCAGCCGGTGGGCGATGAGGCGCAAGGCTTTGCCTGTCCGGTGAGTTTCAGCCGTCCAGGAGCGGAAGACGGTCTTGCCGGTAAATTGCAGAATGAAATCGCCGATCTCGCACCGTGGTACGAGCTGGCCAGAAGAGAGCGCGGGCGGACCACGGCGGCCTTGAGCGGCCTGACCGCGGAAGCGGCGGCAAGGTTCGTGACGGATTTCATCGCCGACCCGGCGCTGCCGAGTTATCGGGAAGATCTGACACGTGTACTCGCCTTGCGCCTCGTGTGCCAGGACCTCAAGGCGTATTATCTCGAAGCGGTGGCGGCGCAGCCCGGCGCGCGCGCGGCGCTCGAGGCGCAGCAGTGGTTCTGGCGCGATACCGTCGCGGGCGGGGCGTTTTTCGAGCTCCGGGAGGCGTGCCTGAAAAGCGATGACGAGCTGGTGCGGCGCTTCGGCGCGAGAGGCATCGTGCCGATGGCAATCACGCCGGGACCCGGTGGATAGGCCGGCACTGCGCGGGCGACAGAACTTTCCCGTCGCCCGCTCGATGTGCGGAATCCGTCACAGCACCGGGCCGGTTTCGTTCGAAGAGCTCGGAAATACCGAATCCCCGGGTTGCGCGATGCCGGTCATCGGGGCCCGCAGCCGCTCGCTGCCGCGATATGCGAGCCCTTCTCCCGCTTCTGAAGCGCTGCTTGGAAACACCGATACTTCCGTGTGGCTGCTGCCGGATTTGATCACGCTGCGCTGGAGGGCACTGCTCGCCGGTCCGGTCGCCAGTTCCGGCGCGCTGCTCGGAAACCCCGAACCGCCTGCGTAAGCCACGCTCGAAGAGAGCAGCAAGGTCATGACGGCGATACCTGCGTGTTTGCGTTGTAACATGTCTATCTCCTTGAGGTCTGGAATTCACCTGACGGTAAGTAGTCCGACCGGTATCACGATGCTCGCGATGTGGCCGACTTACATGCATATGATCGGTTGGCGCCTGACTTCCTTACATCGGAGATGAATCTTGTGCGCGGCGCCGCGAACATCCGGAGATGGATGCCTGACGGTCGCGCGAAACGAGTTGTCGTTGAGAAAGAAAGGAACCCGATCGAAGTGCCCGGAACGTTCGGTCAATACCGAGCGTCGATCGGGAACATCGGACTGCCTGCGGTTACATCAACATCTTCTCGATCTGCCGTGCGTTCTTCAACGAGTCGGCGATGAGAATATAGCCACCGGTCCTGACGGCCCGCGCGACCGCGGTCTTGTCGCGATCCGCGACCACAACGGGCGAAGTGAAGGGCTGCTCGGGCACGAGTATCAAAGTGACGCGGCCAACAGGAGTATCCAGCACCACGTGTTCTCCCGTGCCGCTTGGCACCACCGGGCATTTTCCGAGGTAGCGCACGGTGACGCCATTCGCGGGCAGGTTCAGGCCGAGCCGCGCAAAGGCGCCGCGCATCACCGCCGGATCGCCGCGGCGGCCTTCCTCGAGCAACTGCGGTTCATTGTCAAGAACGTACGAAATCGCCGCTACGGCAGGATGCTCGCTGCCAAGCGCGACTCCGGAGACTATCTCGCCGCCGCCGGGTCCGCGTTCGTGAACGACAAGAATTCCCAGGCCCACTGCGAGCGTGATCGACGCGGCGAGGGCGAGCATTGCGAATCTCGCCGGTCGGCGCATGCTCTGCCGCAGAAGAACGCGCTCGTCAAGCGCCTCGGGAACCGGCACGCGAGCGGCTTCCTCAATCCGGGACTCAAGGCTTTCCATTTGCCTGGCGAACGCGGAGCAGGCCGCGCATTCCGCGAGATGCGTCTGTAGGTCCCCGTCCCGCAGCCGCGGATTGACCAGCAACGATCGCCGCAACTCCATGCAATTCATGATGCCTTCTTCCTTGTCATGACATCCCATCCCGGGAGCTGTCTGAACGCCAAGCGCGCCCTGCTCAAGCGAGTCATCACGGCGCCCTCGCTGATTCCCATCAAACCGGCGATCTCGCTGCAACTGAATCCGCCCAGGACCTGCAGCAACAGGGGCTCGCGGTAGCTCTGCGGCAGCGAATGGATCGCCTCCCGAATTTCGAGGCTCGCGTGAGGATTCGAACTCACGGTATCGGGAATCTCGCCGAGGTCCTGCTCGTCGTCCCTGTCCAGCCGCTTCCGCTCGAACAGGCGGGCATGTTCGTTGCGCAGTATCGAGTAAAGCCACGCCTTGACCGCGTTCTCATCCTGCAGTTTCTCCCAGGCCTGCCACGCTCGCGCAAATGTCTCCTGCACCAGGTCCTCCGCGACAAAGCGGTCACGGCACAGCCAGTAGGCGTACCGGTACAGCTCCGTGGAGAAGGCCCTGACCACGCGTTCAAACCTGGATTTGCCACCTTCAAACATCACAGGCTCGTTTTCCATCGAGTCATCGCGGAAGGCGCCGGCTCATCGACCGACGGAACCGCCGTGCACGCAATGCAGCATTCTCGGTTCGGAATGTCAATCTCCCACGGAACCGGATTGCTCCGGCCACGGCGCCCGGGCCTGGGGATCGTTGCCGATCCGCTGTTGCGCGCATCCGGTCAGTACGGTGACGAGAAGCAGCACTGCGATCGCGCCAAGTTTTCTGTGGTTCATCCGCTACCTCCATGCCGAGACCGTCAATCGTGAAGTCTTCCCAGGCAAGCGAGCCTCGGGAATCCGTTGGCCGCATCGTGCTGAAATTCGTGCGGCGCTTATGTGGGAGACCGATGTGGAAGCCCAAACCTTACACGTCCTCCCACGCCAGGCTCTTGTAGTCAAGCCCGTTTTCGATCGTGGGTTTCACCACCGCGAAATACGGCGAGATGTCGAAGTCCCGCGGCGCAAACAGACTGTGGTGGCGGATGTGCAGAATTTCCTGCACGCAGTGCTCGCACCCCGGTCTGGGAGCCGGACGGGTTTCGATCCGCGGCAGGATCGGATAGCCCACCGCTTGAAACAACTGGGCGATCAGGGTGGAGCAGATCGCGCGGGTCGGCTCGCCGCTGCCCAGCGCGATCATCCGCCGTCGCCATCGCACCGGTACCGGTGGCGTTGGCAGCAGATAACGCGCGAGATCGATCACGTTCTTGAGGTCGTAGGTGTGGCCGATACGCGCGACCGCGGACTCGACGATATGGCGGCGGTCGGCCTCGCTCAGCCCGACCGGCCGGCAAATCCGCGTATGAAAGTGATGGTAGCGGCTGAGCGGAACGGCGCATACGCCCTGCAGCAGATCGGCCTCGACCAATGCCGGCGGATCCGGATCGTTCCGGAAGCCCGCCAGGGCATCGCCGATATAGAGCGTTGCGTGCGACCACGTTGACTGACTCAAATACTTGATCGCGGTGCTGATGCGGGTGTTGCCCTCCACCAGCAGCACGTCGCACGGGCGCAGTGCGCGGTGCAGTTGCCCCGGATCGCTGGTGGCAAGCGGCTCGTAGTGGCTGATCGGCTGCGCGAGATAGTGCGCGAGGGCGCGACCCAGAATGTTCAGAACATTGTTCATCGGCCGATCAGGTGGCAACGTCCGGGCACTATCTGCCGGCTCGCTTCGGCGCCGCGTAGATTTCTGAGTGAGGGTTGAACGCGAGCCAGGCGAACGCGAAATGCACGCCGCTGTCCGCCGCTTTCAGGCGCGCCCCTTTCAATGGTCCGGCGATGGCGCGTCCGAATATGTCCCATTCCGAACCGGTCTCGCGGTCGTGAATGCGGCCATCGCGGCGCTCGAACGACATTACCCGCTCGCGCAGCTTGCGGCTGTAGGCCGCCGCCGCGGGAATGCGGCGTGAGTCGCGGATGAGTTCGGCGTCGAGCGCGGACAGCAAGCCTTCCTGGGTGAAGACGGCGACCGGCTCACCGCCTACCTCGTCGTTGATGACGGGCGTCGCGGCAAGCGCGGCGAAAGGATAGATCCGCGTCTTTCCGCCGAGGGCGACACCGAGAACGCGCTCCATCGCCGGCAGCCGTGGGTCCACGGCATCCGCGAACAGGAACGGCATGTCGCCGATGCGGTCGTAGCCGCGGTACGGGTTCTTGCCATACGGCCTGACGAAGCCCGTTTGCCGCGACAGCACGCGACCCTGGGGATAAGCCCTGCGAAATTCCTGGAACGCGGCGATGGTCGAGGAACGCTGGTTGAGGGTTACATCGGTATAACGGCCGACAATCCCTTTCCCGGTGAATTGCTGCCACCAGCTTTCCGTCTGACGGTCGTACATGACCAGATCGCTCTTGCGCAGCTTGCCGGTGGTGCCGAAGTCGAGCGCCGCGCCGTCCACCCGCCGGTCGAACACAATCGACGCGTTGCACAGCGGGCAAAATGTGACCGCGACCGGCACACCGCCCACCGTGTCATTGACGATCTCGTGAAACATGAGGATCTGCAGCGGGTAGGCGCGCGCGTCACCGTTCAATTCGAAAACGATCACCGGCTCGCGACGGTCGAGCCATTTTCCGGCTTCGTCGGGTGTCACGAATCGAGGCTGGTCGACTGCGGGAATGCCGTCCTTGGGAGGTCCTCCGGAGTGAATCTCCTCCAGCGGCACGGAACGTTTGGTGAAATCGGTGCGCGGCCATTCGCTTTTCCATTGGGGGTCGGCCGAAACGGCCGCGACCCACGCCAGCAGTGCCGCGACCGCTGCCCACCGTGTACGGCGAATTGCGCGCTTGATGTTCAGGGTTCGCATCGGTCAATTCTCCTTTGTTCCAAGACCCCCGCCGGGGACTCCTGGTGCCACCTCAGCCCCGAGCGCGGTCCTGCAGACCAAACCAGGGGCGCAATCTTGCGCCGATCGCGGTGCCGCCCAGGGCAGCGATGATCCACACCCATCCGTGCAGACTGGTGGAGGCGACGCCCGAAAAGAACGCGCCGATGTTGCAGCCGTAAGCGATGCGCGCGCCGTAACCCATCGCCAGCCCCCCGATCACCGCGGCGGCCAACGATGCCGCGGAAAACGACATACGTGGTCTGAATCTACCGGTAATACCCGCCGCGCCCAGTGCACCCAACACGATCCCTATGTCGGTCACCGAAGTGACGTCTTCCAGGATGCCGCCCTCGAGTGCCGTGCGCTGAAAGTCCCCGTTCCAGAATGCGCTGTTATCCGGCTGCCAGCCGAATGCGATCGCGGCCTTTGCGCCCCACAGCGCAAAGGCCCAGGTAATGCTCCAGGGATGCCCGGCGACGAGCAGTACGAGGAACGCGAGCACGGCGAGCAGCACGGCACCTGCCAGCAACGTGCGATTGCCAGCGAATACGCTGATCCGTCTGGGCGATCGTTCCGCGCCCGCCGGGGCAAGTAACGCCAGCCATGTCCAGACGGCGGCCAGGATCGCCAGTTGCAATGCGGTCGCCCCGGTCCAGCCGACGAGGTCGCCGAGCACGACTTCGCCGCGCGACGGAAGCCGCTCCCACCAGCTCATGTGCAAGCTCGCCCAGAACGAACCGGCGCAGAAGAACAGGAGGACGACGAGCATTCTCATGCTACCTCCGCCCGCGGTGAACAGGGTGCCGGAGCCGCAGCCGCCGGCAAGCTGCATCCCCAGGCCGAACAGAAAAGCACCGGCTAATACCTGGATACCCACCGGGGCGACCGCCCCCGACATGGAATGCCCGAAAGCGGAGCCGTTTGCCAGCACCGGGGCGAACAGGGCGGTGGCGAGCATAAGCATCACTATTTGCGCCTGCAAGCCCGCCGTGCCCCGGCGCAGCACGAACTCCCGATACGACGATACAAATCCGAACGATGTCAGGTAAAGCACGGCGCCCAGCGCCATTCCGAGCAGGAGAAGCACATGCATCCTCCAGCTTTCGCCCGGGAACCAGACCAGCAGCACACCGGACAGCGCCAATGCCGCCGTGGCTACTGCGTACCGGGGACGCCGTGGCACGGCATCCGTTATTTCACCTGCCGGCAGCGTCGCGTACGATGTTCTGGAAGACGGCATCGAGTTCTTTCGCCATCTCGTCGAGCGCGCGGTTCTTGTACGGCGCGAACACCGCGCTTGGCGTGCGATACGCGAGGCTCGCCGTGCCGTCCGCGTTTTCCGTCACGTAGATTCGCAGCGGCGCCTCGATGCCGGCGGCTACGCTCGCCGTCAGCATGCGTACTGCGTAATCGTTGCGGAAGACCATGAGGACAGCGTTGCCGGGAATCTTCACGCCGCGCGCCGCGGCGCCGCGGCTGGCGCTGGCCTGGGCGACGAGCCCCATCTTATGGCCGGCGACCGCCTTTTCCACCCGGCTCACCAGGGCGTCGAAGTCGTATTCCGTCTTGATAAGCACCGTTCCCGGCAACGATACCGGGTCAGCAGCGCTTGCCGCACCCGGCATCGCAGCAAATATCGATACCATGAAAGCGGCCGAGTACGCCAAGCGTCGTATGCCGGAAGGGTACTTGATGGTTGCCATGTTGGTCGGTATTCTCTTGGTCGAAGCGCAATAATCCACTTGTGCCTTTCCGCGAATTCGCGCCCGTAACCGGGCTTGCGACCCGGCGCACGAGCCGTGTGGCGTCACCGTACCGTGAGCCTGTAATCCGGCGTCGTGTTGAGCGGGCACGAATACACGTATTCACCTGGTTTGAGATCGATCTCGTAATCCCGGGTGCGTCCCGGAAGCAGACCGCCGCCGGAGACGCTCGGCAGTGTCACACGCGCGACGGTCGAAGCGCCGCGCAGCCAGAAGCCGAGCTCGTAAGGAACGTTCCTGTTGGTCACGCGAAACACGTATTTTCCAGCCTTCAACTCCAGCACCTTTGCGCCAGCGAGGCGCTCCTTGGATGTCTTTGCGTTGATTGCCTCGCAATCCTTGATGGAGCGCGATACGTACTTGCGATCGATTCCGTTCTCGCTTTCCAGGAACTGACAGGGTAGTTGAGTGAGTTCGATCACTCGCGGGAGGTCGGTGGCGCCGTACACCGGCAGCGCAAATAGCGCGCAAACCACCATCCCGCCGAGCGTGACTCCACGCGGCGAACCCGGCGCGCAATCAATTGAAGCGCTTGTCCTTCTGCTCACCGTTTATCCCGACTCCGCGATATGAAGGTGATCGCGGACAGTCTCCACCGTCCGCTCGACGTCTACTGAAATGAAGCCCGTGACGTCCAGCGACCGGTCCTCGTGGACATCGCAGCCAGGGTGCGCCGCCGCCCATGCGGCGACCACGTGATCGCGATGGCGGAGCAGCGCTTCGATCTGCGGGCGGAACAGGATGAACATCGCGCCCAGCCAGCGGTTCACGGGCCACGAAGGATACGCGTGGTCGATCTGGAATCCGGGCAGCATGCCGATGGTGTCTTCCGCCGAACGCCACTGTCCACCGGTCACCCAGTGATTGGTCGCGAAGAGGCCTGTCGGCCACCCATACGCGTCCATGGAGATGGCGATCAGATGCGTCACCGCCTCGTCATCCTCGGCAGGTCCCGGCCTGGTCCCGGGGTCGGATGAGGGAGTCCGCCGCGAAGCCAAGTCGGGTTGCCTGAGGAAAGTGTGGAAGTGACCGTGCTCTCCGCGGATGCCGCGATGGGCGTGATAGTAGTATTGCGCCCGCGATTCGGGATCGTAAACATCCTCCTTCGGGTAGTGCTCGAATTCCACGAACTCGCCCTGACCCCGCAGGACTTCGCTCACCAGATTGATGCCGCCGCGCTCGAGCACGCGTCTGCACTCCGATGCTTCGGCCCCCGCCATCAGCATCGCGCGCAGGCGGCGGGCCGGAAACATGCTGATATCCGGGATCCGAAGTACCGGCAGATCAGCCGTGCGAACCACCGGTTGACGCTGCCCGCTCGTTGAGGTCAGAAGATGCGCCTCATTTTCTCTTGGCGGCACACGGGTTCGCCTTCGCGGCACAGGGGTTCCTCGCCGCACACGGATTCTTGGCGGCACAGGGGTTCTTGGCCGCGCACGGATTCGCCTTGAATTTCTTCTGCAATTCACCGCTATAGGCCGTAAGTGCTGCAAGTTGGCGGGAATCCCACGGCAGCGGTTTAGTGGCCATCGGCACGACCATGCAGAACTGCACCATCTCGTCGAGATGAACCTGCTTGACCCCGCCTTTTTCCTTGGCCATCGCCACCATGTGTGGATACGGCTTGGCAAAGGTGGGAGCAAACGACGCGGTGCCTCCGACGTGGCAGGTATTGCACGACATGCCGTTGGTGCTGAGCTTGGTGTCTTTCCACAACGCCTCGCCGTCTTTCACCAGTTGTGCACGGTCCGCCTTGAAGGGTTTGTAGTTCTTCGGGCGGGTCACGAGCTTCGGATCCACCTTGTCGCCCGCCGCGCATGGGTTCTTGGCAGCACACGGGTTCTTCGCGGCACAGGGATTCTTCGCCGCGCAGGGGTTGGCGCCGGACTTGGCAGCGGGGGCACAGGGATTCGGAGTGGCGGCGAAGCCAGTTGTCGCGCCCAAAGCAAGCATGATTACGCCCGCCGAAGCCAGCGACTTGACGAGCGGTTTGATCTCGAGATTCACGATGATCCTCCTCTTAGTGGGAATCGCTGGGACTACTTCTTGGCCGCACACGGATTCTTGCCGGCGCACGGATTCTTTGCCGCGCATGGATTCTTCGCGGCACACGGGTTTTTTGCCGCACAGGGATTTCTGGCTGCGCACGGATTATTCGCCGCGCATGGATACTTCGCCCTGGCGGACCGGGGTATCGCGCCGCACGGGCTACAAGGGCTCGCCGCCATGGCACCGGGAGCCCCCAGGGCAACCGCGATCAAGCCGCTTGAAACCAGCGATTTAATGCTTGAATTCGAACGAAAGTTCATTTTGCAATCTCCTTGTCTGTCTGACGATTAGGAACGGTTTCCTGTCTATTGGTCCGTGGATTCGGGCCAGTCTCGTTGCCGAGTCCTATTAGGACCGGATCGGCACGCAAAACCTTACAAGGCGCTTTGTCCGGCTTTCCATCGCCCCACCGCGCCTGATGCAAAGTCGTTCGATTCCGCGATTTCTTACAATTATTCGAACCGATCGGTTTCCCGGGCCGGACTGTAAGGTTTTGCCGGCATTGACCGATCTAACGGTCATGGACAGGTCCGTATCAGGCGCCTTCAACCGAGGCGGAGGACATGACGCGAGAGCGGCGGGCGCGGATCGAAATACCGCGTCTCCGGCAGTCTCGCCGGCGGACTTGCGCTGGAATCTGTTGCGGTCTCTGGTCGACTGCAAATTGTGCCGCTCGATCACGTTCTCGGTTTTTGTGTCGATACTTGCGATAGAGAGCATCATTCTCGTCCCCTCTGCAGTCGGTTTTTACCGGGATGAGTTTCGCCGTCTTGAAGACAAGGCGACCGCGACGATAACGGCGGCGCTCGCCGCTGACCGCGGAGCGCTGTCGCGCGAGCAGCTTCAGCCGCGCCTTGCGCGGCTGCTGCGCGATACCGAGATCGTTGGTCTGAGCGTTCGCCAGCGCGACGGTTCCATCCTTGCCCGTGCCGGGGACGCCGGCTTCGATGACTTCGACATCGACGCCGTGTTGCGGGATTCGCATCAGGTTGCGCGGCGCCGCGTCTCGAATGGCAGGTGCTACGACATCGCCTGGAGTCAGAACATCGACGGTGCGTCGCTGATATTGCTCGCCCGGATGGACAGCTCCGCCGTCAACTCCGCATTGCTTGCCTTCGTGCTGCGCATCGCCGGGCTGGTGGCTCTGATCGTGGGCGTCGTCACGACCGCAACGATGCTCGTGCTCTACCATTCGGTATTGCACCCCATACTGGGATTGCGCCGCAGCATGCTCGGCGCGGCGCAGAATCCGGACCAGGCGGATACCTTCCAGCTCGACAGGCGGCCGCGAGACGAGCTGGGCGACGTATTCACCGCGCATAACGATATGCTTGTCAGGATCACGGAGAGCAAGCGCGCCGACCGCCTGCGCGCCGAGGAGCGCGCGCGTTTTCTGGCGCGGCACGACACCTTGACCGGATTGCCGAATCGCGAGTTCTTCGTCGAGCTTCTCGGCCAGGCGCTTCAGCCGCATGGCGCGAGGCGCCATGGCGTGGCGGTGCTCGTGCTCAACCTGGCGGGCTTCCGGGCTGTAAACGATGCGTTGGGGCACCCGGCGGGAGACCGCGTGCTCGTTGAAGTCGCACGGCGACTTGGCGCGGATCTTCCGGGTGGGCGGTTTGTGGCGCGGCTGGGGGCTGACGAATTTGGCGTAGTTCAATGCGGCCTCGGCGACGCCCCGGCGGTCGCTCAACTTGCGGAAGAACTGTTGGGCCGGCTGACTCAGCCGATGAGAATCGAGGACGAGGAGATCCGTCTCAAGGGCAGGATCGGTATCGCCGACACCGTTGCAGACGGCGCGGACGCAAAGGCGCTTCTACACGATGCCGAGATCGCGCTCACGCAGATTCGCAATGACTCGCAGGCGAGTTACCAGTTCTTCTCTCCGATAATGTCGGACAAGGCCCGGCAACGTCAGAAGACCGAGAGAGAGTTGCGTGCGGCACTTGAACGGGGAGAGTTCAGGCTGTTCTATCAACCCAAGGTGAGTCTCGCGCCCGGCGCGGAGGGAATGAAAGGTTGCGAAGCCCTCATCCGCTGGCTGCATCCCAGCCGTGGCTGGATCTCCCCGGCGGAGTTCATCCCCGTTGCGGAAGCGACGGGTCTCGTCATCGGCATCGGAGAATGGGCTTTGCGTGAAGCGTGCGCGCAAATCCGGCGCTGGCGGGATGCCGGATTCGCGCCGCCGCGGATCGCGGTTAACCTGTCCGGACAGCAGTTCCATGATCCCGGGCTTCCGCAAATCGTGAAGGCCGCAATCGCCGCGCACGGGACCGGGCCGGGTCTGCTTGAGCTGGAGATTACGGAATCCGTCGCCATGAACGACGTGGAACAGACCGTATCGATACTCTCGGCGTTGCGGCAGGTAGGCGTGCAGCTCGCCATAGATGACTTCGGAACCGGGTATTCTTCGCTGAGTTATCTACGGAAATTTGAAATCGACTCGATCAAGATAGACAAGTCGTTCGTCGACGACATCGGCATCGACCCCAATGTCAGCGCGATCTGTGACGCGATCATCGGCCTGGGACACAGCCTGGGCAAGCGCATCGTGGCCGAGGGCGTGGAAACCGAGATGCAGGCGGAGTTTCTCCGGGCACGACAGTGCGAAGAAGCTCAGGGCTTCCTGTTCGGACGGCCGATGCCGGCATCCGAATTCGCCGGCAGGCTCATTCGGGCGCGCGTGCGCGAGGCGAGCCGGGCGCGTGGCCTGGAACGAGCGAAAGTTATTGCGCGAACCACGACCACGACGGAACGTTGACTGTTTTGCGCGTGCCTGCAAACTTGTCCGAGGCGCGCAAGATCATGCCTTGCGCGCGAGCAGGCCGATATTGGAAACGACGAAAGGCGTCAGGTAATTGACCATCACCTTCAACAGTACGGCGACACCGACGCCCTGAGTCGCGATGACATCCGCCTGGTTAACCAGCGTAAGCCATGTGCCCACAACCAGCGCGACACCGCCGGTAGCTTTCAGGTGCTCCCACCGGCAGCATACTTTCAGCGCGTCCATCCTCATTTGCCCATCCTTGCCCAGCGGATGCCGATTATCGCGGCACGTCGGAATCGACGATCGCCCCTTCTCCTCACACGTGCATGCTTGCGGGATACGCCGGCGTTTTGATCAGGGGCGAAGTATACGCACACGCTGCGCTCTTGTCTGCCGACGGCGCATGGGCGGTGTGTCCACATCGCCGGGCGCATCCGGTCTGCGTCTGTCCTCGTCGTTTGTGGCGTTCCCTTGAGGGCGACGACCCGTCGTCCGATCAGCCCGTTCCTTACACTCACGAGACAGATTTTTCTTCGTAAGAATCTGTCCTTACGCCCGACTTAATGGCATGGCGACGTTGAACGGGATTGCGAGAGCGATGTGGCTCGGCGGACGCCAGATTGACAAATCAATTCTTGATAGGAGACATGACATGTTGAAGAGAAAACTTGCTGGTGTCGTAGTTGCGGGGCTGCTGTTGGGTATCGGTGCCGTGAGCGCGGCGGAGTCGGGATTCCCGACGTCATCGAGCGAAGTCGCCTCCTCGGACTGGTATCACGGCGACGCTCGGCGCATGAGGATTGACGCGAACGCGGGGGCTGCAGAACCGGTATTCCCCAGCAGCTCCAGTGAAATCGCGTCCCGGGATTTGCACGAGGGTGACGTTCAGCGCTCGAGTTTCAACGCGGGCGCAACGAGCGCCGCAGGCTCGGTATTTCCTACCTCGGCAAACGAAACGGGCGCGTCTCTGTAAGAGGCGCAACGCTCAAAGGCGCGGGCGACGGACTTGAGTCCGCCGCTCGCGTGTTCGGTGTTGTCCACGTGATCTTGGCGCCAAGCTCGCAGCGCGACTCGAACGGGTTTTCCGGTTACAATGCGCACCTGGTTTCCAGCGCTCCGCGCGATACGAGGCGTGGCATGGCCATCCCGACCGGCGAAGACTTGCGGCAGTTGCGTTCCTATCTCCTGCGCTATGCCCGGCTCCAACTGCGCGATGCGGCGCTTGCCGAAGACGCGGTGCAGGAAACGCTGCTCGCCGCACTCGATGGTGGTGCGGCATTTTCCGGCAAGTCGCAGTACAAGAACTGGGTCGTCGGAATTCTCAAACACAAGATCATCGACGTGATCCGGAAAAGGTCGCGCGAGCAATCTCTGACCGCGGAAGAGGAAGCCTCCGAATCCGAAATGATCGAGGGAATGTTCGAAGCCGGGGGCCAGTGGCACCGATTGCCGGCCAATTGGGGCAATCCCGAGAAGTCGCTCGAGGACAAGAAATTCTGGCAGATCTTCGAACGGTGCCTGGAGTTGATGCCGGCGCGCACCGCGCGCGTATTCATGATGCGTGAAGTCATGGAACTCACCAGCGATGAAATCTGCGGGGAACTGGCGATCACGCAATCGAACTTATGGGTCATGCTGCACCGCGCGCGCCTGAGCCTGCGCGGGTGCCTCGAAACCAGGTGGTTTGGCGACGCGGCGAAATAGGAATGAAACCGATGTTGGCCTGCAGGGAAGTCAGCAAACTTCTGTCGGAAGCCCGGGAAAGACGCTTGGGCCTATGGGAACGGATCAGCCTCAAGCTTCACCTGGCGATGTGTGATGGGTGCAACAACTTCAGTAAACAGCTCGATTTCATCGGCGCCGCTCTGCGGCGCTACCGTGACCGTGATCATGACGACTAGCACCGGTCTCGCGGTCGATCATCAGATCGCCGCGTTTGGATACCTCCCCGCCAGCGAAGATGAAGCGCGACCCAGGTCAGTGCTGCAATCCCACCAAGCGCGAGCCAGGCCCAAAGCGGCATTGTCAACATCCGGTCACCGAGGACATTGGGCAGGACGGTGAGCGGCAGGATGCCGATCCCGGTAGCCCACAGGAACGTCCACCACGAAATTCCGGTCGGTGCTGCCGCGTAATTAGACGGTGGCAGCAGCCACCAGGCGAGTACGCCGCTGGCCAGCAGCAGGAGAAGGGCTGCCGCCAGGTATACGGCAACAGAACGACTATGCGACAAGATGACCTTCGCCAAAAGCCTTCCCGAAGTGGAATCCACCTGCCCGATCGAACAAAGCCGCCAGAATATTCCGGTACCCACCGAACAACCTCAGGGTACACGCCACTTCGCATGAGCGATTCGGATTAGACTCGGAAAACCACGGGTGTCGCCGGATACGTATTTCCGTATGCACATGGCGGCGATACGACGGAGTCCAGGTTTCTCTCCGGAAGTGGTCAAGCAGCAATCACATCAAGCTGCCGGCAAGCGCGAGCGCGAAATCTGTAAGGTCCGCGCCGTAAGACGCGACTAGATTGTGCACCACCCCGCGCGGGCGTGCAGTAAGGTTATGAGGCGTGCGCCGGTCCCGCAAGAAGACTCGGGAATGGATCCGGGTTCCCATTGAAGAACAGAACGATTATTGGCCGGCCTGCGGTAGAGCGCGACCGTGCCGGGAGATGACATGCTGCAGGAGCGAACTGCGTTGGTGACGGGCTCGACGAGCGGGATCGGACTCGGCATTGCCGAGGCGTTGGCGCGGAAAGGTGCGAACGTCATATTGAACGGCCTTGGCCCGGCCGGCGAGATTGAGGAACTGCGCAAGAGAATCTCCCGGGAGTGCGGGGTGGCCGCGCGCTACCACGGTGCCGACATCGGCAGGCCGGATGCGATCGAGGCGATGACCAGGAGTGTCGTTTCGGAGTTCGGCGCGATCGACATTCTGATCAACAACGCGGGCATTCAGCACGTCGCCCCGGTGGAAGAGTTTCCGGCCGAAAAATGGGACGCGATTATCGCGATCAATCTGTCGGCATCCTTTCACACCATTCGGCATGCATTGCCCGCGATGAAACGGCGCGGATGGGGGCGCATCATCAACATCGCATCCGCGCACGCGGTGGTGGCGTCGCCTTTCAAATCCGCGTATGTGGCGGCCAAGCACGGAATCGCCGGTCTCACCAAGACGGTCGCGCTCGAAGCGGCGGAGTCCGGCGTCACCGTGAACGCGATCTGTCCGGGTTACGTCTTGACGCCGCTCGTTGAAAGGCAGATTCCGGATACCGCCAGGACCCGGGGAATCACTATCGAGCAGGTGGTCAAGGACGTGCTGCTGGCCGCGCAGCCCACGAAGCAGTTTGTCACCGTGGCCCAGGTCGCTTCACTTGCAGCCTACCTGGCGGGCGATGAGGCGGCATCGATCACGGGCGCCATCCTCTCCGTCGACGGCGGCTGGACCGCGCACTAGCACCCCCGGGACAGTCACGCCATGGGCAGTAAACGCAGAGGTGAAATGCGGCAACGCGGTGCGGTCTCCCCGCCGCAAGTTCATCCCGACCTGCCGGGACAGGTGGTCATGGTGCTCCAGGGCGGAGGTGCGCTCGGCGCCTATCAGGTCGGCGTTTATCAGGCGCTGCACGAAGCCGGGGTCGAGCCGCAGTGGGTCATTGGCACTTCAATCGGTGCGATCAATGGCTCAATCATCGCAGGCAATCCTCCGGAAAAGCGTTTCGCCAAGTTATCCGAGTTCTGGAATCGGATCGAGCACCAGCAAGAAGGCTCCCTGGGCAGTCCATGGCGCGCGGTAGAGGCGATGTTCGCGAAGATACGCACAGTTGCGCAAGGCGTCTCGGGTTTTTTTGCGCCCAACCCTGATGCCGCCTGGGGTCCTCATATGCCCGTCGGCATCGAGGGCGCAGCGTTTTACTCTACGGCGCCGCTGAAGTTAACGCTCGCCGATCTTATCGACTTCAGCTACGTCAACAGCGGACATATGCGCCTGACGGTCGGCGCCGTTAAAGTATGTACCGGTGAAATGCGGTATTTCGACAATCGCGAGGGAGCGATCGGTGTGGAGCACGTCATGGCATCGGGCGCGCTTCCTCCGGGATTCCCGGCGGTCCGGATCGATGGTGAAGCTTACTGGGACGGGGGGATTTACTCGAATACGCCGATCGAGGTGGTGCTGGAAGATCACCTCCGGCGGGATTCGCTGATTTTCGCGGTAGACGTGTGGCATCCGCATGGCCCCGAACCGGAAACCATCTGGCAGGTTCTCGGACGGCACAAGGATATTCAGTACGCGAGCCGCGCAAAAAGCCATATCGCGCGCCAGAAGCAAATCCACGGGTTACGCCACGTGATCCATGAGCTCGCGCAGCTTGTGCCCGCATGCGACAAAGACACCGCTGCCGTCCGCGATCTCATCGCTTACGGATGCACGACGCGCATGCATGTGGTTCGCCTCCTCGCGCCGCGCCTCGACGGTGAGGATCACACCAAGGACATTGACTTTACTCCGACCGGCATCCGTGCCCGCCGGCAGGCGGGATACGCGGATGCGCGAAAAATGCTGGAGGCCACGCCCTGGTCACGGGATGCCGATCCGCTCGCCGGCGTGCTGGTCCACGATGTACGCCCAGATGGTTGATTCAATCGTTAACTACATGTCGACCCTGCCGCGTCGCCTCCGAATACTACTGTTGTCAGTGTCAATGCTGATGCTGCTGCTTGGCGGTTGCGCAACCACGGGCAACCCGCGCGACCCGCTGGAACCGATGAATCGCGCGATCTACAGTTTCAACGATGGCGTCGATAAGGCCATTCTTAAACCCGTGGCGGAAGCTTACCGGGCGGTGCTGCCGTCTTTCGTGCGCACGGGCGTAAGCAACTTGTTCGCCAACATCAACGATGTGTTGATTGCGGTGAATAACCTGCTGCAAGGCAAGCTCGTCGATGCCACATCGGACGCGGGGCGCATAGCCGTGAACACGACGGTAGGTATATTGGGCGTTTTCGATGTCGCCACCGAATTCGGCATGGAGAAGCACAACGAAGATTTCGGCCAGACACTCGGCTACTGGGGCATGGGCGACGGCCCCTTCCTGATGCTGCCGCTGCTCGGACCGAGCAATCTGCGCGACACGGTGGGACGCGTGGCCGACTTCAAGCTTGATCCAATCACCCATGTCGATCCGTCGCGCGACCGCAACATTTTGTGGGGATCAGGGGTGGTCAGTCAGCGCGCCGAACTGCTCGACACCTCCAAAATCCTTGAGACAGCGGCGCTCGACCCCTATGAG
>JACQOJ010000102.1 GCA_016202605.1 Betaproteobacteria bacterium
CGCACGGGACTCAAAATCCCGCGGTGGCAACACCATGAGGGTTCGATTCCCTCTCCCGGCACCAAGACGACTTCCTCTCGACCACGGATCAGTCACGGTTCAGGGTTCAAGGTTCACTTCGACGTTGTCGATAAGGCGGGTCTTCCCGAGACGCGCCGCAGCGAGGACCACCAGCTCGCGATCGCCCGGGGCGGGTTTCTGCAGGTCGGCCTGGCGGCGTACCGTGACGTAGTCGGGCCTCCAGCCGTTATCGGCCAGTTGCGACATGCCGTGCAATTCGATGCGCTGAAAATCGCACGCGCCCGCCATGATTTCGGCCTGGGCCTCGCGCAAGGTCCGATACAGGCGCGGGGCCTCGATGCGCTCTTCGGCCGAGAGGTAGCCATTGCGCGAAGAGAGCGCAAGGCCGTCGGGCGCGCGCACGGTCTCGGCGGGGATGATCTCGATCGGCAATGCGAACTGGCGGACCATGTCACGCAGCACGATGTATTGCTGATAATCCTTCTTGCCGAAGATCGCCGAATGCGGCGAGACCATGTTGAACAGCTTCAGGACCACCGTCGCCACTCCGCGGAAATGCCCCGGACGCGCCGCACCGTCGAGGATGTGCTGCAGGTCGGACGGTTCGACCAGGAAAGTCTGCGGCTCGGGATAGATCTCCTTCTCGTCGGGCGCGAACACCACGTTCACCCCCGCGTCCCGCAGTCTCTTGCAGTCGGCCTCGAAGGTGCGCGGATAGCGGTCGAAGTCTTCCTGCGGCCCGAACTGCAGGCGGTTCACGAAGATACTGACCACGGTGCAGGCCGCGCGCGGCTTGGCTATATCGATGAGCTGGATGTGTCCTTCGTGCAGATTGCCCATCGTCGGCACGAACACGTTGTTGGGCTCGCGCTGCAGGCGGGCGCGCAGGTCGGCGACGAAGTGGATGATGTCCATGGCGGAGCGTTCAGCGTTGGGGGTTGTGCGTCAGGCGTCGGGCGCTCGGGGATGAGAGCCGAGCGCCGAAGCCCGGGCGCCGAGGGTCGAGGATTCGATTCTCATCCCGAGAACGAATGCTCCGGGCCGGGGTAGGTCCTCGCCTTGACTTCCTTGACATACATTTCGACGGCGCCCTGGATCGAGCCGGCGAGACGCATGTAGTTTTTCACGAACTTCGCCTTCTTGCCGGGGTAGATGTCGAGCATGTCGTGCAGCACCAGGACCTGTCCCGAGCAGTCGACCCCGGCGCCGATTCCGATGGTCGGCACCTTGATCGACGCCGTGATCTCGCGCGCAAGCAACGAAGGCACCGCTTCGAGCACGATCATGCCGGCGCCCGCCTGCTCGAGCGTTTTCGCCTCCTCCAGCATGCGCTGTGCCGCCGTGTCTCCCTTTCCCTGCACACGGTAGCCGCCGAGCTGGTGTACCGACTGCGGCGTCAGCCCCAGGTGGCCGCAAACCGGGATTCCGCGCTCGGTCAGAAACCCGATCGTCTCGAGCATCGGTTTGCCACCCTCGATCTTCACCATGTGGGCGCCGGCGGCCATGATGTCGGCGGCGTTGCGGAAAGCCTCTTGCGGCGAGAGCTGGAAAGTGCCGAACGGCATGTCGCCGATGATAAAGGTGCGCTTCGCGCCGCGCGCGACGCATGCGACGTGATACACCATGTCCCGCAGCGTGACCGGCAGCGTCGACTCGTGACCCTGCAGCACCATCCCGAGCGAATCGCCGACCAGCAGCGAGTCGACTCCGGCTTCCTCGAGCAGCGCGGCGAAGCTCGCGTCGTAGCAGGTCAGCATCGTGATCCTGTCGCCTTCCTGCGCCATTTTCTGCAAGCTGCTCAGTGTGATACGCATAAAAACCCCTTCTTACCACGGAGACGTGGAGACGCCGGAGAAATCTTTGCTGGAAATGGTCCTAAACCACACCAAAACCGATGAAACCGCCGCTGAACGCGGGTGAACGCTGATTTTTGTATCGGCGTCAATCGGCGTTTATCTGCGGTTAGTTTCCCGGTTTTCGAAATGGCCTTCAACCCAGGCTGAAAAACTCGCGCGGGCCGCGCATGGCGCTGATGCGCTCCCACAATAAATCAAAATCACCCGCAGAATCAACAAAGTTCAGATTCTCGGAGTTGACGATGAGGAGCGGCGCCGCCGTGTACTGGTAGAAGAACTTCATGTAAGCCTCCGACAGCCGCACCAGGTACTCGTCGGGAATGCCTTTCTCGTACGCCGCGGCGCGCCGCCGCACGCGTTCCAGCAGCGTCTCGGGCGCAGCCTGCAGATAGATGACGAGGTCCGGCGTCGGCGCCTGGGGCTTCAGGTGCGCATAGATCTGCTGATACAGCTTGAACTCATCATCGTTGAGCGTGAGTTGCGCGAAGAGCGGATCCTTGTCGAGCATGAAATCGGCGACCACGATCCGCTTGAACAGGTCCGCCTGTTTGAGATCCCGAACCTTGTGTATGCGCTGGAACAGAAAGTAGAGTTGAGCCGGCAGCGCATAGCGCTCGGCGTTCTGGTAGAAACCGGGCAGAAACGGGTTTGCCTCCGGATCTTCGAGCATCACGGCGGCGCCGCAGCGCTCGCTCATGATGCGCGCAAGACTCGTCTTGCCGGCGCCTATCGGTCCTTCGATGACGACGTAGCGATACTTGTCCGGAACCTGCACCGCGGTCATGTCGTGACCCCCGTAATCCTGGCCACGCTTGATGCGTCCACGTCGCGCAGCAGATCGGCCGCGCGCCCGCGGCCCGGAACGACGGCGTCGGGCGCGATTTCGGCGAGCGGCACGATCACGAATGCGCGCTCGCGCATGCGCGGGTGCGGAATCGCAAGACCGGGCTCATGCAGCACAAGATCGCCGTAGAGCGCGATGTCGAGATCGAGCGTGCGCGGCGCGTTGGGGAACTCGCGCACGCGGCCGTGACGCCGCTCGATCGCCAGAAGCTGCCCGAGCAGTTCGCGCGGATCGAGGCCGGTTTCGATCGCCGCCACGGCGTTCACGAAATCCGGCTGATCGAGATACCCCACGGGCGCGCTGCGGTAGAGCGAAGACGCGCGGAGCAGGCGCGTCCGCGGCAATGCCGCCAGTTCGCGCAACGCCGCCCCTACCTGGCGCTCCGGATCGTCCAGATTGCTGCCGAGCGCGATGAACGCGGTGACCGGCATCATCCTTCCGCCCCGGCGCTCGCGCCCGCGTCGCTGCGCTTTTTGCGGCGCCGGCGGCGGCGCTTTTTCGGCTCGCCTTCCTGCACCAGCATTTCCTGGCGTTCCGTCTCTCCCGCGCGCTGGAACCGCGTCCACCAGGCGCCGATTTCGGGATCGACTTCGCCGCTCTCACACCTGAGCAGCAGAAAATCGTATGCGGCGCGAAACCGCAAGTGCTCGAGCAGTCGATAGGGACGACGGCCGGAGCGCTGCAGGAGGCGCGGCTGCAGCGCCCAGATTTCCTTCATGTCGGCGCCGAAACGGCGCGGTATTGCGAGCTTCTCGGCCTGAACACGCATCACCTGCTCCATCGCCTCGTAGAGGGCGGGAACCGGCGGGACGCCTCTTGACTCGCCGTTCTTCCATGCCGCGAGCACCTGGTGCCACAACAGCGCCGCAAACAGGAAAGCCGGGGACACCGACTTGCCGGCCCGGATGCGCTCGTCCGTGGTCTTGAGCGCCAGCATGACGAAGCGTTCGCCGAGCGGTTGCTCGAGGATCACGTCGAGCAGCGGCAGCAGGCCGTGGTGCAGGCCCTCCGCGCGCAGTTGCCTGACGCACTCGAGCGCGCGGCCCGAGAACAGCAGCTTCAGCATCTCCTCGAACAGGCGCGACGGCGGCACGTTGGCGAGCAGGTGCGCGAGCCTGCGGATCGGCTTGCGGCTGCGGGCATCTATCCGGAGATCACGGCTCGCCGCCAGCCGCACGGCCCGCAGCATGCGCACCGGATCCTCGCGGTAGCGCTTTTCAGGATCCCCGATCATGCGCAGCCGCCGCTTGCGCAGGTCGTCCACGCCGCCGTGATAGTCCCAGATCTCCTGCGAAGCGGGATCGTAGAACAGCGCGTTGATCGTGAAGTCCCGGCGCCTCGCGTCCTGCTCCTGCGTTCCGAAAACGTTGTCGCGCAGGATCCGCCCGTGCTCGTCGGCAACGCGCGCATCGGCATCCTCCACGCCCTGGGTGCCGCGGAATGTCGAGACCTCGACCGTTTCCGGTCCGCACATCACGTGCACCAGCCGGAAACGCCGCCCGTTGATGCGCGAGCGGCGAAAGAGTTCTCTCACCTGCTCGGGCGTGGCGTCGGTCGCGACGTCGAAATCCTTCGGCTCGCCGTCGAGCATCAGATCGCGCACCGCGCCGCCCACGACAAACGCCGCGAAGTCGCGCCGCTGCAGCGTCTGCGTCACCGTGAGGGCGCACCGGCTGACGCGCTCGCGCGCGACGCCGTGCGATTTGAACGGGATGATCTTCGGCTGTCGGGCCCTGAAAATCCGTCCGGAGAAAACGTTGCCGAGGAATCTGGCGATCATCTGACCCCGAGGGGTTACAAACAAATTGAGCGGCGCGCCTGAAAGTCGCGTCCGCTCGAATTTGGCAGGCAGCAATTATACATTGGGCACGAAATACCTGCCCTCGCCGCGCGCGAGCTCCGCCAGTTCGCAGCCGTAGAGCCGCTCCAGATTGGCGCGGGTGAGCACCTGCTGCGCCGGTCCGGCAAGCGTATTGCCGTCGTCATGGATCAGCAGCGCGTGGGTGCAGAAGCGCGCCGGCCACAATGCATCGTGCAGCACCATGGCCACCCCCCGCGCCGCTCCCCGCGCCAGGCGCCGGAAGCACTCCAGGGTCCGCACCTGGTGCCTCAGATCGAGATGCTGCAGCGGTTCGTCGAGGAGGAAGAGGCGCGGCTGCTGCGCGAGCACCTGGGCGATGCGCGCCCGCTGGCGCTCGCCGCCGGAAAGCGTTGCAAAACGCCGCGGCGCGAATGGCGCCAGCTCGACCGCCGCGAGCGCTTCAAGCGCGCTCGCCTCGTCGTCATCCCGCCAGCCGAACCACGAACGGGCGTGCGGATAGCGGCCGAGCAGGACGAACTCGAGCACGCTGCCCCAGAATTCCGTCTCCTCCTGCTGCAGCAATACGCCGATATCGCGGGCGCGCTGGCGGTATGTAAGGCTCGCCAGCGCGGCGCCGTTCAGCCTGACCGCGGCGCCCGGCTCCTCCCGCAGTCCGGCCAGCGCGTGAACGAGGGTCGTCTTGCCGCTGCCGTTCCTGCCGAGCACCGCCCACAGCTGCCCGGGCTCCAGAACAAAACTCACCCCGCGGCAAAGCACCCGTCCCGGCACGCTCAGCGTGAGATCTTCGCAGGACAGCATCAGCGCCGCCTGCCCAGCAACAACAGCATCGCCGGCACGCCGATGAGCGCCGTCAGCACTCCGACCGGCATCTGCTGCGGAGCCCACACGGTGCGCGCGGCGGTATCGGCAAGCGTGAGAAACGTCCCGCCGGCCAGTACCGCGAGAGGCAGCAACACGCGATGTTCCGCGACGCCCAGCAGCCGTATCGCATGCGGAACCATGAGCCCGACGAAACCGATGGCGCCGCCCAGCATGACCGCGGCGACGGTGGCGAGCGCAGCCACGCCGAAGACACCGATCTGCAGCCATGTGATGCCAACACCCAACGACCCCGCCTTGATCCGCCCGAGACCCAGAAGATCGAGTTCGATCGCGCGCGCCATCCCGTAAGCGAGCACCATGCCCAGCACTATCCACGCCGCAATCGGGCTCTCAGCGTACGCGAGATCGCCCATCAGCCAGAACAGCATGCCCTTCACCTGCCCCGGCGGAGCCATGACCAGTGTGAGGCTCACCAGCGCCGACAGGCCGGTCGCCAGCACCACGCCCGTCAGGAGCAGCCGGTATGCGTTCCGGTCGCCGCTGCGGAAGCCCAGTCCGAACACGATGACGATCGCGGCCACCGCGCCGCCGAAGGCCGCCGCATTCATGGCCAGCACGCCGGCGCCCATCGTGAGAGCGAGCAATGCGCCGAGCGACGCCCCGCTCGACACACCGAGGATGTAGGGATCGGCAAGCGCGTTGCGCAGGAGCACCTGCAACAGCGCGCCGGCAGCGGCCAGCAGGCCGCCGCACGCGAAAGCGGCGAATGCGCGCGGCGCCCGCAGCTTCCACACCACATCGTGGACGACATCCGGGACCGGATTCACGACGCTGCCCAAAACCTGGAGAGCCGGCGACGGGAACGTCCCGAGCGCGAGCGCCGCGAACAGGCTTCCCATGGCGGCAATCGAGAACACGGTGAAGAGCAGCGGGCGCGACATGACTGAGTGCTGGGTGCTGAGTGCTGGGTGCTGAGTGCTGAGTCTTGCGATACCTTGAACTTTGAACCTTGAATCGTGAACTTTGAACGTGGAACTATTCCAGGCTGATGATGGGCCAGCCGCACTCGTTCGCGTGCGCGCGTAGCGTGTCGTCGGGATCCACCGCCACCGGATGCGTGACGCGCGACAGGAGCGCCAGGTCATTGAGCGAATCACTGTAGAACCACGACTGATCGAAGGACCGGAGCGAGGATCCCCGCCCCTCCAGCCACTGCCCGAGCCGCGTCACCTTGCCCTCGCGGAAACACGGAACGCCCGAGACGCGCCCCGTGAACTCGCCGTCGCGCTGCTCGGGCTCGGTGGCGATGAGATTTTCGATGCCGAACTCGCGCGCGATCGGCGCCGTCACAAAACTGTTGGTGGCGGTGATCACGACGCGGAGGTCCGGCGCGTGGCTCGCCACCAGCTCGCGCGCGCGCGCGCGGATGATCGGTGCGATCTTGCGCTCCATGAACTCGCGATGCCACTCCTCCAGTACCGCGCGCGGATGGCGCGACAGGGGCTTCAACTGGAAGTTCAGGAACTCGAAGATATCGAGCGTGCCCGCTTTGTATTGATCGTAGAACGATTGATTGCGCGCCTCGTATACCTCGCGATCGAGCACGTTCTGCTCGATCAGGAACTGCGCCCACTCGAAGTCGCTGTCGCCCGCGAGCAACGTGTTATCCAGGTCGAACAACACGAGTCGATTGCCCAATCCCCGATCCTCAATCCCGGATCCCGTCCGCCTGCAGGAACTCGCGCACGAGCGTCACCGTAATCGGGCGCTTCGCTTCCAGCGAGCGGCGATCGAGCGCGTCGAGCACTGCCATGAGTGTCGGCATGTCGCGCTGCGCGTGGCTCAACAGATAGGCGAATACCTCCTCCGGCACCGGGGCACCGCGCGCCTGCGCATGGCGCCTCAACGCCCGCACCTTCTCGTCGTCGGACAGCGCGTGCACTTCATAGACGAGGCCCCAGCCGAGCCGCGTGACGAGGTCCGGCCGCAAATCGAGCCGCGCGGGCGGCCGGTCGCCGCTCGCGAGGAGCGCGCCGCGGCGCTCGCGCAACTCGTTATAAATACGGAACAGCGCGAGCTGCGCTTCGGTCCCCAGCCGCTCGACGTCGTCGGCCGCCACGCAATCCGCCGTCCCCGTGGCCGGGTCGAACACCGTCTCACGGGTGCACGCGATATACGCGGCCCGCCGGCCCCGCTCCCGCTCCCGCGACACCAGGCCCCGCAGCAAATGCGTCCGGCCGCTGCCGGGGAGGCCCCAGACATAAATGAAGCGCTCGCCCGCACTTTCCGCGGAAAGCTGCCGCAGGCACTGCAGAAGCTCCGCGTTCCGCCCCGGGACAAAATTCTCCAGCGTCGGCGGCGGCGAGTGTGCCAGATCCAGCGCAAGCTGTCTCATCGGATGTCGCGCAAGCGGTCGGTCAAGCGTTGTAGACCCCGCTCGTGAGATAGGTACGGCGCACGTGGCGCAGCCATACCACCAGCGCGGCGCTGACCGGCAGCGCGAGCAGCACGCCGAAAAACCCGAACAGCTGCCCGAATGCGAGCAACGCGAAGATCACGGCAACGGGATGGAGCCCGATGCGCTCGCCGACCAGAAACGGGACCAGCACGTATCCCTCGACCAGGTTGCCCACGACGAACACCGCCCAGACCCAGATCAATGCCGTCAGGTCGCCGAACTGCAACACGCCGGTGAGCGTGGCAAGCGAAACGCCGACGATCAACCCGAGATACGGCACGAACGTCACCAGCCCGGCGATGATGCCCACCGAAAGGGCGAAGTCGAGTCCCGCCAGCCACAGGCCCGCGGTATAGAACACGCTCATGATCAGCATGACGGTGAGCTGCCCGCGCAGGAACTGGCCGAGCACGTCGTCGATCTCGCGCAGGAGACTGACGACCCGGTCGTGCCAGCGGCGGGGAACCATCTCGTCGATGGCCGTGACGATCCGGTTCCAGTCGCGCAGGAAATAGAACAGGACCACCGGCACCAGCACGGCATTCACGGCGAATTCGATCAACGCGAGCCCGCCGGTTTTGAGCGACGGCAGCAGCTTCACCGCGACGGCCTGGACTTCGGACAGATGTTCGCTCAGCCAGTCCTTGATCAGCGCCGTGTCCAGCTCGACGCCCAGGTAGGCTTCAAGCCACGGTCCGAGAGTCGCGCGGAACCAGTCGACGTAGGCCGGCACCTGCCGCGCGATCGCCTGCGCCTGTTTGACGAGCAGGGGAAGCATGATCAACAGCAGCACGATGAAAGCGCCCAACAGCAGCAGCAGCACCAGCGCGACCGACAGCGCGCGCGGAATGCGGCGGCGTTCCATGCGTTGCACCACGGGATTGCAGATGTAGGCCAGGATCGCCGCCAGCAGAAACGGCGTGAGCATCGGGCTCAGCAGGTACAAGAGCACGCCGATCGCAACCGCCAGAGCGAGCCACCACAGGTAATGCAGATCGTCAGAACGTCCAGGTTCCATTTACGGTAAAATCCGTTCCGCCACAGAAGTCACGGAGAAAGACCGCGTGCCGCCATCGCGGCCGGGCCGCTCCCGGCACGCTATCTTAGCCGAAATCTCCGGCATTGCCGCGGACTTCCACGTTTTTCCCTGCGGCTGCCATGTTCCCTGTGGACGAGTCCTTTTCTGCGGATGCGAAACTTGAAAGCCAAACGTCCTGCTTCCCTGACCTACCGCGACGCCGGCGTGGACATCGACGCCGGAGACCGGCTGGTCGAGAACATCAAACCGTTCGCCAGGCGCACGATGCGCGAAGGCGTGCTCGCCGGAATCGGCGGCTTCGGCGCGTTGTTCGAAATCTCCCGCAATTACCGCGAGCCGGTGCTGGTTTCGGGCACCGATGGCGTGGGCACCAAGCTCAAGCTCGCGTTCCGGCTCGATCGGCACGACACGGTGGGCATCGACCTCGTGGCGATGAGCGTCAACGACGTTCTCACCTCCGGCGCGGAGCCGCTGTTCTTCCTCGATTACTATGCCTGCGGAAAGCTCGACGTGGCGACCGCGACCGCCGTCGTCAGGGGCATCGCCGCGGGATGCGAACAGGCGGGCTGCGTGCTGATCGGCGGCGAAACGGCGGAGATGCCCGACATGTATCCCGCGGACGAGTACGATCTTGCCGGGTTCGCCGTGGGCATCGTCGAAAAGAGCGAGATCATCGACGGCGCGCTGATCGCCGAGGGCGACGTGCTGCTGGGACTCGCCAGCAGCGGCGCGCATTCCAACGGTTATTCATTGATCCGCCGCATCATCGAGGCGAAGCGCATCGATCTGTCGATGCAACTCGCGGGCCGGACGTTAGGCGATCTGATGCTGGCGCCGACGCGCATCTACGTCAAACCGGTGCTGAAACTCATCAAGAGCGTGAATGTCAAAGGGCTGGCGCATATCACCGGCGGCGGACTGGTCGACAACATTCCGCGCGTTCTGCCTGAAGGGCTCTCGGCCCGCATCGAACGCGGCGCCTGGACGATGCCGCCGCTCTTCGCGTGGCTCAAGCAGCAGGGCAACGTCGGGGAGCGCGAGCTGTACCGCGTTTTCAACTGCGGCATCGGCATGGTCGTCATCGTAAGCCCCGCCGAAGCCGACCTCGCCGCAGCGCTCCTCGCGGAGGCGGGTGAAACGGTGTGGCGCATAGGCACCGTGCGCCGGAGGCGGGGAAACGGTCCTCGGACGGTCATCGTCTGACCCGTTGATGATTCGCGACCGGTGACCACAAGTCGAAATGGGTGACGAGTGACCCGTGACCAGTGAGCAGTGAGCAGTGAGCAGTGAGCAGTAAATTAGACCTTGAACTTTGAACCTTGAACCACGAGTCCTAAAGCGTGAAACGCATCGTCATTCTCATCTCGGGACGCGGCAGCAACATGGACGCGCTGCTCAACGCGGGATTGCCGGCACGTTTCGTCGCGGTCATCAGCAACAATCCGGACGCCCGGGGGCTCGCCACGGCGCGCGACCATGGCGTTGCCACCGCCGTTGTCGACCATCGCGCGTTCGGCGATCGCGGGGCGTTCGACGCCGCGCTGGCGGCCGAGATCGACCGTCATGAGCCCGATCTCGTGGTGCTCGCGGGATTCATGCGCGTGCTCACGGACGCTTTCGTCGGCCGCTACCATGGACGCCTGCTCAACATTCATCCTTCCCTGCTGCCGGCTTTCCCCGGCCTGGATACCCATCGCCGCGCGCTCGAAACGGGAGCGCGCATTCACGGGTGCACCGTGCATTTCGTGACCCCCGCCCTGGATCATGGTCCCATCGTCATTCAGGCGGCGGTGCCGGTGCTGCCCGGCGACACCGAGGAGAAGCTGGCGGCGCGAGTGCTGCGGGAAGAGCACCGCATCTATCCGCAGGCGGTGCGCTGGTTCTGCGAGGACCGCCTGCTGCTCGACGCCGCGGGCGCCGTCACGCTCAGGAAAGCAGCCGAGGCGCGCGGAGCGCTCGTTTCACCGCCGCTCGACGCCTGACGCGTCCGCGAGATCGCACGATGACCCGGAAAAGCGCGATCGCTCTATTCCTCGCCGCGGCACTTTCCGCCGCGCCCGCATCGGCGCGCGACAAGGCGCCGGACGCGATATCCGCAAGCTATGACGGGTTCCTCAACGGCCTTCGTGTCGCCGCGATGAACGAACGGTTCAGCGCGAGAGACGGGCGTTACGAAATCGTCAGCGAAACCAGCCCCGTCGGGTTGTTCAAGCTGTTTCAGCCGCGCCCGGCCCGGTTCATGAGCGCCGGCCGCGTCACGACCAACGGCCTGCAGCCGGATCGTTTCGAGGGATCGCGCGGGGACAACGATGCCCGTCGCGTGAGCGCCGAGTTCGACTGGCCGGCGCAGCGCCTCACGCTGCGCCACGACGGCAGAAACGATGTCGTCGAACTGCGCGCCGGCACGCAGGACCGGCTGTCGATCATGTACCAGTTCATGTTCTCGGCGCATGACAGGCTGCGGCGGCTCGACTTCACCATGACCAACGGGCGCAAGCTCGACCGCTATCAGTACACGGTGACGCCCGACGTGGAAATCGACACGCCGCTCGGACGGCTGAAGACATTGCACCTCGCGAAGCACCGCGAACCGGGCGACTCGACCACCGAAATCTGGCTCTCGCCGCAGCACGGGTATCTTGCCGCGAAGATGCTGGTGATCGAGAGCGACGGCGCGCGCTACGAACAGGTCGCCACGAAGCTCGAAATCAGGCCGTGAGACAGCGCGCCCTGCTTATCCGGATCGGCCTTGCCTTTCTCGCCTCGCTTCTGCTGCATATCGCCATGATTTCGGGCGCCTGGCTTCGCGTCCCGGAGAAAAGTCCCGAGCCGCCGCCCCTGCAGGCCCGGCTCGAACGGCGTGCGCCGGTGCCTCCGCCACCCCGAGTCGCCGATAAACCCCCGCCCCGCGTCAGGCCCGCGTTACCGCGCGCGGCGCCGGAGCCCCCGCGGATACCGACGATCGCCGCGCCCGCGCCGATCGTGATTCCCGAGCCCGAGCCGTCGTTGCCCGCGGAAGAACCGGCGGCGGCTGCGCCGCAAGCGGATGAAGCAGCGCCGCAGGCGGCATCGCTGCCGGCGGCACCCGAGGCCGCGCCATCGAGCGCTCTTCCCAGAAGAGGACGTATCGTCTACACGGTCTACCTCGGCACGGACCAGTTCACCGTCGGCAGGACGGTGCAGACCTGGCAACTCGACGGCGCTGCATATCGGCTCGGCAGCGTATCCGAGACCACCGGCATAGCCGACCTGTTTCGCGCGCAGCGGCTCGTTTATCTGAGCGCAGGCAGAATCACGCCGCGCGGCCTGCAGCCCGAGAGTTTCCTCATGAGCCGCACGCGGCGCGGACAGACGGAGGAGGCGCGCGCCCGGTTCGACTGGGACGCGGGCACGATCGCGATCGGGAAGCCGCCCGCCCAGCGCACCGCGGAACTCCCCGCAGCCAGCCAGGATATCGTAAGTTTCATGTACCAACTCGCGCTTGCGCCGCCCGCTCCGGGCCGCATCCGTTTACCCATCACCAACGGATCGCGCTTCGAGACCTATGACCTCGACGTGCTGGAAGAAGAGGAGATCGAAACTCCGCTCGGCCCATTGAAGACCCTGCCGGTGAAGCAGGTGCGAAAACCGGGTGCGGAGGGCATCGAGATCTGGTTCGCGATCGACTACCGGTATCTGCCCGTGAAGCTGCGCTTCTACGACCGGGAAGGCAGCCCTTCGGGGGAACAGGTCGTCAACGAGATCCGCATCAGCGAAGAATAGGAATGTTCGTGGCTCGTGGCTCGTGGTTCAATGTTCAATGTAGGCCGGCAATCCCTTGCCGACAACAATCCTTAACATGACCATCCACCGCCATCAGATCGAAGCCGCCGCCGAGGCGCTGACACGCGTCCTGAAGTTCGAGCGGCCGGCCGATGTCGTGCTGCATCACTTCTTCCGCGAGCAGCGCGCGCTCGGCTCTCATGACCGCGGGTTCGTCGCCGAGTCCGTATTCGGCGTGTTGCGCCACAAGCAACTGCTCGACCATCTTGCGCCCGGTGTGCCGCCACGCCGTCTCCTGCTCGCCCATCTCACGCGCATCGCCGGCGTCAGCGCGCGCGAACTTGCCCCGCTGCTGGGACGGGACGAATCCGGCTGGATCGCCGGCATCAAGGCGCAGCCGCTCGGTTCACTCCCGCTCGCGATTCGCGCGGAGCTGCCCGGCTGGCTGATCGAGAAACTGCGGTTGCAGCTCACGGATTCCGAAATCCTCGACCTCGGCCGCGCGCTTCAGCAGCCGGCGCCGTTCGACCTGCGCGTCAACACGCTGCGCGCCAATCGCGAAACGGTGCTGCGCGATCTTGCGGCCGGAGGAATTGTGGGCGAACCCACGCCCTATTCCCCGGTCGGCATCCGCGTGACCGGCAAGCCGGCGCTCAACCGGCATCCCCTGTTCCTGGACGGAACGGTGGAAGTGCAGGACGAAGGCAGCCAGCTCCTCGCCTATCTCGTCGCTCCCAGGCGGCACGATCTCGTCGTGGACTTTTGCGCCGGCGCCGGAGGCAAGAGCCTGCAGCTTGGCGCCATGATGCACTCGCGGGGCCGCATTTACGCATTCGACGTGTCGGAAAAGCGCCTGGCGCGGCTCAAGCCGCGGCTGAAACGCTCGGGGCTGAGCAATCTGCACCCGCAGCTCATCCGCAACGAAAACGATGCCAAGGTGAAACGCCTGGCGGGGAAAATCGACCGCGTGCTGGTGGACGCACCCTGCAGCGGGCTCGGCACCTTGCGCCGCAACCCGGATCTGAAATGGCGGCAGTCACCGCAATCCATCGCCGAGTTGAAGCTGAAGCAGGCGGCGATCCTCGACTCCGCCGCGCGGCTGCTGAAGCCCGGGGGACGGCTGATCTATGCCACCTGCAGCATCCTTCACGAGGAAAACGAGGACATCGTCGAATCGTTTCTCGCGGCCCGCTCCGCCTTTGCGCCGCTGCACTGCGGCAAGCTGTTGAACCAGCAACATATCGCTCTCGACACCGGGCTCTACCTGCGGCTCCGGCCGCATCGGCACCAGACCGACGGCTTCTTCGCCGCGGCACTGGAACGACAGTCGTAAGGCGGCCTGTCCGGTTTCTTGACCGCAGGCAATTTCTATCGCGGCAATTCGTGGTACATTCCGCGCCAATTATCAAGAGCCCGCATGCATGGGCTCCGGGAGCCGGACGGGGGAGACGCCATGGCACAGGCTCAATGGTACGAACTGCGCGTCGCCGGCAGTGCCGGCACGAGTTCGGAAATCGCCGGCAGCATCGGCATCGCGATCGGAGAAAACGGGCGGCTGTGCTCGATCTCGTCGGGTTGCGCCAGGCGCTTCGAGACCGAGGAGCGCGCCACGGAATACCTCATGAACATGACCATCCCCGGCAACTACCGGTTCGAGGCGGTGCGGTGCGGGGCCGCCGGCGCGGCCCCCGCACGCGCGGCCTGAATCGCGCGCCGGTGGATTGATTCCCGGCCGGTGGCGGCGCGCTACCGCTCTTCCGTCGCGCTTCGCAGCAGCGCCTCGATCTGTTCGACTGGCAGCGGCCGGTGGAACACGTAACCCTGGCCTTCGTCGCAGCGCAGCAGGCGCAGGAGAGCGAGCTGCTCATCGGTCTCCACGCCTTCAGCCACCACCTTGAGATTGAGCGCATGCGCCAGCGAAATCACGGTGGAGACGATGGACATCTGCTCCGGGCTTTTCGCCATGTGCATGACAAAAGAGCGGTCGATCTTCAGCGAGTCGATCGGCAGCCGCGCGAGCCAGCTCAGGGAGGAATAGCCCGTCCCGAAGTCATCGAGGGCGATGTTGATCCCCATTTGCCGCACCGCACGCAATTTGTCGACATTGCCGCCGATGTCCTCCATCAACATGGATTCCGTGATCTCGATATCGATGCGGTCGCCGTGGCCGGCCGCCGCGGCCAACGCGGCTTGCACATCGTCGACGAACTGCTTCCGCCGCAACTGAACCTGCGACACGTTCACCGCGATCCGCGGGGTTTTCAATCCCCTCGCATGCCAATCCGCGGCGTCCAACCCGGCTCGCTTCAAGGCCCAGCGCCCGACTTCGAGGATCATCCCGGTCTGCTCCAGCACCGGGATGAATTCGCCCGGCGACACCAGCCCGCGCCGGGGATGCCGCCAGCGGATCAGCGCTTCCAGCCCGCAAACGCGGCCGCTGACGAGATCGACGCGCGGCTGGTAATGGAGCGTGAACTGCTCCTCCAGCGCGGCTTTGTGCAGCTCGTTTTCGATCTTGAGCTGCGCCGCGACCCGGGCGTTCATCTGAGGCGCGTAGAAGAGGTAGCGTTCGCCCGAACGCTTGGCGTTTGCCAGCGCCGCCTCGGCGTTGACGAACAATGCAGCCGCATCTTTTCCGTCGCCCGGATGCACCGCTATTCCGGCCTTCGCGGGAATATGCAGTTCCTCGCCATTCACATGGAACGGTTCGTTGAGCGCGGCGAAAATCCGCTCTTCCAGCACATGCGCGATTTCGGTTGCGCTCTTCATCGGCACCAGCGCAATCGCAAAGCGATCGGCGCTGATGCGGGCCACGGTGCCGGGCTCGCCGAGCGCATTGCCCAGGCGTTCGGCAAGCTGTTTCAGGACGGCGTCTCCCGCCGACATTCCCAGGGTTTCATTGATGTTCCTGAATCGCTCCAGATCGAGCACGGCTACCGCAATGCCCTGCTCCTCCGGCATCAGGGACTGTATGAGCTTGACGAGCTGCTCGTGGAACAGCTTGCGGTTGGGAACCCCGGTGAGTCCGTCGTAATACGCCAGGTAATCGAGACGCTCCGACTTTGCTATGTGATCCAGCGCGAACGAGATGTTGCCCGCGACATCTTCCAGCAATCGGACCTCGTCCGCATCGAAAACATTGGCCTCCGCGGCATAAAGCTTGAATACACCGATCACCTCTTCGTCCACGATCAGGGGCAGAACAATGGCCGCGCGGAACCCGCGCGCCAGATAATCCGCGGAACCGATCACGCGCGGGTCGGCACTCACGTCGTTGACGACGACGGCCCTGCGCGTGCGCAGCGCGAGGCCGGTGGTGCCGGTTCCGCCGCGCGCGTCCTCCCGCGCCGAAAAGACCATGCCTTCCAGGTACGCGCCCTCCCGTCCCTTCCATACGCCTGGTCGAAGCTCAAATGTTGTCCGGTCGAGCGAACCGATCCACGCGAGGGCGAATCGGCCGTCGTCCACCGCGATGCGGCAGGCCTCCCGGAACAACTGGTCGCGGTCTTTCACCCGGACGATGGTCGCGTTGATGCCTGAAAGCACGGCACGCACGCGGGACAGCCGGACGATTCTGTCCTCCTGGACCTTGAGCCTCGTGATGTCGCGCGCGATGCCGTCGACGCGCATGATTTTCCCCGTGCCGTCCCGGATGGCATGTGCGCGATTGTTGATCCAGCGCACCTCGCCATCACCGCGCACGATTCGATAGCTGCGATCGAAGGTCTCGCCGCGCATCGCGGCGCGCCAGGCGCGCTCCACGTCGACGCGATCATCCGGGTGGAGCATTTCGAACCAGGCGTCCACGTCTCGTGAAACCGCCTCCGCCAGGAGGCCCCACGTTGCCTTGAAGCCGGGGCTGATATACAGGAGGCGGTACGGCTCCGGCGAAACCGACCAGATCACGTCGGGAAGCGAAGAAACGATGCTCTCGAGGCGGCTGCGGGTCTCCTCCAGTTCCGCTTCCAGCCGGACCCGTGCCGCGCGCGCCTCGACTTCATCGAGCGCGCGCTGAATCACCGGCACCAGCCGGTTGAGGCGGTCCTTGAGCACGTAATCGGTCGCGCCCTGCTTGAGCGCTTCCACCGCGCGATCCTCGCCGATCGTGCCCGAGACGAAGACGTACGGAATATCGGGGAGCGCTTTCCGCGCGATGTCGAGCGCCATCAAGCCGTCAAACGACGCGGGAAGGCTGAAATCCGAGAGGATGAGATCGGGCTTGAATTCGTACAGGGCCTGCTCGAATTTTTCCCTGGCATCGACGCGCTGGCTGACGAACGGGATGCCCACCTTGCGCAGCTCGCGCAGCGTGAGTTCCGCGTCCGTCGGCACGTCTTCGAGAATCAGCACGCGCAACGGCTCCCGATTTTGCGAATTGGCCCCCATACGGAATCCCTCCGCTGAACTCATCGGATCGATAGTCATGTCGTTCATTCCGGCCTCCGATTCATGAGCATCCAGTAAAACCCCGCTTTCGCGACCGTCTCCCCGAAGTGCTCGAAATCGACGGGCTTCACGAGATAGCTGTTGACTCCCAGCCGGTAGCTGTTCGTGATGTCCCGCTCTTCCGCGGATGAAGTCAGCACCACCACCGGGATCATCTTCGCGTCCTCATCCGACTTGATCTGGCGCAGCACCTCGATGCCGTCCACCTTCGGGAGCTTCAAGTCGAGCAGAATCAGCTTCGGACGATCGTTCTTCCGGGAGCTGTACGCGCCGCGGCAGAAAATGAAATCGAGCGCCTCCGCGCCGTTCTTGACCCAGGTCAGGTTGTTGGCGAGGTTGTTCCTGCGCAGCGCGCGCATGGTGAGTTCCGCGTCGGTCGGGTTGTCTTCGACCAGCAGGATCTCGACGCTGAGGAAATCGCTCACATGCCCTCCCGTTTCGGCAGCGTGAAGTAGAATGCGGCGCCCGCGTTCACCTTACCCTCGGCCCATGCGCGCCCGCCGTGCTTCGCGACCGCGCGCTGCACGATCGCGAGCCCCACGCCCGTGCCCGGGAATTCCTCGGCATCGTGCAGGCGCTGGAACACCCCGAACAGCTTGTCGTAGTAACGCATGTCGAACCCCGCGCCGTTGTCCTTCACACAATAGACGTTGTACTCCGCATCTTCGTATCCGGTCACTTCGACCACCGGCCGCTCGCGCTTGCCGCTGAATTTCATCGCGTTCGAGAGCAGGTTGATCCACACCTGCCTGATGAGCGTCGCGTCGGCGTAGCCCGGAGGCAATGGCCCGACGGTCACTTCGGCCCGCCGCCCGGCCGCGGCCCCCACCTCCCCGAGCGTCTCCTCGACCAGCCTTTTCATGTCGATCCTTGCGCTTGCCGCCGGCTTGCGGCCGACGCGCGAGAATTCGAGCAGGTCGTCTATCAGCTCGCCCATTCTGCGGGTGTTGTCGCGGATCACTTTCAGCAGGCGCCGGCTTTCGCCGTCCAGCCGCTCCGAGTGGTCCTCTTCGAGTATGCGCGAGAATCCGTCTATCGCCCGGAGCGGCGCGCGCAGGTCGTGCGATACCGAATAGGAAAACGACTCCAGCTCCTTGTTGGCGCCTTCAAGCTGCGCGTTGAGCGACCGGAGTTCTTCCTGGCTGTGCTTCAGTTCCTTGTTGCGCTGGATGGCGGCCTCGTAGGTGGAGAGCAGCAGGTTGAGGATCTGCATCCGGTCGGCGGTGATGAAGTGTTTCTGCCCGTTGAAAAAGATCTCCACGCCCATGCCGACCCGCTCGACCTGCCGCATCTCGCGATTGATGAGCACGAACTGCAAGCGGCTCAGCAGATAGTGCTCGTCGTAAGGCTTGAGGATGAAATTATCGGCGCAGGACTCCAACCCGCGGATTACGTCCTGGGGATCGGACAGCGTGGTGACGAGGATGACCGGGACGTCGCCGAGACCGGCCTCCGCCTTCACCCGGCGGCAGAGTTCGTAGCCGTCCATTTCGGGCATGACCACGTCGCTGATGATGATCGCGGGCTTGCGCTGCCGTGCCGCTTCAAGCGCTTCACGGCCATTGGCGGTTACGGTAACGTGATACCCCTGCTGCTCGAGGATGTGCTGAAGCCGCCGGGCCTGCGTGGGACTGTCCTCGGCAACGAGGACTTCCGCGGTTTGTCGGGTGGATTGCGCGGGTGTGCTCATGTCAGTTCCTCACGTGCCGTTTCTCCGGTTGACGAGTGTGACGAGCGCATCGGAGATCCTGTCCGCCGGCAGCACGTGCGTTGCGCCGCCCAACCCGATCGCCACGCCCGGCATCCCGTGCACGACCGAGCTTTCCCGGTCTTGCGCAATCGTGGTGGCGCCTTTGTCTTTCATCAGCTTCAGTTCCGCTGCCCCGTCCTTGCCCATGCCGCTGAGCAACACCCCCAACGCACTCGCGCCCCACACTTCAGCCAGGGAGCGAAACAAATACGACACGGCCGGCCGCAGGCCGTTCTCCGGCTCCTCCCTGGTCAGGAGAATGCGGCCACTGGCGCTGACGCCCATGTGGAAATCGTCGGGCGCCAGATACACGTGGCCGGCCAGTGGCAGAGTCCCGTAGGAAGCAACGTGAATCCTGAAGCCGGTCGTCTGATTCAGCCACTCCGCCAGGCCCGGCAGAAACCCGTGCGCGATGTGCTGCACGACGAGCATCGGCACGGGAAAATCCTTCGACAGACCCGCCAGGATGGTCTGCAGCAGCGGCGGGCCGCCGGTGGAAGCGCCGATGCCGATGACCCTGATTTCGGCGGGCGCGGGTTTCAGTGCCGCGGCGCGCGCCACCGGGGCCGGGACCGGAGCGAGTCGGGACCGGGGCCAGCGCCGCACGACCTTCACCTCGGACATCAGCTTGACCGTTTGCAGGAGATCCGCGACCAGTTGTTCGAACTCGACGTGCTCGCGGGCGATCGGCTTTTCCACGCATGCGACGGCGCCGGCTTCCATCAAGCGAAACGTGGTGGCAACCTCCCTCGGGTTCGTGGTAGCGCTGCAAATGATGATCGGCACCGGTTGCGTCTCCATGATGCGGCGCGTCGCCTCGAAGCCGTCCAAGTGCGGCATGTGGATGTCCATGAGCACCACGTCGGGCTTGTTCTCCGCCACGAAATCCACAGCCGACTGGCCGTCGGCTACGGCGCCGACGACGCGGATTTGCGGATCCGACTCGAGCAGGTGGGCAAGGAGCATGCGTGCAACCTGTGAGTCATCGGCCACCAGCACCTTGATTTTGCGCTCGGTCATGTGCGTTCAATCCATGGCTCGCTCGTTTAAATCAGCCGGCGCACGGCCTCGAGCAGATTGCTTTGATCGAAACTGCTCTTGACGAGGTAGGCATCGGCGCCGACGTCGATGCCGCGCTCGCGGTCCTCGCGGGTTTCCAGCGCCGTCACCAGCACCACCGGCAGCTCGGCCAGTTTCCTGTCGGCTCGGATATTCGCCGTCAGGTCGAATCTGTTCATGCGCTGCATTTCCACATCGGAGAACACCAGATCGAAGCGTTCCGCGCGCAAGGCAGTGAACGCTTCCGCCCCGTCCACTGCCGTTTTTACTCCGTAGCCGGCCGCTTCGAGGATGCCTTTCAACAGCATCCGGGATGTGATCGAATCCTCGACCACGAGGATCATCCTGGCCTCCGCTTTCGCCGGGCTCGCCTCCGCCGCCCCGCGCGCAGCCGCGCCGCCGGTCTTCCTGGCGGACTTGAGCAGGTCGGCCACATTGAGGATGGGTGCCACCCGGCCGGAGCCGAGCACAGTGACGCCGGCGATGTTGCGCACGCGCGACAGCGGTTTGCCCAGCCGCTTGACCAGCACCTCGTGCTCGTCCAGCACGGCGTCGACCACGAATGCGATGCGTTGCTCGC
>JACQOJ010000101.1 GCA_016202605.1 Betaproteobacteria bacterium
CAAGTACCATTACTCGCGCGCCAACTTCGTCATCGGCATGGTGCTCGCCACCATGATCGAGCGCAACCTTCACATCTCCCTCACGCTGCACGGCGGGTTTTTCATCTTTACCCGCCCGCTGACACTGACGCTGTTCATTTTCGTCATACTCACGACGGCGCTTCCGTTCATCCGCAACTGGCGACGGAAAAAAGCGCGGGCCGCTCACGCGGGGGCGGAAGGGAGGGCGGCATGAGCCGGCGCACGCAGGAAAACCTGATCGCCGCGGCGCTCCTCTGCGTGTTCATCGGGGTCATCGTCATGAGCCTGGGCTACGGACCGCGCGCCAGGATGATTCCCTTGCCGCTCGCCACGTTTGGCATCATCCTCGTCGTCGTTCAGATCATCTGGCAGAACCTGCGCTCAACCACGGAACTGCAGGTGGACCTGCTGCAGGTATTGACGCGGCAGGCCGAAGAAGCGGGCGCCGCCCCCGGGGAGGGCGAGGGCGGGTCGAAACGCAACTCGTCATGGCGCAAGGAGGCCGTTGCGTTGGGTATCGTCGCGGTGCTGGTCGGCCTGATCCTGCTCGTTGGCCCGATCCCCGCGGTGTTCGCGTTTACGGGCGGCTACTTCCTGCTCAGCCGGCACTATTCATGGCTGAAGGGGATCATTTACACTGTCGCATTCACGGTCGCCGTCTATCTGCTGTTCGTCGTGGCGCTGGAAGTCCAGCTCTACCACGGCGTGCTGGAACCGCTGGTGGAACGATTCAGGTAAGGGATGCCCGGGCGCGTGCGCCGTCCCGCCGGCCGGGAACAGGAACCACGACCAAGCAAAAGGAGGAGTGAAATGATGAAGACGCGTTGGAAGGCGTTATTTGTGGCGCTGCTCGCGCCCGCGCTCGCGGGCGTTCCCGGCCAGGCGGCAAGTCAGTCGCCGGACTTCTACAAGGACAAGGTGCTCAACATCATCGTGGCGGGCGGCCCGTCGGGCGGGCACACACGCTACGCACGGCTGATCGGACCGTACCTGCAGAAGCACACGGGCGCGCGCGAGGTGAGGATCACGAACATGCCCGGCGGCGGAGGGTTGAAGGCCGCGAACCACATGTGGCGCCTGAAACCCGACGGCATGAACGTCTTTTTCGGGAACGTGGCCACGCTCATCCTGGCGCCGCTCGCCGGCAGCCCGGGCGCGCAGTTCGATCCCGGCAAGTTCACTTTTCTCGGGCGCGCCACCAGCGAGCCGCGGTTTCTGACGGTTGGCGGCAAGTCCCAGCTCAAGACCTTCGCGGACGTGAAGAAACTCGGCCGGCCGTTCGTCTATCCCTCGCAGGGCACGGATGAGGACTTCTACACCATGGCGGTGCTGGCGCACGCGCTCGGCTTCAAGATGAAGGCGGTGACGGGCTACGAGGGCAATGCGGACACGGCGCTCGCCGTGATCAAAGGCGACGGTGACGGACACATCACCGGCTGGAGCGAAGCGCAGGGCGCGATCAAGGCCGGGGACAAGCGGCCGATCCTCACCATCGCCTCGCAGCGCCATCCGGACTACCCGGACGTGCCGACGGCGGAGGAAATTGCCCCGGGCGACCAGAAGTCGTTGATCCGCGCCATCGTGAACATCAACGAGACGCACCGCAGCTACATCGCCCCGCCCGGTACCGACCCGCAGGCAGCCGCGGCCTTCCGCGCCGCGTTGAAGGCGGTCATGAACGATCCGGCGTTCATCGAGGAGACCAAGAAAGGCAACCGGCCGGTGAGCTACATGGAAGGCGCGCAGCAGCAGCACATCGTCGCCGAAATCACCAAGGCGGGTGCCAGCCTCACGCCTATCCTCAAGGGCGCGGTGCAGGAAATCCAGTAGCGGTGAGGTCCACGCGGGCGGGGGTGGGCGGCAACGCTCACCCCTTTTTTCGCGGGTGAAGCAAGCTGATCGGCAGTCCCATCGGTCGTTCGGACCGACGCATGAGGGCGGCACCCTGGCGTCCGGCCCTGATAAGGTATAGTCGGGCCGCATGAGAACGATCAAGACCTACTCGCTCACCGAGCGCGCCGCGCATCCCGATTTCGCGATTCACGACGAGCGCCTGGTGTCGCGCATCGAACAGGGCCATCGCCACGCGTATTTCCAGATCCAGCTCAATCTTGCGGGCCGCGCGCAGCAGCATATCGGTCCCATCGTGCGCCCCCTCGACCCCGGCGCGCTCGGTTTCGTGCTGCCCTACCGGGTGCACCGCGTGGTGCGCGAACCCGGGTCGCGGTTCTACGTGATCAATTTCGACCAGCGCTTCTTGTGCCCCGAACTGGATGTCGATCCGCTCGATCTCGAAGAGGTCCCGCTGGAGCGGGCGCCCGAACTCGCGCCCTTCCTGTTCCAGGAGTTCATGGATTTCCGGCTCGATTCGGCCGGGCTCAAGTTCGCGCGCGAAGCCTGCCGAACCATGATGGACGAGAATTCGCGGCGGCGCTTTTTTTCGCTCGAGATCATTCACGCCAATTTGCTGCTCCTCATCGCAACCGTGTGCCGGCGCTACGAGCATGATCTCACCCGGCTCGCGGCCGTGCAGGCCCAGCGCAAGAGCCGGCGCGACGCGCTTTCTCGGGTGGTGCGCTACGTGCGCGAGAATCTCGCCCGGCGCATCAGCCTGCCCGATGTCGCCGCCGCTGCCGACCTGTCGCCGAATTATCTTGCGCATCTGCTGAAGAAGGAGACCGGAAAGACCTTCACCGATCTCGTGACCGAACGGCGCATGGAGAAAGCACAGGAACTCCTCGTCCATACCACGATGCGAATCTCGGAAGTCGCCGAGGCGGTGGGCTTCGAGGACGAGGCGTACTTTGCGCGGCGTTTCAGGCAGTGCTTCGATATCGCGCCGCGCGATTACCGCAGCCGCGCGGCCGCCGCGCTGCGATAGCAGGATAGTCCAGAAAAAAACCAGTTCCGTCTATGGGCAGCGTGGCTGTTTGTCCTTATGCTGCAACGCGTTAGCGCTCGGATACGCACCACGAGAGTGGCTGGAGGCGTGGATTGATGCAGGAGAACTGGACGACGATCGATACCGATGTCCTGGTGGTCGGCGGGGGTGTGGCGGGCAGCATGGCCGCCATTCCCGCGCTGGAAGCCGGTCTCAAGGTGGTGATCTGCGAAAAGGGCAAGGTGCTCGATCACTGCGGCTCGATCGGCTGCGGGGTTGACCACTACCTCACCGTCATGGACACCGGCCCCGAGTGGGATACGCCGGAATTTCTCATCAGGCACGTGCCGGAACTCACCGACTACATCGTCGACACGGCGGTGGCGAGCCGCGTCATCCGCGAAATGCCGCGGATCTTCCGCAAGCTGGAATCGTTCGGCATCGATTTCAAGGACAGGGAAACCGGCGACTACTACCGACTGCGCTCGTTCGGGCTGCCGGGCACCTACCACATCAACTTCGACGGCACCGACTTCAAGAAGCAGATCGGCGAGCGGGTGAGGAAGGGCAAGGCGACGGTGCTGATGCGCACCATGGTCCTGCAACTGCTCGCCAGAGACAACCGCGCCTACGGCGGCATCGCGTTCAATTTCCGCACCGGGGAATGGTATGCGATCCGCGCCAGGGCGGTGGTGCTCGCGGCGGGGGACGTCAACCGCATTTCGAAGAACGCTTCGGGCCTCGCGTTCGACAGCTGGCATTTTCCCTACGACACGGGAGACGCGCACGCGATGGGCTATCGCTCGGGCGCGATGCTGGCCAACATGGAGTCGGTCGAAGCGACGCTCACGCCCAAGGGCTTCTCATGCCAGGGACTCAATGCGCTGGTGAGCCTGGGCGCGTACTTCGTGAACCGGCGCGGCGAGCGCTTCATGTTCAAGTACGACAGGAAAGGCGAGAATGCGCGGCGCGCGGTGATCGCGGACGCCGCGATCAACGAGTACCTGCTCGGCAACGGCCCGGTTCACCTCGACTGCCGGCACCTGCCGCAGGACATGCTCGACCGCATGGAGCACACGCTCCAGGTCGACCGCTACACGCTGCCCGCGTTCTACAAGCAGAAGGGCGTGAATTTCCGCGAGGAACTGGTCGAGATTTCGATCTCGGAGCTTTCCATCCGCCGCAGCGGCGTGTACTTCCGCGGCAGCGGCCTGGCGGTCGACGTGAATGGCGAAACCTCGATCGAAGCGCTCTTCGCCGCCGGCGACTGCGCCACGGTGAGCGGCGGAATCGCCGGCGCGGCGGTGCTCGGGCATATCGCCGGCGAAGGCAGCGTGCGGCGCATGCGCGAAAGTCACGGCGCGCTGCCGGCGATCGACATGGCCGCAGCGGCCGCGATGCGGGCCGAATCAGCGAATCATCTCGAAAGCGCCGGGAGCATGAGCTGGAAGGAGCTCGAGGACGCGACGCGGCAGACCGTCACCGATTACGTCGGCGTGCGCCGCACCGACAAGGGACTGCGCCTCGCGCTCGATACGCTGGGCGCGCTCGCGCAACGGGAACCCGCGCTCAAGGCCGATGACCTGCACGGTCTCATGCGCGTGCACGAAGCGAAGAACATCCGGTTGAACGCCGAGTTGATGGCGACCGCCTCGCTCGCGCGCAGGGAAACCCGCACCGGTTCGTCCCACATGCGGCTTGACTACCCGAAAACGGACGAACAGAACTGGCGCAAGTTCGTCATCGTCGAGCGCGGCAGCGACGGCCCGCGGGTGCGCACCCTGTCCACGGACCGGCCGCTCGCCGACGCCTTCGCGCGCAGCGTCCAGACGGCGTAAGAATAACCGCCGATGAACGCCGCTACACGCCGATAGAAAAGATCGAACGACAAGGCGCGGAAAACGCACCGGCCGTCTGTTACCCATCACTCCTCGCCCGTCACCCGTATGGCAGATGCCAAAACGCACAACCCGATCCGGATCGATCCGGAGACCTGCGTCAAGTGCAATTTGTGCGACTGGATCTGTCCCGGGGACATCATCTACAAGGAAGAGGACAACCGGGAGACCCTGCCGGTAATCCGGTATCCCGACGAGTGCTGGTACTGCGGCCTGTGCCAGTCGATCTGCCCCACCAGCGCGATCGACATCATCTTTCCCGAACAGATGGTGCGAAACCGCACCGACGTCGTATCGTTGCTGGGCAAGGTCCCCGAGTAGCGCACTGCCGGTGGGGGCGTTCCGCGCTACAATCTTTCCGACGCTCCCGCTTCCCGCAGTGCAGCCCGCCTGATCCGGGTGCGGGACCCCGAAGAGGTTTCGTTCATGGACTCGGCCGCAGACAAGGATCGGCCGCTGCGGGAAGACATTCGTCTGCTCGGACGGCTGCTGGGCGATACGCTCCAGGAGCAGGAGGGCGCCGAACGCTTCGCGTTGGTCGAGAACATTCGCCAGACGGCGGTACGTTTCCGTCGCGAACAGGACCCCGGCGCGAAGAGCGAACTCGAGGCAATGCTGAGCGGGCTCGATCACGATACGGCGATATCCGTGGTGCGGGCCTTCAGTTTTTTCTCGCAGCTCGCCAACATTGCGGAAGACCTCCATCACAATCGCCGGCGGCGGGCGCACCAGATCGCGGGATCGCCGCCGCAGGAGGGCAGTATCGCGCTTGCGCTCGAGCGGGCGCGTGAAGCGGGGACCACGCATGCGGCGCTCAGCGCCTGTCTCGAACGCGCGCTCGTCGTGCCGGTGCTCACGGCGCATCCCACGGAAGTCCAGCGCAAGAGCATTCTCGATTGCCAGATCGAGATCGCGCGGCTGCTCGCCGTGCGCGATCGGGCGGCGTTCACCCCCGATGAGCTTCGGGACAACGACCAAGCGCTGCGCCGCATCGTGCTCACGCTGTGGCAGACCCGCATCCTGCGCACGACGCGCCTCACCGTGCACGACGAGATCGAGAACGGGCTCGCGTATTTCCGCCACACGTTTCTGCGGGAAGTGCCGCGGCTGCACGCCGAAATCGAGGACGCCATGGCGGAGCTTCTGCGCGATGACGGCTATCGGCTGCCCACGCTGCTCAGGGTCGGAAACTGGATCGGCGGTGACCGCGACGGCAATCCGTATGTCACGCATGAGGTGACGCGACACGCCGTGCGCCGCCATTCGTCGCTCGCCTTCGACTTCTACCTGGAGGAAGTGCACCGTCTGGGAGCCGAACTCAGCATGGCGCAGCGCCTGGTGAACTTCAGCCCGGAACTCATTGCGCTTGCAGAGGCGTCCCCCGACCGCTCCGAACATCGCCAGGACGAACTTTACCGCCGGGCGTTGATCGGCATTTATGCGCGGCTGGCGGCAACTTCGCGGCTGCTCGACGAGCATGCGCCGGCAAGACGGCCGGTCGCGGAAGCGCCTCCGTACGCCACGAGCGCGGAATTTGTGCGCGATCTCGAGGTCGTCATCGACTCGCTGGAGCGCAACGGTGGACGGCGCGTTGCGCGCGGGCGCCTGCGCGATCTGCGGCGCGCGGCGGACGCATTCGGTTTTCACTTGTGTCCGCTGGATCTTCGGCAACACAGCGGCATTCACGAGGCGGTGGTCGCGGAATTGTTCGCGCGGGGCGACGTTGCCGGAGACTACGCTTCTGTCGCGGAGCCGGCGCGCGTCGAGTTGCTGTTGCGCGAGATCGCCACCTCCCGGCCATTGAAGTCGCCCTATGTCGCATACAGCGACGACACGCGTCGTGAGCTCGCGATATTCGACGCGGCACGCGACATCCACGCGCGTTTCGGGCCGCAGGCGCTGCCCAACTACATCATCTCCAACACCAGGTCTGCGAGCGACGTACTCGAGGTCGCGTTGCTCCTCAAGGAGCACGGTCTCGCGCGCGCCGGGGTCGAGCCGCAACTCGACATGAACATCATCCCGCTGTTCGAGACCATTGCCGATCTGCGGGGTTGCGGAGCGATCATGGACGGTCTGCTCGGCGTGCCCCTCTATCGGAAGTTGCTTGGCAGTCGCGGCAACGTGCAGGAAGTGATGCTCGGCTACTCCGACAGCAACAAGGACGGGGGGTTTCTTACCGCAAACTGGGAACTCTATAAGGCCGAAGTCAGCCTCGTCGAGGTCTTTGCGCGGCATGGCGTCGAGTTGCGGCTGTTTCACGGCCGGGGCGGCACGGTGGGCCGCGGCGGCGGGCCAAGCTATCAGGCGATACTGGCGCAGCCCCCGGGCAGCGTAAACGCCCAGATTCGCATTACCGAACAGGGCGAGATAATCGCCAGCAAGTATGCCGATCCCGAGATTGGACGGCGCAATCTGGAAACGCTGGTAGCCGCGACGCTCGAGGCAAGCCTGCCCGGCGGCGCTGGCCGGGGTCGCGAAGCGGCAACCTATCACGACATGATGGAAGCCCTGAGCCGCGATGCGCACCGCGCCTATCGCGGACTGGTCTATGAGACACCGCGTTTTCTCGAATTCTTCAGGCAGGCCACGCCAATCAGCGAGATCGCGGATCTGCAGATCGGCAGCCGGCCGGTGGCGCGCAGGAAGTCGGGCGCGATCGAGGATCTGCGGGCGATTCCGTGGGTCTTCAGCTGGTCGCTGTCGCGGATCATGCTGCCCGGCTGGTACGGTTTCGGGTCCGCGGTCGAGGCGTACATCGTGCGTGATCCCGAAGCCGGCCCCGGTTTGCTGAAGGAAGCATACCGCAACTGGCCGTTTTTCCGGACGTTGCTGTCGAACATGGATATGGTGCTTGCGAAGAGCGACATGGGGATCGCGTCGCGTTACGCCGATCTGGTGGCCGATGCCGAGCCGCGCACGGCAATTTTTTCCTCCATTCGTGCCGAATGGCAGCGGACCGTGAATCACCTCTTTGCAATCACCGGCCAGCGCGAGCTGCTCGAAAGCAATCCTTCTCTTGCGCGCAGTTTCCGCAACCGCTCGCCCTACATCGATCCGTTGAATCACCTGCAGGTGATGTTGTTGAGACGCATGCGCGCGGGGGAAGACGACGATGTCGTGCGCCGCGCGATCCTGCTCACCATAAACGGCATCGCCGCCGGCCTGAGAAACAGCGGATAGCGTTACCCGTCACGAGGCATGATGAATGGGCAGCAAGCACCGAAGCCGGTCTTCGCCCGCCGTTGCGTTGATCGGCACGAGCGGCTGGTCGTACGACGAGTGGAGGGACCGGTTTTACGCCGGCGTGCCGCACAGCAGGTGGCTGGAGCATTACGCGCGCAGTTTCAACGCCGTCGAAATCAACGCGACGTTTTACGGCTCGATCAAACCCGGAATACTGGAAGGCTGGGCGGCACGCACCCCGCGGGAGTTCCGCTTCGCGCTCAAGGCGAGCCGTTTTCTCACGCATATCGAGCGTCTCGACGTAACCGCGAAATCGCTCGCGCGGCTGCGCGAGCAGGCCGACGCCCTGGGCGGGAAACTCGCGGCGGTTTTGTGGCAACTGCCGAAGGACCTGCGCTGCGATCCGGCGCTGCTGGAGCGGTTCGCACGCCGCCTGGACCGCTGGCAGAAGACGCGCCACGCGGTCGAATTTCGCGATGAATCGTGGTTCACCGACGAAGTGGCTCGCTGTCTCGCGGCGCACGGCATCGCGGCAGTGCAGTCCCACGCCGCCGACTGGCCGATGTGGAACGCCGTTACGACGGATCTCGTGTACGTGCGCCTTCACGGCGGTGTGCGCACTTATCGTTCGCCGTACTCGCGTGCCGCGCTCAAGCGCTGGTCGGAACGAATCCTGCAATGGAGGGCTGAGGGCCGCGCGGTGCAGCTTTATTTCGACAACACGGCAAGCGGAAACGCCGTGCACAATGCCACGCTGCTGGTCGAGCTATGCGTCGAACACTCAGGTCAATAAGACGCTCCCGCGTTGCCATTAACAGAACAGCTTCATCTGACGAACAATGTTCGAAACGGCCACGAGCGGACATTCATGAGAACGTCGAGCCGGCCAAGATATAGCCGACCACCGTTCCTCCGAGTTCGTCAGTGCCCGGTTGCTGCAAATGCCTGCGCGGTACGTTCGCGGCCAAGCGCGATCAACTCCTCCGCGCGCCAGAACTCATGAAAGCCGCACGCATTACGCGGTATCTCTACGGTTACGTCGGGCGAGTAGGCGGCGAGCTTGAGGCGTGCGATCGTGTTCTGCATCGCTTCCATGGACGCGAGCGCAATATTGAGCATCCCGTGCGCAGGCGGGGCTGGCGCCCCAGAGAGGTGCAGGCTCTCGATGAAGGCACGGATGCGCTGCCGATAGGCGTTGCCGTCCGGGATCGGCGCGCTCGGGGGCGGAGACGGCCTCAACTCGACGGGGCCGCCCAGATTGACAGCGATGGTGAATTCGGTCGTGTCGTTGAGAGTGGGCGCAATCGGCACCGGATTCACCAAGCCGCCGTCAAGCAGCTTCCGACCGCTGCATTCGAAGGGCGTGAAGATCAGAGGGGTCGCGATCGAGGCGCGGATCGCGTCGAACAGCTTGCCCTCGCGCAACCACACCTCCTCGCCAGACTCGAGGTCGGTTGCGACCGCCGTGAACGAAACCGGTAGATCCTCGATGGCGAAATCGCCGATCAGTTCGCGCAGTACGCCCATGATGCGCTCGCCCTTGAAAAGCCCGGCGCGACTGAATGTCGGATCGAGCAAGCGCACCACTTGAATGCGCTCGAGCGCCAACACCCACTCGGCATAAACTTCGAGTTTGCTCGTAGCGTAAATTCCCCCAACGAGCGCGCCCATGGAGGAGCCTGCAATCGAGCGAATGTTGTAGCCGTTTTCGGTCAACCACTGAATCACGCCGATGTGGGCCAGGCCGCGGGCGCCGCCGCTGCCAAGAACGAGCGATACCGTTGTCGATTGTGCCACTATTTGCCTCAGCGCTTGTTTCCCCTTGAGCCGATAGCCCAGATTAGGCCGTAGGCAGTTCTTCTGCAACCAGTGCAACATCCCGTCTCACAGCCAGCCATCGCTTCTAAGGCTCATTGTCCGTACGAGGCTTGCCACGGCGTAACGGCGGTACTACTGGTAGTTGGTTTGCATAGGATTGTTGTGCGCCAGAGGCGGCCATCTGCGAGTGCCGGCATTGTTGGCGCGCCGCAGGATCGTTATGGGTCGGAAGCCGCCGTAGCGAACGGCAGAGTTTGACTTCGCTGGACGCAGTAAATCCAGTCGGATATTGCCCGTTACATTTATCCAAGCCACTCGTGCTCGAGAACGTCGAGCCGCAAATCCTGTGATACGCGTTGATCACCGGCCTCTACGGTCAGTGTCACGATGCGGGTGCCCGGCGTGGCGTAAGTGATCTCGTGCTGGAACGTTCCGGGCAAATCCACGCCCGCCTCGGAAATTATCCCGCCCTGCGCGTCACTGATGCGGCAGCGCCCGAGGCCGGTGCCTTCGAGCACCGCCTGGATCCGGAAGGGCTCGTTCACACAGCGCCGGTAGACCTGCGGATCGCGGTTGGGGTTGTACTGCAAGCCGTTGAGTCTGATAAGCTTTACGAGTGATCTGGACATCGGCGCCGGCCTCTTGGAATCGTTTGTTACAATCCTCATATTAGAAGTTACTTATTCTATAGCCGGAATTGAAGGTGAGCCAGATCGAATCCGTTTTCTTGAAGGTTGACGGCGAACTGGCGGCGCTGGAGGCGCGCATTGCCAGGGGCGAGGCGCTGCCGCTCGCGCCCACGGTCGATGCGGCGATCGGACTCATCCGACAGCTCCTCATCGCCTACATCGACGAAGAGGGCAAAAAGCGCGTGCCCGAAGCCGGCGCGGAAATCCTCGACGTGTTCAAGGCGTTCGTCAGAGGCGATCCCACCTGGAATGCGATGCGCGACAACTGCCGGGAACTTGTGTACTACCGCAACTGTATTAATATGGGACGGGAGGACGCACTGCCGCGGCTTCCGGACAAGATGGCGGTGCGCACCGCGCGCCATGTCTACCTTTACATGAAGACGCGCTGCATCCGCGAAGGGCGGCTGGGGGACTGATATTGGCCACAGAGATCACAGAGAACACAGAGATCTGTATTTCTGGGGGTTTGGATTCCGATTTTCTCTGTGAACTCCGTGCCCTCCGTGGCTGAAGTGGAAATGTGATGAAGACAGCAGTGAATCGCATCCGCGGTGTTGAACGCGATATTGTGCAGGCGCCGCAGTTGGGAGAGGCCGCGCCGTACTACGAGCCGCAGGTGAACGAGATCGCGATCTTCGAGGCGGCGTACAGGAAGCGCCTGCCGGTGATGCTCAAGGGCCCCACGGGATGCGGCAAGACGCGCTTCCTCGAACACATGGCACACCAGTTGAAGCGCCCGCTGGTGACCGTGTCGTGCCATGAGGACCTGACGAGCTCGGACCTCGTCGGACGCTTCCTTCTCGAGGGAGCGGAGACCGTCTGGCAGGACGGGCCGCTCACGCGCGCCGTGAAGGCCGGGGCGATCTGCTACCTTGATGAAATCGTGGAGGCGCGCACCGATTCCACGGTCGTGATTCACTCGCTGACCGACCACCGCCGCAAGCTCACGATCGAGAAGAAGGGCATGGAGATCGAGGCGCACGAGGACTTCATGCTGGTGATCTCCTACAATCCCGGTTACCAGACGGTCCTGAAGGACCTCAAGCCTTCCACCAAGCAGCGCTTCATCGCCATCAATTTCGATTTTCCGCCCGAGGACGTCGAGCGCAAGATCATCGTCAACGAAGCGCCGGGCATCTCGCCCGAGCTCGTGCATCAACTGGTGGCGGCCGGGCGCAAGGCACGCCTGCTGAAGGACCACGGTCTGGAGGAGGCGACCTCCACACGCGCGCTGGTTTATGCCGCGAACATGATCAACGCCGGCCTCGATCCGGTCGCCGCGTGCCAGGTGGCCATGATCAATCCCATAACCGACGACATCGAACTCGCGGAAGCGCTGATGGAAATCGTGCAGGCGCATTTTGCTGTCTAGGGCTTCCCACCATTTGCCACAGAGATCACAGAGAACACGGAGAAAAATCCTTAACCGCGAAGGGCGCCGGGGACACCAAGGACATCAAGGACACGAAGTAGCCCGTTGATCCGAAGTCCACTTTTCTGTCCCTTGCAGCTCCGCTTTCATGCGCCTGACGAAACTTTGCGATCTGTCTTTCTCTGTGAACTCCGTGTTCTCTGTGGCTGAAATACCCGGCCGGAATGACCACCAGCAACCAACAGGCCGCGATAGCTGAGCTCCTTCGCGAGTTGAAGGACACGAGCTTCGTCGCGCACCGCGAAGTCGAACAGGTGCTGCCGGCGATCCGCGCGCACGGCGACGGGGTCGCGTTGAGCTGGCTCATGGCGGCCCGCCGGCTGTTCGACTTCGACCGCGAGGCCGGCAAGGCCTTCATTCGCGGCAGCCGCGAAGCGGAGAAGATTTCCGAAACCGTCCTGCCGTGGACGGAGCAGGCCCTGGAATTCCTGCGCTGGCGCGGCTCGTGGCGCGCGCTCGAAGGCTTCATGGCGAATCTCCCGCGCGCCTTCGGCTCTCTCGGCCACGCCGGCGAGCGGCGCTGGGCGGAAATCGGATTCAGCTGGTGCGCACGCCAGATCGACAGCGGCAGCGCGTACTTCACCATGCCGGTGCTGGAGCTTTCCGGCCGGCAGGGCATGGCCGGCATCGAACAGCTGGCGACGCCGGCGGAAGAACTCTTCGAGTCCCGCAAGCTCCTGCTCGGGACCTATCTTGCCGGTGCCATTCGCGTGAGAAATCTGCTCGGCGCGCAGGCGATCCTGCCGTGGGCCCTGCGCGGCGCCGACATCATGCAATCGGGGCGCGCGCGGGGGGAGGCGTATTTCCGGCTCGAGTCCGAGGAAAGCCTCGCGCTGCTGCTCGAGAATCTGCCGGGTTTCCGCCTGGGCGAGCGCAACCGGCTCCTCGGCATGCTGCTCGACATATGGTACGGCGAAGACTTCGAGTTGAAAGAGAGCGCCTGGTCGCCGGAGAAGGGCCGGCCCTTCGTCGAGACCGACGGACGCAGCCTGTTTTTCCCGGCGGTGATGTCCAGCCGCGACGAAGCGGTGCTCGCCGTTCTGCACACCGCGGGCCACATGCGCTACGGCACGTTCGACCGGCTGGCGATGAGGGACATGTTCGGCGCGGCGAACGTCGAGTTCCCGGAATCAGGACCGGTCTCGTGGACGCCGCTTTTCATGCGTTACGGCGATGACTCGCTGCGCTTCCAGTTGATCTTCGACCTGTGCGAGGACCTGCGCGTGGACTTCCACGTCCAGCACGCGGTTCCGAATTACCTGCAGCGGCTGCTCGGCACCGCGCGCGCCGGGGCGCCGCGTTCGACGGAGGCCTCCGCTTATTTCGACCTGGCGCTCGCGAGTGTCGACGAGGCGCTCGCGGCGATGCGCGCGCACGGCGCGCGCGGCAGGCTTTTCGGGCCGCTTTTCGATCCCGCCGCCACCGTCGCGGACGCGTTCCGCGTCGCCGCCGCGATCTACAGCAACGATGATTTGCCGCGCGTGATCGATCTGGAGACGTTCCAGGCCGCGTATCTTCCGGGGCGCGGACCGAACTCGACGCGGCTCGCGCATCCGCAGCAGCGTCAGGACCAGCAACAGCAGACGCAGGCCGGTGCCGAGCAGCAGAACGAGCCGCAGGAGGAAGGCGAGGAGCAGAACGAAGCGCCGCAGAATGCCGAAGCCGGCGATCAGGAGGACGGCGGCAAGCGCAAGGAAGTGGCCGGTTTCGGCGATTCGAGCGGCGCGGCCCAGCAGTCCGGGAACCGCGCGGAACAGCGGCGCCAGGAAGGCATGAGTGACAAAGGCGTGCCTTATCCGGAATGGGACTATCGCGAGTCGCGCTACAAGCGCAACTGGAGCTGGGTGCAGGAGAAGAAGCTCGGCGAGTCGAATCTCGCGGAGACGAATCGCCTGATGAACCAGTATTCCTCGGCGTTGAAGCGCCTGAAGAAGGCGATCCAGAGCCAGAAGCCGACGCGGCTCGCGCCCCTCACGCAGCAGTTCGACGGCGACGACATGGACATCAACGCCGTCGTCGCCTACGTCGTGGAGAAGCAGGCCGGACGCTCGCCGATACCCGCGATCTACCGGCGGCGCGAGATGCGCCAGCGCGAGATTGCGGTGACGCTGCTCGCCGACATGTCGACCTCGATCATGCAGCACCTGCCTGAGG
>JACQOJ010000104.1 GCA_016202605.1 Betaproteobacteria bacterium
GACGGAAAGATGCGCCCCTTGCACGTGAACCCGGAACGGTTTGGAAGGAGCGTCCACAGCAAGCGGCTGTGCGTCGAGTGCCACAAGGACATCACCGAGATTCCGCACCAGAAGGGCGTGGAGCGCAAGGTCGGGTGCGTGCAGTGCCACGAGGATCTGTGGGCGGCCGCGCAGGAAAAAAAGAACGGGGAGTACGGGCGCCTGGGAGTCGTGGTGGACCAGATCGAGCGCTACATGAAATCCATTCATGCGCGCCCCAGCCGGGAGGACCAGTCGCGCACCAACGCGACCTGCTACAACTGTCACGACGCCCACTATATCTACCCGAAGGGCAGTGCGGCCCGCACGCAGTGGCGCCTCAATATTCCCAACGTCTGCGGGAAATGCCACAAGAGCCAGCGCGAGCAGTATGTGAAGTCGGTACATGGCGATGAAGTCATCTGGAAGGCCAATGCAAAGGCCGCGGTGTGCTCGGATTGCCACACCACCCATGACGTCGCATCTCCGAAACTGGATTCGAGCAAGCTCGTCATCACCAGGAACTGCGGCAACTGTCACGAGAAAAGCTACAGGACTTATACGGGGACCTATCACGGGCAGGTCCAGAGGCTGGGCTATGCCTATACCGCCAAGTGTTCGGATTGCCACGGCAGCCACGGCATCCAGCGCGCATACGACCCGGGCTCGAAGGTGCATCCGGACAACCGCCTGAAGACCTGCCGGACCTGCCACGCGAACGCCACGGCCGGATTCGCGACGTTCGAGCCGCACGCCAACGCGCGCGACTTCGACCGCTATCCGTACATGTGGATCGTTTCAAAGTTCATGATCGTGTTGATCATGGGCGTGTTCGCCTTCTTCTGGACGCATTCGGCGCTGTGGTTTTACCGGGAGTACCGGGATCGCCGCGAAGGCAAGCACCGGCCGCACGTGCTGGCGGACGAGCTGCCGCAACTGCAGGGCAAGTATTTCCGGCGTTTTGGGCCGGTGTGGCGGCTTGCCCACCTCTTTTTCCTGCTGAGCCTGATGACACTGTCGCTCACCGGCATGGCGGCGTTCTACGCCGAAACGGCGTGGGCGGCGTTCATCATGAAGATGCTCGGCGGCCCGCAGGTGGCGGCCATCATTCACCGGGTCGCGGCGGTGGTCATATTGGGAATATTTGTCGCGCAGATCGTCTATTTCGTCGCCCGCCTGGCGCCGCAGTGGAGAACTTTCAACTGGTTCGGGCATACCTCGCTGGTGCCCAGCTGGCAGGATCTCCGGGACATGACGGCCATGTTCAAATGGTTCTTCGGGATGGGGCCGCGCCCGGTCTTCGGCCGGTGGACGTACTGGGAGCGATTCGATTATTGGGCGCCGTTCTGGGGCCTTGCGATCGTCGGCGGGAGCGGTCTCATGCTGTGGTTCAAGGAGGCGACCGCCTCGGTCTTGCCGGGTTGGGTGTTCAACGTGGCCACGCTCGCTCACGGGGAAGAAGCGTTCCTGGCGATCGTGTTCCTGTTTACCGTGCACTTCTTCAACAATCACTTCAGGCCGGACAAGTATCCGCCGCCCGATGTGGTCATGTTCACCGGCGCGGTATCGCTGGAAGAGTTCATGCGCGAGCACACCCTGGAGTACCGGGAGCTGGTGGAGACGGGGCAGCTCGAGAAGCATCTGGTGGATGCGCCGTCACGGCCCATGACCCTGGGCTCGAGGATCCTGGGCATCGTTCTGCTTGCCATCGGCCTGACGTTGCTCGCCCTGGTGCTGATCGGGTTGGCGGGTAGCGTGACCGGGGATTGACGGGCACGGCGCGGGCGGCTCCCGGCTTCGAGACCCGGGCGCGCGGAGGGCGGCGCCGCCGCAGCGCGTAGCGCGGGTCAGTCCCGGTCGCGGCTCCGCGCACCCAGAAAATCGGCCACGACATCGGCGGTCTGGCAGCCGGACCGCATGCAGTCGCCCACGGAGATTCCGCCGCGATAGGACGCGCACAGGAAAAGGCCCGGCAATGCGGCCTGGGCCTGCTCGGCGCGCCGGATGCGGTCGAGGTGGCCGAGGACGTATTGCGGGATCGCCCGCGGCCAGTGCGTGACCGCGCAGAAGAGGGGTGCGCCCCGTGCGCCGAGCAGCGCGCCCAGTTCCTCGCGGGCGATGGCGGCCACTTCCTCGGCGGGGCGCGACGGCAGATGCGGGTCGCGGTCGCCGCCGACGAACGTCGTCAGCAGCACGGTGTCGCGGGGCGCGCGGCCATCGAACATGCTGGAGGAGAACAGGGATCCGAGAATGCGCCGTTTCTCGACTTTCGGAACGAGGACACCGAATCCGTCGAGCGGATGTTCCACATCGGACCTCCGATAGGCGCTCGCCACCGAAGCCACCGCGGCGTAGGGGATCGCGTCCAGCGCGCGCGCGGCATCCGCCGCGAACTCGCGCACCAGTTCCGCGGCGCGGTCCGCGGGCACGGCGAGCACCACGGCGCGCGCCCGCCGCGCCGTCGTCGCACCCGCGTGCTCCACCGTCACTGCGATCGCGCCGTCGCTCAGGCGGCGGACGCCGGTTGCCCGCCGCTCCGTTTCGACGCGGCCCACGGCGCGGGCGAGCGCGTCGGTCAACGTCTGCATGCCCTCGCGGAACGAGAAGCTCGCGGCGACGTTTCTCGATCGTTCGGCCCGCTTCGCGCGTTCGCGAGCGCCCAGGACCTGGCCCTTGATGAGGCTGCCGTAACGCTGCTCCAGCGCGTTCAGCCGCGGAAACGCCGCCGGCAGCGACAGGCGCGCCGCGTCGCCCGCGTAGACGCCCGCGACGAACGGCTCGATCGCGTAGTCGAGGAACTCGCGGCCCAGGCGGCGCACCACGAATTGCGCGACCGATTCCTCGCTGTTCGCCGGCGCCCGGGCAATGAACGGTTCGCGCACCAGCCGGAGCTTGGCGCCCAGGGAAAAGAGCGGCGTCCCGAGGAACGCGGGCGGGCTCGTCGGCAGCGCGATCAGCCTGCCGCCGCGCACGATGAAACGCCTGGAGGAAATCGCGCTCGCGTCGATGCGCTCGCCGAGTATGCCGAGCTCGCCGAGCATTTCGTTGATGAACGGGCCGGTATCGAGCGTGCTGTTCGGACCGCGTTCATACAGCACGCCGTCCCGCCGCTCGCTGCCGATCACGCCGCCGGGACGCGGCGCGGCGTCGATCACCGCGACGCCGATGCCCCGCCTCGCGAGCCGGAACGCGGTGGCCAATCCCGAGATCCCGGCGCCGATCACCAGAACTTCACTGTCGATATTCATGTTTCATCGCCGCGCCGCGTGCCGGGATGACATGTGCCGCGGGCGGGCTTCTGTTAAGATTGCGCCACTCTAACGCGGTACGTGTCCGGAATACAGCCGCCCGTCTCGGGTCCCGCCCTCGAACGGACCTTACGGTGAGGCAGGGAATCGACGAATCGCGCGGCGACACACGATGCATCTCCACCGTTTACGGTCACCATACACCGCCACCTTCGTCCGCCGCACTCCCGGCTGCGGGGGATGTCACCGCGCGGCGGCCGCTCATGCTTGAGGTCAGCGATCTTGGCTGCGTGCGCGGGGAGCGCACGCTGTTCGGCGGCCTCGAGTTCACGCTCGAGCCGGGAACGCTGCTGCGCGTGGCGGGGCGCAACGGCAGCGGCAAGACCAGCCTCCTGCGCATACTGTGCGGCCTGGCGCTTCCGGCGCGGGGCGAAGTGCGCTGGCGCGGAGAGCCGATCCGCGCGCTGCGCGAGGAATTTCACCGGCAGCTCGTCTACATCGGCCACGCGCCCGCGGTAAAGGACGATCTCACGGCGCGCGAGAACCTGGAGATCGCCTGTGCCCTCGGCGGCGCGCCGGTGGACGGCGGGACCGCGGCGTCCGCGCTGGACCGGGTGGGATTGCGCGAACACGCCGGCCTGCCGGCACGCTTTCTCTCGCAGGGACAGCGGCGCAGAGTGTCATTGGCGCGGCTCGCGGCGGCCGGCGATTCGCGGTTGTGGATACTGGACGAGCCGTTCACCGCGCTCGACACGATCGCGATCGGCGTCGTCCAGGAGATGATTGCGGGGCACCTGGACGCGGGAGGGGCCGTGATTTTCACCAGCCACCAGGAAGTCGCGGTGGCGACGGTCTCGGTTTTCACCATCGAACTGGGCGGCTGAGGAGACGGCGGATGTTCCGCGTGATGCGCGTGGTAATCGGTCGCGACCTGCTGCTGGCGATGCGCCGGCGGTCCGACGTCGCCAACGCGCTGCTCTTCTTCATCATCGTGGCGAGTCTCTTTCCCCTGGGCGTGGGACCCGAGCCGAACCTGCTGCGCACGATCGCGCCCGGCGTGATCTGGGTTGCCGCGCTGCTCGCGTCCATGCTTGCGCTGGGCCGGATGTTCGCTTCCGATTACGCCGACGGCACGCTGGAACAGATGCTGCTCGCGAGCGCGCCGCTCGGCTGGATCGTGGTCGGCAAGGCCATCGCCCACTGGCTCGTCTCCGGGCTGCCGCTGGTGGTCCTCGCGCCGGTGCTTGCATTGCAGTTCGACCTCGCGACCGATGCGCTCGTGGTGATGATGGTATCGCTCGTACTGGGCACTCCGTCGCTGACGCTGATCGGCGCGATCGGGGCCGCGCTGACGCTCGGTGTGCGCGGCTCCGGCGTGCTCACTTCGCTGCTCGTGCTCCCGCTTTACGTGCCGGTGCTGATCATGGGCACGGGTGCCGTGGACGCCGCGGCCGGCGGCGTCACGGTCCAGGCGCACCTGCTGCTGCTCGCGGCGTTCCTCGTTTTCGCGGGGGCATTCGCGCCGTGGGCCGCGGCGGCGGCCCTGCGCATCTCTCTCGATTAGGTTGATTCAGATCAAGCGAGGGGGGGCGAATTACCTTAAAATGGCTCGCCTCAATGTCGATTGCCCATAGCTGATGCCGCGTTTCATCGATGTCGAGACCCTGCGCCCCGCGCCGGGTCGCATAAACTGGTTCAAGTACTCGTCTCCACAGACTTTTTTCCCGCTGGCGGGGGCCGCTGTTCCGTGGTTTGCGGCGGCCGCGGCGGTGCTGTGCGCGGTGGGGCTTTATATCGGTTTTTTTGTCGCGCCGACGGATCAACAGCAAGGCGAGGCCTACCGCATCATTTTCATCCATGTGCCCGCGGCGTGGATGTCCATGTTCATTTACCTGGTGATGGCATTCTGGGCGGGGGTGGGGTTGGTGCTCAATACCCGGCTCTCGGGGATGATGGCGAGCGCGCTCGCTCCGACCGGCGCGCTCTTTACTTTTATCGCCCTGTGGACCGGGGCGCTGTGGGGCAAGCCGACCTGGGGCACATGGTGGGTGTGGGACGCGCGGCTCACATCGGAGCTTATCCTGCTCTTCCTCTATTTCGGCTTCATGGCGCTCACGGCGGCGATCGACGATCCGCGGCGCGCGGACCGGGCCGCGGCGCTGTTCGCGCTGGTGGGCGTGGTCAACATCCCGATCATCTATTTTTCGGTGCAGTGGTGGAACACCCTGCATCAGGGCGCATCGGTAAGCCTCACGCGCGCGCCGACCATGGCGGCCACCATGCTCGCCGGCATGATCGTCATGGCGCTCGCTTTCTGGATGTACAGCATCGCCGCGGCGTTCGCCCGCGCGCGCTGCATCATCCTCGAGCGTGAACGCAATTCGGATTGGGTTGCCCAATACATCGAGGCATCGAAATGAACTGGGAAAGTCTGGAAGCATTTATCGCGATGGGCGGCTACGGGCTCTACGTGTGGGGCTCGTACGCGGTCACCTTCGCTCTCGTGGCGCTGGAAGTCGTGCTGCTCGTGCTGCGCGGACGCGGGATCGTCGCGCAACTCGCGCGGATCGGCGCGCCGCGGAGGCGCTCATGAAGCCCCGTCATCGCAGACTGGCGATGGTCGCCGGCGGCGTCGCCGCGCTCGGGATCGCCGCCACGCTGGTGTTCAGCGCCCTCAACCGCAACCTGGTCTTTTTCTTCACGCCTTCCCAGGTCGCCGCCAAGGAAGCGCCGGTCGGGCGCGCGTTTCGCATCGGCGGCCTGGTCGAAGCCGGGACCGTGAAGCGGCAGGGGGACGGGCGCACCGTGCACTTCGTGGTGACCGATACGGCGCAGCGCATTCCGGTGGTGTTCCAGGGGCTGCTGCCGGATCTCTTCCGTGAAGGCAAGGGCGTGGTCACCCAGGGATCGCTCGACGCCAACGGCGTATTTCACGCGACCGAGGTGCTCGCCAAGCACGACGAGAATTACACGCCGGTGGAGGCCGCCTATGCGATCAAGAACGCGCAGGACGCGGGAGAACGCGCGGCGCGCACCGTAAGCCCCGGTCCCTGACCGAAAGACGCTCATGATTCCTGAACTCGGCCAGTTTTCATTGGTGCTCGCGCTGTGCGTCGCGGCCACGCTGGGCGTGCTGCCGCTGGTCGGCGCGGCGCGCGGCGACGCCGCATGGATGGCGGTCGCGCGGCCCGCGGCGCGGGCGCAGCTCGCGTTCGTCGCGATCGCGTTTGGTTGCCTGACGTACTCTTTCGTCGTCAACGATTTTTCGGTGTTGTACGTGGCTTCAAATTCCAACTCGGCGCTGCCGCTCGCGTACCGCGTCGCCGGAGTGTGGGGCGGGCACGAAGGCTCGCTCCTGCTGTGGGTGCTGATGCTCGCGCTGTGGACGGTGGCGGTGGCGACCTTCAGCCGGCGGCTCCCCGATGAGTTCGTGGCGCGCGTGCTCGGTGTCATGGGATTGGTAAGCGTGGGTTTCCTCGCGTTCATGCTGTTCACCTCCAATCCCTTCGATCGGTTGTTCCCCGCGGCGCCCGACGGGCGCGATCTCAATCCGCTGCTGCAGGACCCGGGCATGGTGCTGCATCCGCCCATGCTCTACATGGGGTATGTCGGTTTCTCGGTGTCGTTCGCCTTCGCCATTGCGGCGCTTCTTTACGGGCGGCTCGACGCGACCTGGGCGCGCTGGTCCCGTCCGTGGACGACCGCGGCGTGGATTTTTCTCACGCTCGGCATCATGCTGGGCAGCGCGTGGGCGTATTACGAACTGGGATGGGGCGGATGGTGGTTCTGGGACCCGGTCGAGAACGCCTCCTTCATGCCGTGGCTGGTGGGCACCGCGCTCATCCATTCACTGGCGGTCACCGAAAAGCGCGGCGCATTCAAGGCGTGGACGGTGCTGCTGGCAATCCTCGCGTTCTCACTGAGCTTGCTCGGCACGTTCCTGGTGCGCTCCGGGGTGCTCACTTCCGTGCATGCGTTCGCGACCGATCCCAAGCGCGGTATTTTCATTCTCGGTTTTCTGACACTCGTCATCGGCGGCTCGCTCGCGCTGTTCGCGTGGCGCGCGCCGCGCGTCGGAGTCGGCGGCGCGTTTTCGCTGATGTCGCGCGAGGCGGCGCTCCTTACCAACAACGTGCTGCTGGTGGTGGCCGCCGGCTCGGTGCTGCTCGGCACGCTTTATCCGCTCGCGCTCGACGCGCTGGGACTCGGCAAGATTTCGGTCGGCCCGCCCTATTTCGATGCCGTGTTCGTGCCCGTGATGGCGCCGGTGCTTTTCCTCATCGGGATCGGGCCGATCATGCGCTGGAAGAGCATGCCGCTGCCGGAAATCGCGGTGCTGCTGCGCTGGGCGCTCGCGGTGAGCGTGGTGACCGCGCTGGTGCTGCCGTTCGCGTTCGGGCGCTGGTCGGCGCTGGTCGCGCTGGGTTTGCTTCTCGCGCTGTGGGTGGTCGCGAGCTGCGCGGTGAGCCTGTGGCGCCGCATGCGGCAGGCGGACGGCGCGGGTGGAATGTGGGGGCGGCTGCGCGGCGCGTCGCGCAGCTACTACGGCATGCTGCTCGCGCACGTCGGGATTGCGATATTCGTCGCGGGCGTCACGCTGGTCAAGGGTTACGAGAGCGAGACGGAAGTGCGCATGACGCCGGGCGACACGGTAGCGCTGGCGGGGCACGTGTTCCGGTTCGACGGCGTGCGTGACGTGAAGGGCCCGAACTACGTGGCGGCGCGCGCCACCATGCACGTCAGCCGTGACGGGCGCCAGGTCGCCATTCTGTATCCGGAGAAACGCCGCTACCGGGTGCAGGAGCAGACGATGACGGAAGCGGCCATCGACACCGGCTTCATTCGCGACCTCTACGTGTCCCTGGGGGATCCGCTCGACGGCGGGGCGTGGCTCGTGCGCGTGCAGCACAAACCCTTCATAGCCTGGATCTGGGGCGCGTGCGTGCTGATGGCGCTGGGCGGCGCGCTGGCCGCGGCCGACCGCCGCTACCGCGTAGGGGCTCGGGCACCGGAAGCGCGCGCCGTGGCTGCGGCCGGCAAGAGCCGTCCCGCCACCGCTGTATGAGGACGGCCGCGCATGGCTGAAAAAGCAGTGTCTGGCATGCTGCGCTTCGGGCTGCCTTTGGGCGTGTTTCTCGCGCTCGTGGTGTTGCTTGCCATCGGCCTCAACCTCAATCCGCGCGAGGTCCCGTCGCCGCTCATCAACAAGCCCGCGCCGGCCTTCGAGTTGCCGCAGTTGCACGCGCTCGACCGCACGTTTTCTCCGAAAAGCGTTGCCGGGCAGGTATGGATGCTCAACGTCTGGGCATCCTGGTGCGCGGCCTGCCGCGAGGAGCATCCGCTGCTCGTCGATCTCGCGAAAAACGGCGTGGTCCCGCTCTATGGACTGAATTACAAGGACCGGCGCGAGGACGCCGTCGCCTGGCTCAAGCGCTTCGGCGATCCTTACCGGCTGTCGATCCACGACTTCGAGGGCAAGGTCGGCATCGATTACGGCGTCTACGGCGTGCCCGAGACCTACATCATCGACAAGAGCGGCGTCATCCGCTACAAGCGGATCGGTCCCATCACCCCGGACATCGTGCAGCAGAAAATCCTGCCGCTGGTGAAGGAGTTGAACGGCAATGCGTGAGCTGCTGCTGGTGATGGCACTGATCCTTGCGCCGGGCGGCGCGTGGGCGAGCGAGGCGGCGCCGGCCGCGGCGGATCCCGCGCTCGAGCGGCAGATGATGGCGATCGCAAACGAGCTGCGCTGCCTGGTTTGCCAGAACCAGACCATCGCCGACTCCAACGCGCCGCTCGCGGTCGACCTGCGCAATCAGATCCGCGAGCAACTCAAAGCGGGCAAGAGCGCGTCCGGGATCATGAGCTACATGGTGGAGCGCTACGGCGATTTCGTGCTCTACCGCCCGCCGATGAAGGGCACGACGGTCCTGCTGTGGGTCGGTCCGTTGTTGCTGATGATCGTCGGGCTCGTGGTCCTTTACAGAAGGATTTCCCGGCGTCGCGCGGAACCTGCGGCGTTGAGTGAAGCCGACCATCAGGCGGCCGCCCGGCTGCTCCAGGGCGGCGAAGCGGAGCGCTGATGATTGTCTTCTGGCTGATGGTGAGCGTGCTGGTGGCCGGGGCGCTGCTGCTGTTGCTTCCTCCACTCCTGCGCCGCGGGGCGCCGGCACCGGGGGTTTCGCGCAAGGCGACCAACGTGGCGGTCTACCGCGATCAATTGCGCGAGCTGGAGCGGGATCTCGCCTCGGGCGTGCTCGGGCGCGAGGTGTACGAGGAAGCGAAGCGCGAGGTCGAGCGGCGCTTGCTGGACGACGTGGGTGACGTTGTTGACGATGCGAGCACGGAGAGCGTCGCGGGACGCAACGCCGCCGTGGTGGTCGGTGCGGCGCTGCCGATCGTCGCGTTTGCCATCTACCTCGCGGTCGGCAACTTTCAGGCGCTGCTGCCGGGCGCCGCGGCGAATGCCGGCGGGCAGGCCGCGCACAACGTCAGCGAAGAGCAGATCCGGGAAATGGCGGGCCGTCTCGCGGCCCGCATGGAGAAGGAACCCGAGAACGTCGAAGGCTGGGTCATGCTGGGACGCACCTACACCGCGCTCGGCCAGTTCTCCGATGCGGCTCGTGCCTACGCCAACGCGGTCATGCGCGTCGATGCGGACGCCGCGCTGCTCGCCGACTATGCGGACGCGCTGGCGATGGCCCAGGGGCAGCGGCTGGATGGCGAGCCGGAGAAGCTCGTTCTGCGCGCACTCAAGATCGATCCGCGCAACATCAAGGCGCTCGCGCTCGCGGGCTCCGCGGCGTTCGAGCGGCGCGATTATCGTTCTGCCATCGATTATTGGGAGCGCATCCGGGCGATCGTTCCGCCCGACTCCGAAATCGGAAAATCCATCGTCGGCAGCATCGCGGAGGCGCGGAATCTCGCCGGCCAGTCCGGTGGATCGACCCCGGTCGCCGGGACGGGCGCCACTTCCGGCGGCGGAAAGCCCGCACCCGGGACGGGGCGCGTGAGCGGCGTGGTCGAGATCGCGCCGGCGCTTGCGGCGAAGGTCGCCCCGACCGACACGCTGTTCGTCTTCGCGCGCGCGGCGCAGGGCCCGCGCATGCCGCTGGTGATCCTCCGCGCGCAGGCCAAGGACCTCCCGTTCAGGTTCACCCTGGATGACAGCTCCGCCATGTCGCCGGGCATGACGCTCGCCGGCCAGAAGCAGGTGATCGTCGGCGCGCGCATCTCGAAATCGGGCAGCGCGACTCCGCAGTCCGGAGATCTCGAAGGTCTGAGTTCGCCGATAGACGTTGGAACGACCAGCGTCGCCGTCGTAATCAACGCGGAAACCAGGTAGCTTTTTCACTTCCCGCCTGCGATTGAATCATTCGAGGGCAGGCTGTGCGCGGGCACGACACACCCGGATAGAATGAAGTGAAACCGGGGAGGAAGTCCCCGGAATCCGCTGCGCTTCTTCCGGGCTGCAGGTCTGCAAACAGGCTCGCGAACTTTTTTATGGACAAGTTCGACCGCATCTACGAGCTGCACAAGATCCTGCGCGATCGGCGCACGCCGATCGCGCGGCAGGACCTCATGGCGCGCCTGGACGGCTGCTCCGAGCCCACCGTCTTTCGCCTCATCCGGCTCATGAAGGACCACCTCAATGCCCCGATCGAGTGGCACGAGGAGCTGGGCGGCTATTACTACCGGCGCGACGCGGACGGCGGCACCTACGAGCTTCCCGGCCTGTGGTTCAACACAAAAGAGCTGCAGGCCCTCCTTGTCTTCGATCGTCTCTTCGAAAGTCTCGAACCGGGGCTGCTCGGCGAGCATCTCGCGCCGCTCGCGCACCGGGTCGCGGAGCTCATGGAACACCGGCGGCTGGGGCTCACCGAAGCGGCCCGCCGCGTGCGCGTGCTCGGCATGGCGGCGCGTCCGCTCGGCGAGTGGTTCCACGTGCTCGCGAGCGCGACCCTGCAGCGGCGCAAGTTGCACATGCTTTACCACGGCCGCGAACGCGACAAGGTCACCGAACGCGTCGTCTCTCCGCAGCGGCTGGTGCACTACCGCGACAACTGGCACATGGACGGTTACTGCCATCTTCGGAAAGGCTTGCGCACGTTTTCGGTCGACCGCGTGAAGAGCGCACGCGAGCTTGAAGAAGCGGCGGACACGGTTTCCGACAGGGAGCTCGACGAATATTTCGCCGGCAGCTACGGCATTTTCGCCGGCAAGGCCAACAAGACTGCGGTGCTGCGCTTTTCCCGTGAGCGCGCCCGCTGGGTCGCCGACGAGCGCTGGCATCCGCAGCAGGCGGGCCAGTATCTCACCGACGGGCGCTACGAGCTGCGGATCCCGTATCGCGACGACCGCGAACTCATCATGGACATCCTGCGGCACGGGCCGGAGGTCGAAGTCGTATCTCCCGACACGCTGCGCCGGGCGGTCGCCGGACGGCTGCGGCGGGCGCTGGCGCACTATCCCGGCGCATAACCGGTGATAGCAAGCCGATCGACCGCGACGAGCTTGCGGCGGTGTCCCGGAAAAGAGTACACTTATGACCACTAGACATGGTCACGAAAGGAGCCACGATGGAAATCTCCGCCGCGGAGTTCAAGGCTCGCTGCCTCAAGCTCATGGACGAGATCGCCAGGACCCGCAAGTCGATCGTCATCACCAAACGCGGCAGGCCGGTCGCGAAGCTGGTAGCCGTGGAGCCCGAAGCGCGCAGGCCGCTGTTTGGCTGCATGGCGGGCACCGTCACGTTCGAGGGCGACATTCTGTCCCCGCTCGATGTCGAATGGGAAGCCGAAGCGGAAACCGAGCCAAACCTGTACCCGCGCAAGCGCCGGGGACGCCGTCGTGGCTGACAAGCCGTTTTATCTCCTCGACACGCATATATGGTTCTGGCTGGTCCGCGGTCGGGAAGGCCAGCTCGCGGCGGACACGGCTGCCAAACTGGATCAAGCCGCGCTGCACGCGCCGCTCGGCGTGTCGGTGATTTCCGTCTGGGAAATCGCACTGTCGGCAAGTAAGGGGCGCATCGGTCTGGGAATGCCGGTGCAGGATTGGATCCAATCGGCGCTCGACCGTCCGGGCTTCGTTGTGGCGGACCTTACACCCGGCATCGCGGTTGAAAGCTGCAATTTGCCCGGGACATTCCACGCCGACCCGGCGGACCGCTTCCTGGTGGCAACCGCCCGCGCCAGAAACGCGGTCCTTGTGACGCGCGACACGCGCATTCTGAAATACGGCAAGCAGGGGCACGTGAGAACGATGGCTGCCTGAGCGCGCAAACGCACCTCGGCGAGTTTCTGATCGAACGGGGAGAGCTTGATGCCGTCGGGAAGCTCCGTCGCGTAGACCGTGTCGCCCTTCTCCAGACGCAGCCGCGCAAGCAGCTCCCTGGGCAGGATGACGCCGGCGGAATTGCCGGCGGTGGTGATCTTGAGCGTCATGACAGCGCCTCCGAACAGACCGTGCCCCGATTATAACTGACGTTATATACCCGGAGAGGCCCTGGCCGATCTGCCCATTATCACGAGCATTGAATGCGCGTGTTTACCTTTACTGTGTCATGCCCGCGGGGGCGGGCATCCAACGTGCCGACAGCAATTAGATTCCCGACTACTCGGGAATGACACAGTAGATATGAAGGGCCGGTTCACTATCGAGAGTTGAGAGTCGGGGAAGATAGACTCGTTCGAAATCTCTGGCGGCGCTCGGGCCGTTATGTTCAGGACAGAGGAGATATGCGGGCAATCCTGATTTTCATGGCGGCTGCGTCAGCGCATCTCGCCGGGTGCGCTTCCATCGTGGCGGGCAAGAATCAGCCGACTCGGGCATGGTTTCGGGAAACATGGTCTTCGGGGGGTTGATCGGCCTCGCCGTGGACGCCGGGCAGGGCGCGGGCTACGACTATCCGTCGTCGATCACGGTGGAGATGGGTGACAGCACGGTCATCCAGACTCAGCCTCCGCAGGCCGAGACGAATGCGCCGGCGCAGAATTATTAGCGCCCCCTGTCATTGCCGTGAAAACGGGAATCCATAGTGCGGTTCACAAGAGATGACGTGCCGCGGGAACGACATTTTTGAGATAGCCTGTGGAAAGTTTCCAGCCGAACGATGCCTGTCATTGTCAGGAAAATCCTGACGCCAATTGTCAGCCACGCCTGACAGCGCTCGCTCGCGTGATACTGGTAAATTCCAGATCAAAAACTCGTGAGCGCTCATCGGGAGGCTGCGGCCATCGGCGGGATTCTCGATGCGGCCCGATGTTGAACTCCCGAGCGCACTTGGGTAATGTGAATACACCAGGAGGGGGAGGCGTCTTGGTCGCCAAAAAACCGCGCGGCGCGTTCTTTCCACCGCTTCTCGACGAGCGCCGAGGCGCGGGCTGCGTCGGTCCGTGGTGCTCTTGTCCTGCCGCTATCGTCAATTGAGAGTGCCGTATGACATCTTCTCGGACAGAAAAAATGGTCGGGCTGTCATGCTGAAGTGGATCGTAAAGATGCTGAGCCGGGCACGACGACGAGCGAAAGAGACGAAGCTCGAACCTTCTCCAATGGAGGCCGATGATGCCGCGCATGGACTGGAAACAGGCAATCAAGCATTGGCGCGCCCTGCCGAGGGAGGAGCAGCGCCGCATCCGTCTTTCCCGCCTGCCGCGCAAGGTGGCGCGGAGCATGGCGTTCGAGGGGGAACCGGTGGAGCTGGCAGTGCTGCGGAGGGAACACGCGCGCCTCGAAACGCCACTCGTTACGTCGAAACACGCCTCGGCGTCCTGAGCTACGACGAACTCGCGCCACATCTGGCGCGTAATGTTCTCGCGCTGGAAAAACGTATCGAAGACGGCGAGTTCGGTCCAGCCGCGCTCGACGACGCACTGCTTCTCCGGTTTCATTCCCTGATCTGCGGCGATCTTGTGCCGCAGCTTGCTTTCCATCCACCCGTTCGCCGACTTCAACGGTCGGGCTGCACGCATCTGGCTGCGCGAGCTTCTGCGGCGGCTCGATTCCGTCATGAGTCAGCGTGCAGGCCGCGCTCGAACGCGTGGGCGGCGCGCGCCACCCGGCTTTGCCCGGTATGGCTTGGGCGGCTCGTGCGCCTCGCCGCGCGGGACAAGCCGCATGCGCGGCCGCAGCCAGGCGGCGAAGTCGCGCTCTGCGAGTTTGCCTTCGGCGAGGGCAAGATACTCCCTGAAGAGTTCGAGATCGTCGGCCTCGATCGTCGCGCCGTTCAGCTCGACGAACGTTTCGCAGCAGACCGCGGCGGTGCGCTTGTTGCCATCCACGAACGGATGATTGCGCGCGAGCCCGTATGCGAGCGCCGCCGCCAGATCGGCGAGATCCGGCGCCGGATCGCCGTAGGTGTGCAACTGCTGCGCTCGGCCGAGCGCCGATTCGAGCGGTCCTTCATCGCGCACCCCGGCGCTTCCGCCGTGCTCGGCGACCTGGCGGTCGTGAATGGCGAGGACGAGCGCCTTTTCCAGCCAGACGATCATCGCTGCGTGTCAGCTCTGTGCGAGCTTGCGCAACAGCGTACGGCGCTTGCGCATCACCCGCTCGGCGGTTTCCATCTGGCCGGCGAGCTTCGCATCGAACGGGGAGAGCTTGATGCCGTCGGGCAGCTCCGTGGCGTAGAGCGTGTCGCCCTTCTCGAGGCGAAGCCGCGCGAGCAACTCCTTGGGCAGGATGACGCCGGCGGAATTGCCGATGGTGGTGATCTTGATCTTCATGGCGCTACCTCCGCCTGCCATTATAACGGTTGTTATATATTATCGACAGCACGCGTGATCCGGTTTCCTGCCGCGCGCCGCCTGCGCGACCTCAAGGCAGCACCGGAGGATGTTGAGATTGAAGCGATCGAGTCGCAGGTCACGCGAGCATTGCAGGCGGGTGAACTTGCGGCTCTGCCGGGCCAGTCGGAGACGCAGCGATGACCCGGCCCGCGCGCCATTCCGCCGGACCCGGCAAGGCCGGGCTTCCACATGATTACACCGCCGTTCTGGCCGACGTAAAGCGCATGATCGGCGATTCGCGCCGCCGCGCGCTGGCGGCCGTCAATCGCGAGCTGGTGGTTCTCTACTGGCAGATCGGCCGCATCATCGTACGACAGCAGGAGGCTGCGCGGTGGGGCGACGCGGTGGTCGAGCAGTTGTCGGCTGATCTGCGGACCGAATTCCCGGACATGAAAGGTCTGTCGCTCCCTAACTTGTGGAGGATGCGGCAGTTCTGCCTGACGTACCGCCGCATGGACGACTGGCTCGTCCGGGACAAACTCTCGACGCCGTCGAAAGAATTAGCGGCGGCCGATGCGCGATCGGAGATTCTCTCGACACTGTCGAGAGAATTCTCGTTCCCCGAACTTCCGGCGTTGCTTCTCAATCTGTCGTGGTCCCATCACACGCTGATCTGCTCCGCCTCAGACCGGCCAGACCAGCAATACTTCTATCTCCGCATGGCGGTGCGCGAGCGCTGGTCGGTGCGTGAACTGGAGCGCCAGATCGAGTCCGACCTCTTCACCCGCTACGTCTCGGTCAAGCGCGACCCGGAGAAGTGTCTGCCTGCCGACGCGGAACGGGGTGACCTGCTGCCATTCAAGGATCATTACGTGCTGGATTTCCTGGGGCTCGAAGAATCCCACACCGAATTCCAGCTCCGCAAGGCGATGCTGGCGAACCTGCGCGACTTGTTCCTCGAACTCGGTCGCGACTTCGCGCTGATCGGGGAGGAATATCCCGTCACCGTCGGGGACGATACGTTTCGCGTCGACCTGCTCTTTTTCCACCGCCGCCTGCAATGCCTGGTAGCGACCGAACTGAAGAGCGGCAAGTTCAAACCCGAATATGTCGGCAAGTGCCAGTTTTATCTCGCGGCGCTGGACGAGCGGGTGCGTCTGCCGCACGAGAAGCCTTCGATCGGCCTGATCCTGTGCAAAAGCGCGAACGGCGTGCAGATGCGCCTCGCGCTCACCGCCGCCGCCCGCAAGATCGGCGTCGCCACCTACCAGACCGCGCTGCCGGAAGAGCGGTTGATCCTCCAGCGATTGAGGCAACTGCCGGACCCGCAGGAACCGAAGCCATGATGCCCGGTTTAGCGGTACTGCGGACATTAACGGCACGACCGGCACGCATGCTCGTCTCCGCGCGCCGCCTGCGCGACCTCAACGCCGCGCCGGAGGATGTGGAAATCGAGGCGATTGCACCAATTGACCGGACGGTGCGGGCGTTGCAGGCGCCGGAGCTTTCGTCAATACCGTCAAGCGGGAATGAGCGATGACCTACACAGACTTCTTCAAGCGCGCGACGCGTACCGAGGAGCAGCCGGCCGGGCTGAAGCCGTTCCCGTACCAGTGCCGCCTCGCGGAAAAGCCATGGCCTGAGCTATGGCCTGAGCTACTGGACGTTCCAACCGGCATGGGGAAAACCGCCGCGGTCGCGCTGGCCTGGCTGTGGAAGCGCGGCTGGCGCGAGGGGGGACGCGAGGCCGGCCCGGACGCAGGGACACCGCGGCGGCTCGTGTACTGCCTGCCGATGCGGGTGCTGGTCGAGCAGACGGAGCGAAACGCCCGTCGATGGCTGGAGAACCTCGCGGTTGCAGGCATACCGGGCGAAAACAAGGTCTCGGTGCACCTCTTGATGGGTGGCTCCGAGGATGTGAAAAAAGCGACTTGGGCCGACTACCCGGAGGAAGACGCGATCCTGATCGGCACCCAGGACATGCTTCTTTCGCGGGCGCTGATGCGCGGCTACGGAATGAGCCGATATCAGTGGCCGGTGCACTTCGCCTGGCTGCATAACGACGCGCTGTGGGTGTTCGACGAAGTCCAATTGATGGGCCCGGGCTTGAAGACCAGCGCTCAACTTGAAGCGTTTCGCCAGAATATCGGCTTGCCTTCTCCCAGCCGCAGTCTATGGGTCTCGGCCACGCTCAGGCGGGACTGGTTAAGAACGGTGGATTTCGACCCCGTTTCAACGGTCCCGCTGGAGC
>JACQOJ010000016.1 GCA_016202605.1 Betaproteobacteria bacterium
CCGTAGAGAAGATCGCCCTTCAGCGCGATTCCCTCGCGGCAGATCGCCTCCACGGCAACCAGCGCCGACGCCAGGCCGCTTTTCATGTTATTGGCGCCCAGGCCCCAGATCCAGCCCTCGCGCAGCACGGCTTTGGCCTTGAATCCTTCGCCTTTCAGGTAGTCTTCGTCCCCGTCATAAGAGGTGTCCATGTGGCCGGTAAAGAGCAGATTGATCCCCTCACCGGTCCCCGGCCGCACGCCGACCGCGTTGGGGCGCCCTTCGCTTACTTCTTGCAGATAGGCGTGGAAACCTGCCTTGGCGAGCCGCGCGACGATGTATTTGGCGAGCTCGCCTTCGCGGCCGGTGGGGCTCGCGATGTCCACCATTTCCATCAGCGTGTCACTCACCGCTTCCGGCGTGATATGGCGTTCGGCGCGTGCGTAGTCGGGATGGGTCATTGTTTTTCTCCTGGCTTATCGAATCAGAATGCTCGCCAGCCCGAGCAGCAAGCCCATGCTGACGACATCGGTCGCGGTCGTGAGAAAAATGCTCGATGCGGTGGCCGGGTCGGCACCGAGGCGTTTCAGCGTAAGCGGCACCATAGCGCCCGAGATGCCGCTTGCAACGCAGCTCCCCACCATGGCGAGCCACACGACAACGGCGAGCAGGAGCGCGTTCGGCGATTGCTGGTAGGCGGCAAAGACGTACATGCCGACTGCGGCGACCAGTCCGACCAGCGCGCCGTTCATCAGTCCCAGGGAGGCTTCCTTGACGACGAGCGCTCTTTCCTTCCCCGCCTTGAGTTCGCCCAGGGTGAGCCCGCGCAGCGTCACTGCCAGCGCCTGGCAGCCGGTATTTCCGGATTGCCCGGCGAGCACCGGGAGGAACACGGCGAGAATGACGAGCCGGTCGACAGTGTCCTGGAAAATGCCGACCACGGCGCCCGCGATAAAGGCGGTGAGCAGGTTGAGCTGCAGCCACGGATGGCGGAACCTGAGGCTCTGCTGGAATGGCGTGGCGAGACGCTCTTCCTTCTCCACGCCCACCATGGTGCCGACCTGCGCGGTGATCTCGATCGCCTGCTCCTCGAACATCGCCTGACCGCGCACGAGCCCGATCAGGACCCCCGCGTCATCGCATACCGGGTACACGGGATAGTGGCGGTCGAGCACGAGCCGCATCGCTTCAGCGAGCGGGAAGTTCGCCCGCAGAAGGAATACTTCGCGCAGCATGATTTCTTCGAGCGCGGCGGCGCTGTTGGAGAACAGGAGGTCGCGCATCGTGATGACGCCGAGCAGCCTGCCCTGCGCGTCGGTCACGTAACCGTAGGTGATGAATCGCGTCCTTACCAGCGCGCGCAACCGCTCGATGGCATCGCCGACGGTGGCTCCGGGGCGAAACACGGCGTACGCCGGCTCCATGAGCCGCCCGACGCTGCCTTGCGGGTACTCGAGATTGCGTTCCCACTGGCGCGCGATGTCGGGCGGCGCGGCGTGCATGACCTCGAAGCGGAAGCCGGCGGGAAATTCCGCGAGGATGTCCTGCGCGAATCCCGGATTGAGTTGCAGCAGCACCGGAGCTACCGTCGCCGCCGGATGCTCGGCAAGGAGCGCCGCGGCTTCGTGAGGCGGACGCAGCTTGGCCTCCTGCTTCAATGCGTTCTGTTGCGTATCGGGCGCGGTCGGCGACACCCCCGGCGAGTCGGATTTCACAAGACGCCTCCCTTGATCCTGCTTTCTCACGGTTTTCCCGGCGGCGAGGTTGCGCGGCGCCATGGGACGCCAACAGTATAGCCGCGTCGCGGCAGCCCGGCGTGCCCCACCATCGTCGTGTGCTAGTATCGTGCGCCGCGGTCGCGACGGACGACATGCCTGCGGCCCCAGCTGAGGAGATCATGATGCAACTGACACTTGAAATTCCCGACATTCTGGCCTCGTTGCTGCGGCGACCGCCCGGGTTCAACGGTGCGACGGCCATTCACATGGCTGCCGATGCCGGAACGCCGCCGTTCACGCTGCGGCATAGCAACCCCGCCGGACTGTGGAGCTCGCCCCGCCTCACGCAGATGGTCGAAGTCCAGGGCGCGCGGATGATATATCTTTCGGGGCAGACGCCGGCGGACGAGAACTACAAAGTGCGCTCGAGCGACATTCGCGGCCAGGCCAACGCCGTCTATGACAACATCGAGGTCGCACTCAGGGCCGCGGGCGCCGGCTGGGACAACGTAGTCAAGACGACGACCTACCTGACCGACGCGGATCTCATCAAGGAATTCCGCGAGGCGCGGATCGCGCGTTTCAGGAGCCTCAAGGCGCCGCCTGCCAACACGCTGCTCGTCGTGAGCCGCCTCGCGGAGCCCGAATTCCTGATCGAGGTCGACGTGATCGCCGCGGTGCCAGCGCACTGATCGTACAAATGAGGGAAAACCGCAGATGAACGCCGATTGACGCCGATCAAGATCAGGAACGCGAAGTTTTTCCGGGGATTGGTATTATCGGCGTCCGTCAGCGTTTATCGGCGGTTTGATCATGGCGCTTACAGCCCCAGACGCTGCCAGATGGTGGTGGTAAGGCCGGCCTGGTTGAGGGTGTAGAAATGCAGCCCCGGCGCGCCGTTCGTGAGGAGTTCGTCGCACAGCGCCGTCACCACGTCCAGGCCGAACGACCGGATCGAGGCGGTGTCGTCGCCGTAGCCCTCGAGCTTCTTGCGGATCCAGCGCGGGATCTCCGCGCCGCAGGCGTCGGAAAAACGCGCAAGCTGCGAGAATTTTCCGATGGGCATGATCCCGGGCACGATGGGAATATCGAGCCCCATCGCTTCGCACTCGTCGACGAAGTGGTAATAGCTGTCGCCGTTGTAGAAGTACTGGGTGATCGCGGAATCCGCGCCGGCTTCGATCTTGCGCTTGAAGTTGAGCAGGTCGTCCTGGGCGCTCCTTGCCTGCGGGTGGTACTCGGGATACGCCGCGACCTCGATGTGGAAATGGCTGCCGAATTCCTTGCGTATGAACGCGACCAGTTCGTTGGCATAGCGGAATTCCCCCGTCGCCGCCAGCCCCGACGGCAGATCGCCGCGCAGTGCGACGAGATGCCTGATCCCGTTGTCCTTGTATCGGTGCAGCATCTCGCGCACGCTCGCCGTGGTGGAAGCGATGCATGAAATGTGCGGCGCCGCGGAATAGCCCTGGAGGCGGATGTCGAGCACGGTGTCGAGCGTGCGCTCGCGGGTGGAGCCGCCGGCGCCGAAAGTCACCGAAAAAAACTTCGGCTTGAGCTGCGCCAGCTGCCGCGTGGTGGCGCGCAGCTTCTCCTGTCCCTCCGGCGTGCTGGGCGGGAAGAACTCGAAGCTGAAGGTCTTCGGAAATTTTTTCTGGGATTCCATTCAGCAGTAACGATGATCGATGAACGATGAGCGATGAGCGAACGCAAACACGGGTTCGAGGAGCGGCCGTTCCGCGTTCCTCGTTCTGCATCAGTATCTGTAGTATTCCGGTTTGTACGGGCCGTTGATGTCGACGTTCAGGTACCGGGCCTGGGTCTCGGTCAGCGTGGTGAGCTGCACGCCGAGCTTCTTCAAGTGCAGGCGCGCGACCCGCTCGTCGAGCTGCTTGGGCAGCACGTAGACCCTGTTTTCGTACTTGCCGGCGTTGGTGTGCAGCTCGATCTGGGCCAGCACCTGGTTGGTGAAAGAGTTCGACATGACGAAGCTCGGGTGCCCGGTGGCGCAACCGAGATTCACCAGCCGCCCCTCGGCGAGCACGATGAGCCGCTTGCCGCTCGGGAAAATCACGTGGTCGACCTGCGGCTTGATGTTCTCCCACCTGTACTGGCGCAGGCTCGCGATGTCGATCTCCGAATCGAAATGGCCGATGTTGCACACGATCGCGTTGTGCTTCATCCCGACCATATGCTCGTGGGTGATCACGTTGACGTTGCCGGTCGCGGTGACAAAGATGTCGGCCTTGTCGCAGGCTTCGTCCATGGTGACGACGCGGTAACCCTCCATCGCCGCCTGCAGCGCGCAGATGGGATCGATTTCGGTCACCCAGACGACGGCGCCCAGACCGCGCAGGCTCTGCGCGCAACCCTTGCCGACGTCGCCGTAACCGGCGATCAGCGCGATCTTGCCGGCGATCATCACGTCGGTGGCGCGCTTGATGCCGTCGACCAGCGACTCGCGACAGCCGTAAAGGTTGTCGAACTTCGACTTGGTGACCGAATCGTTGACGTTGATCGCCGGAAACGGCAGCCGCTTCTCCTTTTCCATCTGGTAGAGGCGGTGCACGCCGGTGGTGGTTTCCTCGGTCACGCCGCGAATGCCGTTGAGGATCCTGGAGTACCAGTCCGGTCTGGTCTCGAGCCGCTTTTTGATCGCGGCGTAGAGCACCCGCTCTTCCTCGTTGGCCGGCCTGGCGATCAGCGACGGGTCTTTTTCCGCGCGTGAACCCAAGGTCGCGAGCAGCGTCGCGTCCCCGCCATCGTCGAGGATCATGTTGGGCGTGCCGCCGTCGGCCCACTCGAAAATGCGGTGGGTGAATTCCCAGTACTCCTCGAGGCTTTCGCCCTTGCAGGCGAAGACCGGGACGCCGGCGGTCGCGATCGCCGCGGCCGCGTGATCCTGGGTCGAGAAGATGTTGCACGACGCCCACCGCACTTCGGCGCCGAGCTTGACCAGCGTCTCGATCAGCACCGCGGTCTGGATCGTCATATGCAGCGACCCTGCGATGCGCGCGCCTTTCAGCGGCTGCCGGCCCCTGTATTCCTCGCGCACCGCCATGAGACCCGGCATCTCGGTCTCGGCGATCGCGATTTCCTTGCGCCCGAAATCGGCGAGCCCGATGTCGGCGACATGGTAGTCGGTGGACTTTGCATTCATGACTGCTGCGTTCATGGTGTAGCTCCTGATGTATCCCGGGCGCCGTTCCACAAACACGGGCATGCTTCCGAGCCTGGCCGGAAGATCATTCCGGTCGCAGCGCCCCTCGAAAGACGGATCCCGCAAATGACAAGCGCCCGCACCGTTTCCGATGCGAGCGCCGTTGATTTTTGCTGAGCCTGGCCGGCAATGCCCCGGTCGCAACGCTCCTCAGCGGACCGGATTATACCAGACGCCGGTCCGCCGCAGCGGCTCCGGTCACAGGCCGGCGTCGTCTCTGAGCGCCGCGGCCTTGTCGGTGTCCTCCCAGGTGAATTCCGGCTCGTCGCGCCCGAAATGGCCGTAGGCCGCCGTCTTCGAATAGATCGGCCGCAGCAGGTTCAGCGCGTGGATGATGCCCTTGGGCCGCAGATCGAAATGCTTTTCGACGAGCTTCGCGATCTTGTCATCGGGAATCCTGCCGCTGCCGAAGGTGTCGACCAGCACGCTCACCGGCCGCGCCACACCGATCGCATAGGCGATCTGGATTTCGCACTTCTTCGCCAGCCCGGCCGCAACGATGTTCTTCGCCACATGGCGCGCCGCGTAGGCGGCCGAGCGGTCCACTTTCGACGGGTCCTTGCCGGAGAAAGCGCCGCCGCCGTGCCGCGAATAGCCGCCGTAGGTGTCGACGATGATCTTGCGCCCGGTGAGCCCCGTGTCGCCGAGCGGCCCGCCGATCACGAAGCGGCCGGTCGGATTGATCAGGTACTTGGTTTCCCTGGAGATCATGTCCTTCGGCAGCACCGGCTTCACGATTTCCTCGATCACCGCTTCGGTGAGCGGCTCATGGGAGATGTCTTCGCGGTGCTGGGTCGAGATCACCACGGTGTCGATATGATGCGGCCTGCCGTCGACGTAGCGCACCGAAACCTGGGATTTCGCGTCGGGCCGCAACCACGGCAGGCGGCCGTCGCGGCGCAGCTCGCTCTGGCGCTCCATCAGGCGGTGCGCGTAATAAATCGGCATCGGCATCAACTGCGGCGTCTCGTCGCACGCGAAACCGTACATCAGGCCCTGATCGCCGGCCCCCTGTTCGAGATCGAGACCGGAACCCTCGTCGACACCGAGCTTGATGTCCGCCGACTGCTTGTCGAATGCGGTGAGCACCGCGCACGAACGGTAATCGAAACCGATCGAGGAATCGTCGTAGCCGATGCGCCTGATGATGTCGCGCGCCAGCTCTCCATAATTGACGTTGGCATGGGTCGTGATCTGGCCCGCCATGACGACGAGACCGGTGGCGACCAGCGTTTCGGCCGCGACCCGCCCCGACTTGTCCTGGGCGAGAACCGCGTCGAGCACGGCGTCGGAAATCTGGTCCGCTATCTTGTCGGGGTGACCCTCCGAGACCGATTCGGAGGTGAACAGGAAATCGCTCATTATTGTGTGGCTTCGTGAAATGGAAAAAGGCGCATACAATATCACATAACCCTCGATTTATAAAGCCGAATTCATGCTGTTCCCGATCCTGCGGCTGCTCGCGCGGATGCCGCTCAAGTGGCTGCACGCTGTAGGTGTCGCGTTGGGCTGGATCGTCTACGGCCTGTCGCCCACCTATGCCGCACGATTCCGCGAGAACCTGTTCAAAAGCGGTGTTTGCGCGGACGATGCGCGCTGCCGTGGCTTGTTGCGGCAGGCGATCGGGGAAACCGGCAAGGGCGTGACCGAACTGATCTGCGTGTGGTTCGGCGCGGAAGAGCGCGTGTCCCGGCTCGTGACATGCGATACCTGGAACGTTGTCGAGCACGCCCGGCGCGAAGGGCGCGGCATCGTCTTTCTCACGCCGCACCTTGGCTGTTTCGAAATTTCGGCGCTCTACGGCGCGCAGCGCCTGCCCATCACCGTCATGTACCGCCCTCCAAAAATGCGCTGGCTCGAGCCGCTCATGCTGGAGGGAAGGCAGCGCTGGCACGCGCAGCTTGCGCCGGCCACCACGCGCGGCGTGCGCGCGCTCTACAAGGCGCTGCGGCGCGGTGAGGCCGTGGGCCTGCTGCCGGACCAGGCGCCGGGGGTGGGCGAGGGTGCCTGGGCCGATTTTTTCGGCCGGCCGGCCTACACCATGACACTCGTGAGCCGCTTGCAGCAGGCGACCGGGGCCGCGGTCGTGATGGCGTTCGCCGAGCGGCTGCCCGGAGGGCGCGGCTACCGGCTTCATCTTGAGACCGTTGCCGCGGCAAATATCGACGAGGCGAAACTCAACCGCGCAATCGAGGAAGTGGTGCGGCGTTGTCCCGCGCAGTATCTTTGGGGTTACAACCGTTATAAGGTGCCGGCAGGCGCGGGGAGGCCGGAGATGACAGCGGAAGGGATGCGGCGGAAGTGAACACAATGCGGGCCGCGGTGATCGGAGTGGGCTATCTGGGTCGGTATCACGCCCAGAAGTATGCCGCGCTGGAGGACGTGCAACTGGTCGCGGTCGCCGACGCGAACCTGGCGCGAGCCCGTGAGGTGGCCCGCGAGTACGGCTGCCGGGCGGTGGACGATTTTCGCGCCATCATCGGCGACGTGGACCTGGTTTCCATCGTCGTGCCCACGGAGCGGCATTACGAAGTGGCGCGCACCTGTCTGGACGCGGGCGCCCACATCCTGCTGGAGAAGCCGGTGTCGCGGACGCTGGAGGAGGCCGAGGAGCTCATCCGGCTCGCGTCGTCACGCCGCCGCGTATTTCAGGTGGGCCACCTCGAGCGCTTCAATCCGGCCGTCCGCGCGCTGCAGGAACTGTTGCTGGAGCCGGTGTTCGTCGAGTCTTACCGGCTGGCGTCGTTCAGGCCTCGCGGCATCGACGTCGACGTGGTGCTGGACCTCATGATCCACGACATCGACATCATTTTGAACCTGGTGAAAAGCGACATCGCCGACGTGCGTCCCATCGGGTATCCGGTGCTGACCGATGAGGTCGACATCGCAAGCGCCCGGCTGGAATTCACGAACGGCTGTGTTGCCAACGTCACGGCGAGCCGCGTGAGCAACAAATCCGAGCGCAAGCTGCGGGTATTTCAACAGGATGCGTATCTTTCGCTGGATCTGCAACCGCCGAAGCTCGTCTGCTGGCGCAGGTTGCGCGACGGCGGGGGCGCGCGGCTGGAGCCCGAGGAACGCGGGTTCGCGCAAGCCGATCTGCTCCTCGAGGAAGTGCGCTCGTTCGTGGATGCGGTGCGCTTCGGGACACCACCCATGGTCAGCGGCGCCGACGGAAAGCGCGCGCTGGAGGTGGCGTTACGCATCACCGCGGCGATCAACCGGCGCCCGCGGTTGCGGACCGGGGCATGAGCGTTTCGCAGGCCGCGGTGATGCATTGCGACGGGATCGCGCATGTCGTGCGGCAGGCGCGATCATGACGCGGGTTGCGATTTTCCTCCTGTGGTTGCTCCACTTCCTGCCGCTCGCACTGCTCACGCCGGTCGGCCACGGCGTCGGATGGTTGATCTATGCGCTGGTCGGTGAACGCCGCCGCGTTGCGCTCACCAACCTGCGGCTGTGCTTCCCGTCATGGCAGGAGTCCGAGCGCAAGCGCGTTGCGCGGCGGCATTTCGAGGCTTTCGGCCGGAGCGTGATCGAGCACGGCATCCTGTGGTGGTCCTCGAAGCAACGCGTGCGGCGCCTGATCCGCATCGAGGGACTGGAGCACTGGCAGGCGGTGGCCGGCCGGCCGGTGATCTGGCTGGCGCCGCATTTCGTGGGGCTCGACATGGGCGGAATCCGCCTGGGATCGGAATACCGGGTGGTGTCGGTGTACAGCCGCCAGAAGGACCCCGCGTTCGATGCGGTCCTTTACCACGGTCGCACGCGTTTCGTGATGCCGGAACTCTTCTCGCGCCAGGATGGAATCAGGCCGGTGGTGAGGGCGATCCGCCACGGCCTGCCGTTTTACTATCTGCCCGATATGGATTTCGGCAACCGGGATTCGATCTTCGTGCCGTTTTTCGGCGTGCGCGCGGCGACCATCACCGCGCTGCCGCGAATTGCCCGCATGGCGGGCGCAGTAGTCGTGCCCGCGGTGACACGGCAGCTGCCCGGCGCATCGGGGTATCTCCTCAAATTCTACCCGGCATGGACCGACTTTCCGAGCGATGACATCGAGGCCGACACGCGGCGCATGAACGAATTCATCGAGCAGCGTGTCATGGAGATGCCCGAGCAGTATTTCTGGCTGCACAAGCGCTTCAAGACACGCCCTGCGGGAGAAGAGAAGTTCTACTGACCGCGAATGAACGCCGATAAACGCCAAGGGCAGCTCCGGCGTGATGCGCTCGAAAGGGTGGAAATCCTGCCGGTCGAGCCCGGCGACGCCGGGCGAATTTCGGTGCTCGCGCGTGAGATCTGGGAACGGCATTATCCGGGCATCATCAGCGCCGCCCAGATAGAATACATGCTGGCGCAACGTTACGAACCGCGGTTGATCAGGGCCGAGCTGCAGCGCGATGATCTGTGGTGGGACAAACTGCTTGCGGCGGGGCGGCTTGCCGGCTTCGCGTCGTATTTCCTGTCGGGGCAGCCGGGCGAGATGAAGCTCGACAAGCTCTACGTTCACCAGGACCATCAGCGCCGGGGCTACGGCGGGCTGCTGATCTCCCACGTGAGCCGGCAATCACGCGCGCGCGGCTGCTCGCGGCTCGTGCTGGCGGTTAACAGAAGCAACACGAACGCCATCGCCGCTTACCGCAAGCACGGATTCGAGGTGCGGGAAGCGGCCGTGAAGGATATCGGCGGGGGATTTGTGATGGACGACTACATCATGGTGCGGGAAATCCGGAATGTTTCAGAATCCGGATGAGCGGCAGCGTTGCGCCCTGCTGAAGAGCGTAAAGAATGTCGCGGTGGTCGGGCTGTCGGCGAACCGGTCGCGCCCGAGTCACGGGGTTGCCCGCGCGCTGCAGGCGTTCGGGTTCAACATCATTCCCGTGCACCCGGCGATCAACGAGGTATTGGGGCAGAAGGTGTACCGGCATCTGGCGGATATCCCGGTTCGAATCGATCTCGTCAATGTCTTCCGCCGGGCGGAGCATATCGACGCCGTCGTGGACGAGTGCCTGGCCCTTGGGCTGAAAGCGCTTTGGATTCAAGAAGGTATCGTCAACGAGCCGGCCGCGAACCGCGCCCGCGACGCCGGCATGACCGTGGTCATGGATAGATGTATCTACCGCGATTATAAGCTATCCTGCAGCTAAATGAGGCTAAAATTCACTAAGATGCAAGGCCTAGGGAACGACTTCGTCGTCCTGGACGGGACGGCTTCCCGCATCGCGCTTTCCCGGCGGCAATTGCGCTTTATCGCTGACCGCCACTTCGGCGTCGGCTGTGACCAGATCCTCCAAGTCGAGCTGCCGCGCGATCCTGCCACCGACTTCTACTACCGCATATTCAATGCCGACGGGGGTGAAGTCGAGCAATGCGGAAACGGCGCGCGCTGCTTCGTGCGCTACGTGCGCGACAAGGGCCTGACGTCCAAAGCAGAGATCCGGGTCGGAACGCTCGGTGGTGTCATCGCACCGCGCCTCGAGCCTGACGGCCAGGTCACTGCCGACATGGGCATACCCGTATTCGATCCGGCCGCGATCCCGTTCGATGCTGCGAAGCGTGCGCTTACATACTTGCTTGAAATAGATGGAAAAGACCTGGAAATCAGCGCGCTATCAATTGGCAACCCGCACGCGGTCCAAGTCGTAGCCAATGTTGAGACGGCGCCTGTCGCGAGCCAGGGCGCCCGCATCGAATGCCACCCGCGCTTTCCGCAACGCGTGAATGCGGGCTACATGCAGGTGCTCGACCGTGTCCACGTCCGGCTCCGTGTTTACGAGCGCGGCGCGGGGGAGACGCTCGCGTGCGGCACTGGCGCCTGCGCAGCCGTGGTCGCCGGCATCACCCGCGGCATGCTTGACCGGCGCGTTACGGTGACCACGCGCGGCGGGGACCTCGTTATATCATGGGCGGGGGAGGGCAAGCCGGTGATGATGACCGGCCCGGCGGTGACCGTATTCGAGGGCGAGATCGATATAAGTGAACCGTGATCGGTTTGACAGTTTGCGGCAGGTCCCCGTCAGTACGCGCCGGGCATGGCGAATCCCGGCGGGTGCGCCCGCTACCCGCCAACTGGCCGCGGTCAACGACCAAGGGAGCATAATGAAACCGCAAGACGTGGCAGATTACCTGCAGCAGCACCCGGAATTCTTCGAGCAGTACGCCGATACGCTGGCCGAAATCTTCATACCGCATCCGCACGGCGGCCGCGCCATCTCGATCAGCGAACGCCAGATACTCGCCCTGCGCGAAAAATGCAGGCAGCTCGAGGCCAAGCTGCGCGAGATCATACAGTTCGGGGAGGAGAATGACGCCATCGGCGAAAAGATGCACCGGCTCACCCTGGCGCTGCTCGGCACGCGCGACGTCGACGCCGTGCTGAATGCGACCTATCTCAGCCTGCGCGAGGACTTTGCCGTGCCGCACGTCGTGCTGCGTGTGTGGCGTCCCGACGGCCGGGCCGACCTCGGCGAATTTGCGCCGGTAAGCGGCGCGGTGCGGGATTTCACCGCCGGCCTCAATCACCCCTATTGCAGCGCGCACGCCATGGTCGATACCGCCAGCCTGTTTGGGGGGGCCGCGCCGCATCTGCGCTCGTTCGCCTACGTGCCGCTGCGGGACGAGGCGGCGTTCGGGCTGCTCGCGCTCGCGAGCGAAGACCCGCAGCGCTTCTACCCTGAGATGGGAACGCTCTATCTCAAGCGGGCCGGCGAGCTGATCGGGAGCGCTCTGCTGCGGCACCTTAATGCGTGAGGCGTGAGGCGAAGGCCGGTGAGGAGTAAGGAGTGAGGAGTGGGGAGAAAAGAGCGAAATCGGCTGCGGCCGGAAGTGCGGGCGCAAGAAAGCTTCTCCGGGCCTATCTCGGTCACCTCGCCCACGAGCGGCGGCTCAGCAGCCACACGGCGGCGAGCTACAAACGCGATATCGGCACGCTGATCGAACTCGCCGGAATCACGCCGCTCGAGCGCCTGCAGGTTCACGAGATACGGCGCTTCGTCGCGCAACGTCATGCGCGGGGTCTGGACGGCAGGTCGCTCGCCCGCATGCTCTCGGCCTGGCGCGGTTTTTTCCGCTTTCTCGCGCGCGATCACGGGTTCGGACACAACCCCTGCCTGGGCATCCGCGCGCCCAGATCGGCGAAAAAATTGCCGCAGGCGCTTTCTCCGGACCAGGCGGCGCAACTGATGGACATCACCGACCAGGACACGCTGGCGCGGCGCGACCAGGCGATCTTCGAACTTTTCTACTCGTCGGGACTGAGGCTCTCCGAACTCACCGGACTGAAGCCGATGGACGTTGATTTTGACGATGCGACGGTGCGCGTGACCGGCAAGGGCTCGAAGACGCGCATCGTGCCGGTGGGCAGCCATGCGCTGGCGGCGTTGAAGACGTGGCTTGCCGAACGCGCCCGCATCGCCCGCGCGGAGGAAACCGCGCTCTTCGTCAACCGCAGCGGCGGCCGCCTGAGCCCGCGCGCGGTGCAGCTTCGGCTCAGCCATTGGGCGGCAAGACTCGGGCTCGGCAGCCGGGTTCACCCGCACGCGCTGCGTCATTCGTTCGCCTCGCACCTCCTGCAGTCAAGCGGCGACCTGCGTGCGGTGCAGGACATGCTCGGGCACGCAAGCATCTCGACCACGCAGGTGTACACGCAGCTCGACTTTCAGCACCTCGCGAAAGTCTACGATGCCGCCCATCCGCGGGCGAAGAAAAGATCGTGAGAGGTGAGGCGTGAAGAGCGAGGAGGAACAACGAGAAGAGCTGCCACGGGAACAGACCACGGATCCGGGCGCATTGAAATGTGAATTCGCGGTTCCGCTTGCCGGCTGTTGTCCCTCTGCCGCAAACGGTTCATGAATCCTCAAGCTTGGCGTGTCCTCTGCCTGGGTAGTTTCGCGGTGCTTGCGGCGGCAGGTGTGATCGGCGGAGTGCTCGAACAAGTCGTTGGTGAGCCGCCACTGGTCTATCTCCTCGTCGTATGGGGGTGCATGGGACTGGCGTTCCTGTGCTTCATCGTCAGTGTGCCGCCGGTCGCCATCCGATTCTTTATCGCCGGGCAGGAGCGGATCGGGAACGCGGACTACGCACTCGTGCGTTTTCTTCGCGAGCATGAATGGCAGGTGGTCCGGGTTGTGTGGCTCGTGTGGGCCGTCGGCGCCCTCATCGCGCTTCCTGTGGCCATCCGTGACTGGACGCAGGCTCCGTAAACGATGTCTGGAAGGTTAAATTCTGGTGCTCTTGGCGGCCCTTGGCGGTTTCGTTTCTGCCGTTATCTGCGTCTATCGGCGTTCGTCGGCGGTTTCATAAGTGCATAAGCTGATCCTCCGGCCCGGGCGCGAGAGGTCGCTCAAGCGCCGGCACCCCTGGATTTTCTCGGGCGCGGTGGGGCGGGTGGATGGCGAACCCGGACGCGGCGACACAGTGGAAGTGCGGTCAAGCGGCGGCGAATTTCTCGCGGTGGCTGCGTACAGCCCGAGTTCGCAGATACGCGCGCGCGTGTGGGACTGGAAAGAGCGCGCGATCGACGCCGGGTTTTTTCGCGAACGCATCTTGCGGGCATCGAAGCTGCGCTCGGCGCTGCTCGAGTCGGGAATGACGGATGCGGTGCGCCTGGTTCACGGCGAGTCGGATGGTCTGCCCGGTGTGACGGCGGATCGTTACCGTGACATCGTGGTGCTCCAGCTCACTTCCGCGGGTGCCGAGCGCTGGCGCGCGGAAATCACCGATGCGCTGTTGCAGGCCAGCGGCGCGGCCACGGTGTGGGACCGATCGGATACGGAAGTGCGCGCCCTGGAAGGCATGGAACCGCGAACGGGTTTGCTGCACGGTGCGCCCCTGCCGGAAACCCTCATCCTCCACGAACATGATCTGAGCTTCCGCGTCGAGATCGAGCGCGGCCACAAGACGGGGTTCTACCTCGACCAGCGCGACAACCGTTTGCGTCTGCGCGCCATGGCTTCCGGATGCGAAGTTCTCGATTGTTTCTGCTATAGCGGGGGTTTCGCGCTCAACGCGCTCGCCGGCGGCGCTCGCGCGGTGACCGCCGTCGACAGCTCGGGCGCCGCGCTCGAACTGGCGCGGGCGAACGCGGAATCGAATCGGTTGCCGGCCGCGGAATGGGTCGAGGGTGATGTGTTCCAGGTGCTGCGGCGGTTTCGCGATCAAGGGCGGGTTTTCGACCGCGTTGTGCTCGATCCGCCCAAGTTCGCGCCGACAGGCGCGCAGGCCGAAAGAGCGGCGCGCGCCTACAAGGACATCAATTTGCTCGCCTTCAAGCTGCTGCGGCCGGGCGGGGCGCTGATGACGTTCTCGTGCTCGGGCGGAATTTCGGCGGACCTGTTCCAGAAAATCGTGGCCGGCGCCGCGCTGGACGCCGGTGTCGACGCGCGCATCGCGGACTGGCTGCATGCGGCCGCCGATCATCCGGTCACGCTCAACTTTCCTGAAGGCGAATATTTGAAGGGGCTGCTGTGCCGCGTCGCGCAGTAGACCTGTAAGGAACCGCAGACAAACGCCGATTAACGCCGATGAACATACGAATGGACAGAAAACGTAGCCAGATGGAATGAAAACGGAATCCGGAACAACGATTCCCGGAATGCGCCCCCGGGCTATCGCTTTTGATTTTATCTTCGTTCATCCGCGTTCATCGGCGGCTCCAGATCGCGTTGGCGGCACGGGATCAACACCGCCCGGGTGCCACGGATGGCATTTGGCGATGCGCTTGACCGCGAGCCACGAGCCACGCAGCGCCCCGTGCACTTCGATCGCTTCGCGCGCGTAGCTCGAGCAGGTCGGGTAGAAGCGGCATTGCGTCCCGAAAAACGGGCTCAACAGGAGTCGGTACGCGTCGATCAGCGCAAGGAGAACCGTCTTCATGGAGTGTCGAGTATAGCTCACGGGAACGCGTCTTCCCGTGCCCTCGGAAACCCTGACGCAGCGAAAGTCGCGGATCCGTCCGATAATGGGCACAATGGGACGGCCTCAGTTTGGCGACAAGTTGCTGTGATGACGATCTCCAGCTCTTCCCCTATTGTCGGCGACGTAACGGCGCGATTCCCGGTTTCGCGCCGGGGTGCGGCGCGGGTTTTTCTGGCTTTCTTCGCAGGTAGCCTCGCGCTTCACGCGGGTGTCTTGACCGTGGTTCCGGAATCGAGGCGAGGCGAAACTCCGGCGCCGGTGCGCCCGCTGGAAGTCGTCCTTGTGAGGCCGCCGGTCTTGCTTGCGGCGCCGGATTCGGCGGTGGTGCGGGAGCCATCTGGGCGTGAAAGGATGGAACGGCGAGCACCGGCGTCAACGATCAAGCCCGCCGAATCCGCCCGCGCGAACACCGAGGAGCGTGTCGCGCGCGGGATCGAGACGGCCGCGCCGGGTGCGGCCGAAGCATCGCAGCCCGCGGCGGCCCCCGCGCATAGCGACACGCCGAGCGTCGCCGTCCAGTCGAAGGCCGAGACGAGATCCGTGCCGCGCGAGCCCGAACCAGTTCAGCCGCCGGCCTTCAACGCGGCCCACCTCCATAATGCGGCTCCCCATTATCCTTTGATCGCGCGTCGCAACGGCGAGCAGGGAACGGTGACGTTGAAGGTGCTGGTCACGCGGGACGGTGTGCCCGCGAATGTGAGCATCGAGAAAAGCAGCGGTTCGGGGCATCTCGACGCCGCCGCGCTGGAATCGGTGAGCACATGGCGCTTTGTTCCCGCCCGCCAGGGCGCTCAGCCGGTCGAGGCCTGGGTGCTGGTGCCCGTCGTGTTCCGGCTTGAGGGAAGCTCGTAAATTGGAGCGGGTATAATTACCTATTGAACCCGGCGCGGCGGTCCTCATATACCAATCTGCCTCCCAGTGCGCTTTCCGCCGCGGCACGACCCAGCATAGATCCCCATGACCAACGACATCTATCATGGCACGACGATACTTTCGGTGCGCCGCGGGCGGCGCGTCGCGCTCGGCGGCGACGGCCAGGTGACCTTGGGCAACGTAGTGGTCAAAGCCAGCGCGCGCAAGGTGCGGCGCCTTTACCATGATCGAATCCTTGCCGGCTTTGCGGGCGGCACAGCGGATGCCTTCACGCTTTTCGAGCGCTTCGAGGGCAAGCTCGAGAAGCATCAAGGCAACCTGATGCGCTCGGCCGTGGAGCTCGCGAAGGACTGGCGAACCGATCGCGTGCTGCGCCGGCTGGAAGCGATGCTGGCGATCGCGGATCTGGAGAACTCACTCATCATCACCGGCGGTGGGGACGTGCTTGAACCGGAGCAGGGGCTGGTGGCGATCGGCAGCGGGGGGGCTTTCGCGCAGGCCGCAGCCCGGGCACTTCTCGAAAATACTGATCTCCCGCCCGCGGATATCGTGAAGAAAGCGCTGACCATCACCGGCGATCTGTGCATTTACACCAATCAGCAGCACGTGATCGAAATACTGGAGTAACCGCTGATAAACGCCGATTAACGCCGATGAAAATCAAAAAACAAATGGACAGGATTTACATGATTAACAGGATTCGATCCAACGCGCCAAGAATCTTGTAAATCCTGTTAATCCTGTCTATTGGTCTTCGGTTCTGATCTTGATCTCATCCGCGTTCATCTGCGGTTTCAGAGGTTTTCCCTATGTCTCAAATGACCCCCCAGGAAATCGTCCACGAGCTTGACAAGCACATCATCGGGCAGGACGAGGCCAAGCGTGCCGTGGCGATTGCGCTCCGAAACCGCTGGCGGCGGCAACAGGTGAACGACCCGCTGCGCCAGGAAATCACGCCCAAGAACATCCTGATGATCGGGCCCACGGGCGTGGGCAAGACCGAGATTGCTCGGCGCCTCGCGCGGCTCGCCAACGCGCCATTCATCAAGGTCGAGGCGACCAAGTTCACCGAAGTCGGTTACGTCGGGCGCGACGTGGACAGCATCGTCCGCGATCTGGTCGAGACCGCCATCAAGGATCTGCGCGAGCAGGAAACGCGCAAGTTGCGTCCCCGGGCCGAGGATATGGCGGAGGAGCGCATTCTGGACGCCCTGTTGCCGTCCGCCCGCGAGGGTCTCGTGGCCGAGGCGGGGGAGCGGGAAAGCGCGACCCGGCAGAAATTCCGCAAGAAGCTGCGCGAGGGCGAGCTGGACGATCGCGAGATCGAGATCGAAGTGGCCGCGATGCAGGCACACATGGAGATCTTCGCTCCGCCCGGCATGGAAGACCTCACGTCCCAGATCCAGAACATGTTCCAGAACCTGGGCGCGGGCCGCAAGCGCCTGCGCAAGCTCAAGATCAGGGACGCGATGAAGCTGCTGACCGACGAGGAGGCCGCCAGGCTCGTCAACGATGAGGATCTCAAGCTGCGCGCGCTGCAAAGCGTCGAGCAGAACGGCATCGTGTTCCTCGACGAAATCGACAAGATCGTCGGCCGTTCCGAAATCTCCGGCGCCGATGTCTCCCGTCAGGGCGTGCAGCGCGATCTGCTGCCGCTGGTCGAGGGCACGACGATTTCGACCAAGTACGGCATGATCAAGACCGATCACATCCTGTTCATCGCGAGCGGCGCTTTTCATCTTGCGAAACCATCGGACCTGATCCCGGAGTTGCAGGGGCGTTTCCCGATCCGGGTCGAGCTCGCGAGCCTCTCTGTCGCCGATTTCGAGCAGATCCTGACCAACACCGACGCCTGTCTCACGCGGCAGTACGAGGCGCTGCTGGCGACGGAAGACGTGCGGCTCGAATTCAAGCCGGAGGCGATCAAGCGCATGGCGGAGATCGCCTGGCAGGTCAACGAGAAGACCGAGAACATCGGCGCGCGGCGGCTTTACACCGTCATCGAGAAGTTGCTGGAGGATGTGTCATTCAACGCCGCCAGGCATTCGGGCGAGACGGTGGTGATCGACGCCGTCTACGTTGACAGCCGTCTGAAGGATCTCGCGCAAAGCGAGGACCTGGCCCGCTATGTGCTGTGACGGCGTGAACGGTGAATTGTGAGCGGTGGAGTGCCGCGACCGCTTGCGGCGCTTATGCGACGGTCAATCCGTAGTTGCGCGGCGATTCCTCGATGCGGTAGCCGTTGCGGCCGCGGGCCTTGACCTCGTACATCGCGGCGTCCGCGCGTTCCAGCAGCGTGGCCGCATCGTGACCGTCCCGCGGATAGAAGCTCGCGCCCACGCTCAGCGTAATCCGGCACTCGTGGCCGCGCACGACGTAAGGTTGACCGCACGCGGCCAGTAGTTTGGACGCCATGCGCGCGGCTGGCTGCTGGTCTGCGACGCCGTCGAGAAGGGCGACAAACTCATCGCCGCCCCAACGCGCTACAGTGTCGCTCGCCCGGACCGATCCTGCGAGACGCGCAGCGACTTCGCGCAACAGCTCATCGCCGGTTTCGTGCCCGAAGGTGTCGTTGACGCGCTTGAAGTGATCAATGTCGATGTAGAGCAGGGCAAACGCGGTGCGGTTCCGCTGCCCGACGGCCAGCGCATGTGCCAGCCGGTCGTTGAACAGGTTGCGGTTCGGCAGCCCGGTGAGGCTGTCGTGAAACGCCAGCATGGAAAGCTTCTCCAGCCGCCTTCCGCCACCAAGGTGTTGCAGCAGGTGGACGTAGTGGGTTACGCCGCCGGCGTCGTCGTGCAATGGGCAGACCGCGTACAGGACATCGAGCGGCTCTCCGCTGCGGCTGAGAATGCGCACCTCGTCGCATCCTTTTTCGCTGAGGCCCGGCCGCTGCCGAAATTCGTCCGGTCCGCCGAATCCCATCGCGGTTTCGAAGCGGGCGAGGGGCAGATCGACCGGCTCGTCGCTGCGGATCCCCAGCATCTCGCGTAGATGGCGATTGGCATACTCGACCGTGCCGTCCGGTCGCGTGATCGCCATCCCTACCGCGATGCGTTCGAAATTTCCGAGAAGGTCTCGTTTATGCCAGGCCATGTCGGCGGTTTGCGGCGCTGGAATCGGAATCAATCGCCGCGCAGCGACCCAATTTTGCGCCTATGCTACTATCGGTTATTATAATACGCAACCGTCCGTAACCTCTCGCCGTCATGCTTGGTGGTAGTGTCGTCAAGCATGACTCTAGCTGACGAGAAACAGGGTTTCAGCAAGCGGCTCAAGGAAGCGATACGCAGGACGCGCATCGGGATCGACAGCCCGACGCTCATTGCCCGCGAATTCAACCTGCGGTATCAGGGCGACCCGGTTTCCACACAGGCGGTACGAAAATGGCTGGCGGGAAAAGCATTGCCCTCGCAGGACAAAATCCGCGCTTTGGGACTGTGGCTCGACGTCTCGGCCCACTGGCTGCGCTTCGGGGAGGCCGACCGGAAGGAGGAACGCCAGCCGTCGGCTGTGCGGCAGGAGGGGGGCTCATACCGGCTCGACCACGGCTGGCCGTCCAGGAAGTTCGAGCTGCTGAACGATACCCATAAGCGCATGGTGGTGGAGATGGTTCACGCGCTGTTGCGGCTCGAGGGCAAACAGTAGCGCGAGACCCTCACGCGGCCGGTCGAGAAGGGATGAGGTCGTGCGCGTCACGTGTTGCAAGCGGCGAGCGTTCTGGGGTCACCGGCAAATCCGCTTACCGCTCGCCTGTTGCCGCTTACCTGGTGAGCAGTATCGGCTTGATACCGAGCGCTTGACCGACGCGCTCCGCGATCTGCCGCGCTTCGGCCTGGCTGGCATAGGGCCCCGCGCGCACCCGGAAGAGGCCGTCGCGCGGATAAACCTGCAGGCGCTCGGCAAGCCATGCGACCTGCAAGCGCAACCGGGTCAGATAGTTCTCCGCGTTTTCCCGTGATGCGAAAGCCCCGAGCTGCAGATAAATCCCGTTTTCCGCCACGGTGAGCGGAATTTGCGGCACGGCCACCGCCGGCTGCGGTTCGGCCGCGGGCAGCGGGGCGGCTTCCGGATCGGGTTCCGGTGCCGCGACATTGACGGGCGGCACGGCCGACCGCTGCGCCGGCGCCGATGCGGAAGTCGCCGCCACAGCGTCTCCCGGCCGAATGCTTTCCACCTCGACGACGCTGCTGCCGTCGGCGACCAGACCGAGGCGGTAAGCTGCGGCATACGAGAGATCGATCAACCGCTCACCGATGAAAGGCCCGCGATCGTTGATGCGCACGATCACGGACCGGCCGTTCGAGAGATTGGTCACGCGTGCGTAGCTCGGAATCGGCAGCGTCGTATGCGCCCCGGTCATCCCGTACATGTCGTAACGTTCCCCGGACGACGTCTGCCTGCCGTGATAGCGCCGCCCGTACCAGGTGGCCACGCCGCGCGCCTTGTAAGGTTGCAGCGCGGTCATCGGCGTGTAATGCCGGCCCATCACGACATAGGGTCGAGCGGCGCCGCGATGCAAGGGCTCGATCCTGGGAACGGCGTCGGGAATGCTGTCCAGGTTCGCCGGCGGGTTCGCCCCCGGCCCGTCGTCGAGATAATACCCGCCGCCGCGCGGCGCCTTCGATACGCTCGGCGTATCGCGCTTGGCGACCGTTCCGCACCCGCCCAGCGCTCCCGCGAGCAGAGTGGCGACGAGAAGGTAATGGGTAACGGGTAATGGGTAATGCGTGTTTACTCTTGCCGGAAGAGGAGAGGATTTCGCCGCGGATTTCTTCCCATCACCCATCATTCATCATCCATTACGTCTGCACGAGTTTCTTGTGCGTCTGAATGCTCATCAGGATCCCGAAGCCGAGACAGATCGTGACCAGCGAAGTTCCGCCGTAGCTGATGAGCGGCAACGGCACGCCCACCACCGGCAGGATGCCGCTCACCATGCCCATGTTCACGAACGCATAGGTGAAGAACGTGAGCGTAATCGCGCCGGCGAGAAGCCGCGTGAACAGCGTCGGCGCATTGGCGGTGATGACGATGCCGCGCGCGATCACCAGGAGAAACAGGAGAAGAAGAGCGACGTTGCCGAACAGCCCGAACTCCTCCGAGTAGACGGCGAAAATGAAGTCCGTGGTGCGCTCGGGGATGAAATCGAGATGCGTCTGCGTTCCCTTCATCCAGCCCTTGCCGATGAGCCCTCCCGAACCGACGGCGATCGTCGATTGGATGGTGTGATAACCCGTGCCGAGCGGATCCTGGGTGGGGTCGAACAGCGTGAGTATGCGCTGCCTCTGATAATCGTGCAGCACCGACCACAGGAACGGCAGGCTCACCATCCCGGTGGCCCCGATGCCGGCGATCAATCTCCACGACAATCCCGCGAGGAACAGCAGGTAGCAGCCGCTCGCGAAAATCAGCACTGCCGTGCCAAGATCCGGCTGGCGCGCGATCAACGCTACCGGCACCACGAGGAGCACCGCCGCCACGAGAAAGTTTCTCAGCTTGAGCGTCGCTTCGTAGCGATTGAAGTACCACGCCAGCATGAGCGGCACGGCGATCTTCATGAGTTCCGAGGGCTGGATGCGGGTGACCCCGACATTGAGCCAGCGCCGCGCGCCGTTGACGATCTCTCCGAACATCGCCACGCCGACGAGCAACACCAGACCCACCACGTAAACCGGCAGCGAGAGCCGCATCAGGTAGTGGGGCGGAACGTTCGCGAACACCCACATTACGGCGAGCGCCACCAGCATGTTGATGAGCTGGCTGCTGACCCGGGGCAGGCTCGCGTTGGATGCGCTGAACAGTACCGTGAGACCGGTCGCCATGAGCAGCAGGACCGCGCCCAGCAACAGTCCGTCGACGTGAGCGGTGAGGAGATGCGAGATGCGCCTAATCGTGCGTGGCATCATCGTCGTCCTTGACGGGTTTCACGTCCTTGCCGAGGAGATAGTAATCGAACACCTGGCGTGCGATAGGGGCGGCGGCGCGGGCGCCGAAGCCGGAATTCTCCACGATCACCGCGAGCGCGATTTTGGGCTTGTCGGCGGGCGCGTAGGCGATGAACAACGCATGATCGCGAAGCCGCTCCTGCACCCGGCTCTCGACATATTTCTCGCCCTGCTTGATCCCGATCACCTGCGCGGTTCCGGTCTTGCCGGCACTCACGTATTGGGCGCCGGCGAAGGCGCGCCGGCCGGTACCTTCCTTGTTGACGCCGACGAGCGCTTCCTGGACCACCCTGATGTGCTCGGGTTTCACCTCCAGCTTGCGCAGGGGTTTGGGCTCGATGAAAGTGCGTTCGCGGGTGCGGATGTCCTCGACAAAATCCACGATGTGCGGGCGGAACATGACGCCGTCGTTGGCAAGCGTGGCGATCGCCGTGGCGAGCTGCAGCGGAGTGTAGGCGTTGTAACCCTGGCCGATGCCGATGCTGATGGTCTCCCCCGCGTACCATTTCTGCTGCTCGGGCTTCCTGAAGCGCCTTTTCTTCCACTCCTGCGAAGGCAGCACGCCTTCGGACTCGCCCGGGATGTCGATGCCGCTGCGGCTGCCGAAACCGAACCGGGCCATGAACCTCGAGATCGCATCGATGCCGAGGTCGTTGGCCAGCATGTAGTAATAGGTGTCGCTCGACACGACGATCGACTTGTAGAGATCGACCGAACCATGTCCGCCCACCCGGCTGTCGCGGAACATGCGGCCGCCGAACATGAAGTAGCCCGGGTCGCTGATTACCTGGTGGGGCGTGCGCTTGCCGTAAGTGAGGGCGGCGAGCGCCATGTACGGCTTGAACGTGGAGCCCGGCGGATAAGTGCCGGCGAGCGCGCGGTTCACCATCGGCCGATCAGGGGAATGGTTGAGCTCGTTCCAGCTTTGCGGGTCGATGCCATCCACAAACAGGTTGGGATCGAATCCGGGCTTGCTGACGAAGGCCAGGACACTCCCGGTCGCCGGCTCGATCGCGACCAGCGCGCCACGCCGGTCGCCGAAAGCGCGGTAGACCACTTCCTGCAATCCGGCGTCGAGCTTGAGCACGAGGTTGTTGCCGGAGACCGGCGGCGTGCGCGAGAGCGTGCGTACCGGACGTCCGCCAGAATCCACCTCGACCTGCTCGACCCCCGTCACCCCGTGGAGAAAACGCTCGTAGGTCTGCTCGAGACCGGTCTTGCCGATGTAGTCGGTGCCGCGGTAATTGGAGAGTTCTCCGTCGTTTTCGAGCCGGTCGATTTCCCGCTGATTGATGCGGCCGATGTGTCCCACGACATGGGAAAACAGTTCGCCCTGGGGATACTGGCGGAACAGGCGCGCCTTGACGTCCACGCCGGCGAAGTGGTACCGGTTCGCCGCGAACCGGGCGATCTCCTCGTCCGAAAGCCGCGTGCGTATCGGCAGACTCTCGAAACGCCTGCTCTCCTCCAGCAGCTTCCGGAAGCGGCGCCGGTCCTTGGGCGTGATGTCCACGATCCGCGCAAGCTCGTCGATCAGGCCTTCGAGATCGCCGACCTTGCCCGGCGTGATCTCGAGGGTGTAGGCCGAGTAGTTGTGCGCGAGGACGACGCCGGCGCGATCGACGATGACGCCACGGTTGGGCACGATGGGAACGATCGAGATGCGGTTCGCCTCGGCGAGCGTATTGTAATGCTCGTGCATCACCAGCTGCAGATAGGCGAAACGCGCAAACAGCAGCACGAACATCACCAGCACGAAACCGCCCATGATCGCCAGCCGCAGCCGGAAATGGTGCAGCTCGAGCTGCGTGTTCCGGAACTCGATGCCGGGATTGATCGTGAGTTCAGGCATGATCGGGGTCCGGTGTGGGCCGCTGGGGAAGTTTGAGCAGGATCGAAATCACCGGCCACAGCGCGCCGCCGATGAAGCTGCCGATGAAATACTGGTAACCGGGAAAATCGCTGCCCGTGAGCATGCGGATGAGCAGCACGATGATGTCGTTCAGCAGAAGGAGCGGAATGACATGAAGCATCTGCGGCGTGACCGAGAACCGCTGCACCCGGCGGTGCAGCACGATGCCGGCATAGGCCAGGATCGAGTAGGCGAGCGCATGCTGGCCGAAGAGGCTCCCATCGGCGACGTCCATCAGCAGACCCAGCAGCCAGGCCGCGGTGAAACCGAGCGTGCGCGGTTCCTCGATGCACCAGTAGAGCACGATGAGCGCGACGAAGTCGGGCCTCAACCAGAGCCACCAGCCGGACCAGGGCAGGAGATTGGCGAGGAGGGCCGCGATCAGTGTTGCAACGATGAAGGCGGGTTTGACCGGAAGCAGGATCTCCTGCGGCACCGTGGCGCGCGAATGCATCATCCTCCCTTCCTCGTTTTTTTCCGGCGCGCCGGCTTTTCCTCTTCCGGCGGGCGCTGCGGAATCTGCCGCTCGGCGCTCACGATGAGCACGTGCAGATTGGCGTTCACGCCGGCGAGCGGCTTGCACGTGATGCGCGCGAACAGGAACGCCGCGCTGCGCTCCACGTTGGAAATTTCGGCGACTGGCAGTCCGGGGGGGTACACACCGTCGATTCCGGAAGTCACGAGCCGGTCCCCGTTCTGGAAATCGGCGTTGAGCGGCACGAACCGCAGCTCCAGCGCGCCGTCGGTGCCGGTCCCGGCCAGCACGGCGCGCAATCCGTTGCGCACGTTGAGAACGGGCACCAGGTGGTCCTTCTCCGTGATCAGCGTCACCTCCGAGAGCCACGGGTAGACGCGCGTAACCTGTCCGATCACTCCGAATTGGTCGATCACGGGCTGGCCGCCTGTTACTTCCTGCCGGGAACCCTTGTCGACCACGATCTTGCGCGAAAACGGATCGCGCGCCGCATACAGCACCTCGGCGAGCAGGGATTTCACAGCGACCTTCTCGCGCGCCCCGAGCAGCGCGCGCAGTTGTGCGTTCTCCGCCCGCACCGACTCGAACTGCTGCAGGAGCGCGGCACTGGCGAGACTCTTCTGGACCAGCCGCGCGTTTTCATTGCGCAGTGAGGAGTGGGTCACGAAGAAATCGCCGGCGCGCCGCGCGATACTGGCGGGCGCGCTCGCGATGCGCTGCAGCGGATAGACGATGACGGCGGCGATCTGCCGCAACGTATCGAGGTACTTGAAGCGGGCGTCCGTGACGAGCAGCGCGAGCGAAACGAACGCGAAAATGAGCAGGCGGGTGAGGGGGGTGGGACCGGTCTTGAAAAACGGCGGGGCCTGATGTTCCATCTAGGCACGAAGCGTGAAGCGAGGGGCGTTCGGAGCAATATCACACATGGCTGAACCCGCACCTCACCCCTTGCTTCTCCTCACACCTCGCTCAATCATTCGTGAAAATCGTGACCAGCCGCTCCATTTTCTCGAGCGCCATGCCGGAGCCGCGCACCACGCAGGTGAGGGGATCGTCGGCGATGACCACCGGCAGCCCGGTCTCCTCCATGAGCAACCGGTCGATGTCGCGCAGGAGCGCTCCGCCGCCCGTGAGCACCATGCCCTTGTCCGCGATGTCGGCCGCGAGTTCGGGCGGAGTCTGTTCGAGCGCGGATTTGACGGAAGACACGATGCTGTTCAGCGGATCGGTGAGCGCTTCCAGGATTTCATTGCTCGAAATGGTGAAGCTGCGCGGAATGCCTTCGGCCAGGTTGCGGCCCTTGACTTCCTTCTCGCGCACTTCCGATCCCGGAAACGCGGAACCGATGTCCTTCTTGATCTGCTCGGCGGTGGTCTCCCCGATCAGCATGCCGTAATTGCGGCGGATGTAATTGATGATCGCCTCGTCGAATTTGTCGCCGCCGACACGCACGGAGCCCTTGTACACGAGACCGCCGAGCGCGATCACGCCCACTTCCGTGGTGCCGCCGCCGACGTCGACCACCATGGAGCCCGTGGCTTCCCCCACCGGCAGATCGGCGCCGATCGCCGCCGCCATCGGTTCCTCGATGAGGTACACGCGCGAAGCGCCCGCCCCGATCGCGGATTCGCGGATGGCGCGGCGCTCGACCTGCGTCGACCCGCAAGGCACGCAGATGATGATGCGCGGGCTCGGCTTGAACAGACGCGAGTTGTGCACCTTGCGGATGAAGTGCTTCAACATCTGCTCGGTGACGGTGAAGTCCGCTATGACGCCGTCCTTCATCGGGCGGATGGCAGTGATGTTGCCGGGCGTGCGTCCCAGCATCTGCTTTGCGGCGACGCCGACTTCCTGGATGACTTTCTTGCCGTTGGGGCCGCCTTCCTGGCGGATCGCTACCACCGATGGCTCGTCGAGCACGATGCCCTTCCCGCGCACGTAGATCAGCGTGTTGGCCGTGCCGAGGTCGATGGCGAGGTCGTCGTTAAAGTAGCTGCTCAAAAAACCAAACATAAGACATTCCAGGCAAACGAAATGGTGCTCTGCATTAGCGGGTTATGATACCCTATGCAGCTTCGATTTTTAAGCGTTTTTCCCGGTATTTATGGCGCTCACGCGCGACGATGTCAAACGCGTTGCCCACCTTGCCCGGATCGAGATTTCGGATGCCGGCGCGGAGTCGGTCCTGCGTGACCTCGACAATATCTTCGGGCTCATCGAACAGATGCAGGCGGTCGATGTGAGCGGCGTTGAGCCGATGGCCCATGCCCAGGACGTCATGCTGCGCCTGCGCGAGGACACTGTGACCGAGCGGGACCAGCACGCGCTGTTCCAGTCGGTCGCGCCGCAGGTCCAGGCGGGCCTGTATCTCGTGCCCAAGGTCATCGAGTGACACCGGGGTGACGCAGCAGGCGGCGCTTCCCGCAAGATACCCGTGAGGTCTCCGTCTTCCCGTTCGTTCCCGACGATGCACAACGCGACTATCAAGTCCCTGTCTGCCGAACTCGCCGCCGGAAGGCTGTCGAGCGTCGAGGTCACACGGCATTTTCTCAGGCGGATCAATACATTAAGCAAAATATATAACTGCTTCATCACCGTTGACGAGGAAAAAAGTCTCGCTGCGGCCGGGGCGGCGGACGCGCTGCGGGCTGCCGGACGGGCTCAGCCGCTTACCGGGATTCCGATCGCGCAGAAGGACATCTTTTGCGCCAAGGGGTGGCTTACCACCTGCGGCTCCAGGATGCTGTCCAACTTTGTCTCACCCTACGACGCGCATGTGGTCGAGCGGCTCGACGCCGCCGGAGCCGTCAATATCGGCAAGACCAATATGGACGAGTTCGCGATGGGCTCGTCGAACGAGACCTCCTATTACGGGCCGGTAAGGAACCCCTGGAATATCGAGACCGTTCCCGGCGGCAGCTCGGGCGGCTCAGCCGCGGCGGTGGCGGCGCGGCTTGCACCCGGGGCGATCGGCACGGATACCGGCGGTTCGATTCGCCAGCCCGCCGCCTTGACCGGGATCTCGGGGCTGAAACCGACTTACGGAGTGGTGTCGCGCTACGGCATGATCGCCTTCGCCTCGAGTCTTGACCAGGGCGGGCCGATGGCGAGGAGCGCGGAAGACCTTGCGCTGCTGCTCAACGTGCTGGCGGGATTCGACGCGCGCGATTCGACGAGTCTCGATCGGCCCGCCGAAGACTACACGCGCGATCTCGCCCGCCCGATCGCCGGCCTGCGGATCGGATTACCGAAGGAGTTCTTTGCCGCGGGCGCAGCGCCCGAAGTGGAGAAGGCGGTTGGAGAGGCGATCGGGCACTTGCGGAAGCTCGGTTGCGAGACGGTCGAGGTGAGCCTGCCCAACATGGCGCTTTCGGTGCCGGTCTATTACGTGCTCGCGCCCGCGGAAGCCTCGAGCAACCTCGCGCGTTTCGACGGTGTGCGCTACGGCTACCGCGCCCCCGAATACGGGGATCTGCTCGAGATGTACAAGAAGACCCGCGCGGAGGGCTTCGGCGCGGAAGTGAAGCGCCGGATCCTCATCGGCACCTACGTGCTCTCGCACGGCTACTACGATGCCTACTATATCCGGGCGCAGAAACTGCGGCGGCTCATCGCGCAGGATTTCAGCGAGGCGTTCGGGAAATGCGACCTCATCATGGGGCCGACCAGTCCCAGCAGCGCGTTCAAGCTCGGCGAGAAGGCCGGCGACCCGGTCCAGATGTATCTTTCCGACATCTACACCATCGCGGTCAACCTTGCGGGCCTGCCGGGCATGTCGATCCCGTGCGGCTTCGATTCACGGGGGCTGCCGGTCGGACTGCAGGTGATCGGGAATTATTTTGGCGAGGCGCGCATGCTCAATGCCGCGCATCAGTACCAACTCGTGACGGACTGGCACGATCGGGCGCCGCCGGGAATTGAAATTCAATAGCCACAGAGAGCGCAGACGCCACGGAGACCATGGGAAGCGTGGACCGAGGGCGGGTTTTCTCTGTGATCCCTGTGTTCTCTGTGGCTTAAGGTTTTTGACATGAAGTGGGAAATCGTCATCGGCCTGGAGGTCCACGCGCAGCTCAACACGCGCTCGAAGATTTTTTCGGGCGCGGCGACCGCGTTCGGGGCCGCGCCCAACACGCAGGCGTGCGGCGTGGACGTCGCGCTGCCGGGAGTGTTGCCGGTGCTGAATCGGGGCGCCGTGGAACGCGCGGTTCGTTTCGGACTCGCGGTCGGCGCCACGATCAACCGGCACTCGATTTTTGCGCGCAAGAACTATTTCTATCCCGATCTCCCCAAGGGCTATCAGATCAGCCAGTACGAGATCCCCGTCGTTCAGGGCGGCAGCATCACGATACCCGCCGGCGAAACCGGGAAGACGATACGGCTCACCCGCGCGCACCTGGAAGAAGACGCCGGCAAATCGTTGCACGAGGACTTTCACGGCATGAGCGGCATCGATCTCAACCGGGCCGGAACGCCGCTGCTCGAGATCGTGTCCGAACCGGACATGCGCTCCGCGCAGGAGGCGGTCGCATACGCCAAGGCGCTGCATTCGCTGGTGCGCTGGATCGACATCTGCGACGGCAACATGCAGGAAGGGTCGTTTCGCTGCGACGCCAACGTCTCGGTGCGCCTTCTCGGCTCGGACACGCTCGGCACCCGTTGCGAAATCAAGAATCTCAACTCGTTCCGTTTTCTCGAGCGCGCGATCGAACATGAGGCACGGCGCCAGATCGAGGTTCTCGAGAACGGCGGCTCGATCGTGCAGGAGACGCGGCTTTACGATCCGGACCGGGACGCGACGCGCTCCATGCGCACCAAGGAAGATGCGCACGACTACCGCTACTTTCCGGATCCCGATCTGCTGCCGCTCGAAGTTTCCGGAGCATGGATCGAAGAGATCAGATCATCGATGCCGGCGCTGCCTCAGGTCAAGCGTGAACGGTTCGTCACGCTGTGCGGCGTGACGCCGTATGATGCCGCGGTGCTCACTTCCAGCCGCGAGCTCGCCGATTATTTCGAGGAGGCGGCGCGGGGCGCCGATGAGAGAACCGCCAAACAGTGCGCCAACTGGATCACCGGCAATCTCAATGCGCGGTTGAACGACGAGGGTCTCGAAATCACGCAGGCACGCATCGCTGCCGGACAACTGCGTGGCCTCGTCGACCGCATTGTCGATGGCACGATTTCCGGCAAGATCGCGAAGGACGTGTTCGACGCGATGTGGGCGGGCGAGGGCGACGCCGACCGGATCATCTCAGTCCGAGGCCTGAGGCAGATTTCGGACAGCGGAGAAATCGGGAAGATCGTCGACCAGGTCATCGCCGCCAACGCGCAGCAGGTCGCGGATTACCGCGCCGGCAAGGACAAGGCCTTCAACTCGTTGGTGGGCCAGGTCATGAAAGCAACAAAGGGCAAGGCCAATCCGCGGCAGGTCAACGAGATCTTGCGGAAGAAGCTCTCCGGCTGAGCGAAAAAGGCCCCTTGCGGGGCCTTCATGGAAATCCTGACCGGCTTGCCGGCCTACTTTTTTTGCGCCGGAGCCGGAGCCGGCGCGGTTGCGCTCCGTCCGTCGCCCCTCAACTCGAGATAGCGCTTTTTCTGCGCGGCATACTTCTCGCGGATTTCCCCCTTTTCTTTCTCTCTGGCCGCGATGTTCTGTTCGATCTTTTCCTCCTCGGCGGTGGCGCGCGCGATGTCGTCCTTGGAATTCCGCTTCCTGGCGTCGTTCAGGCGATCGGTCGCGTTCTTGAGCGAGGCCCGCATCTGGACGACCTGCAGGTCCACCTGCTGCAGGTCGCGATCGCGGCGCTGGTCGATCTCCTCCGCGTTCGCATAGGTATTGAGCAGCGCCGAATCCTGACGCTTCTGTTCGGCCGCGCGCTTGCGATCCTCTTCCTTCTTGCTGGCGAGATCCTGCTCCTGCTTCCTGCGTTTGGCCGCCTCCTCCGCGGATTCCACGTTCCTGCGCGTCAGGCCGCGGCTGTCGAGCTCCTTCGCGGCGCTGTCGCGATACTCGGGGGGCACCGTGTCGCCGCAGCCCACGACTTTGCCCGACTTGTCCTTCCAGCACACGATCTTCTGGGCCGCGGCGGGAACCGCGAATACGCCCGCCAGCGCGAGGGCGAGCACGGCAGCGGAAAGCGCGCTTGTGGGATTACGCATGGGTCTTGATTCCGTATTGTTCGCGGTAGTTGCCGACAGCCCGCAGATTGCCGCTCTGGCCGGGGTCGGCCCTGAGACAGTTCACCAGGTCGTCAAGCGTTGCAATGCTGATCACGGGAATATTATAGCGTTGTTCAACTTCCTGCACCGCCGACAGCGCTCCGCTGCCGCGCTCCATGCGGTCCAGCGCGACGACGACGCCGCACGCCGCGGCGCCCCCGGCGCGGATGATCTCGCAGGATTCCCGCACCGCGGTGCCGGCCGAAATGGCGTCATCGACGATGAGCACGCGCCCGGCGAGGGGGGCGCCGATGATGTCGCCGCGTTCGCCGTGATCCTTGGCTTCCTTGCGATTGAACGCCCACGGCACGCTGCGCGCGGATTGCGCGAGCGCCACCGCAACCGCAGCCACCAGCGGAATACCCTTGTAGGCCGGGCCGAACAACATGTCGAATTGCACGCCGGACGCCACTATCGCTTTCGCGTAGAATTGCGCGAGCCGATTGAGCGAATCGCCGTCGTTGAACAGGCCTGAATTGAAGAAGTAGGGCGACAATCTTCCGGCCTTGGTTTTGAACTCGCCGAAGCTCACGGCCCTCCTGGAAATCGCGAACCGGATGAATTCCTGTCTGAAATCGGTTGCCATTTGCGCCTGTCTCTTGCCCCGTTGTCGGCGAATCAACCGGCGCGGCGCGGGCGGCGCGTCCGGTTCGATGAGCAATCGCGTTCGCCGCTGAATGACATGACGAGAATTATAACGCTTAATCTCAACGGCATTCGCTCCGCGGCAAGGAAGGGCTTCTTCAAGTGGCTCGCGCGAAGCCGCGCGGACGTCGTCTGCGTGCAGGAGCTGAAGGCGCAGGCCGCGGACATGACGCGGGAACTGCTCGCGCCGGCGGGATTCAGGGGTTTTTTCCACTTCGCCGGCAAGAAGGGCTACAGCGGCGTCGGTCTCTACAGCAGGCGCGAGCCGGTGAAGGTTGCGGAGGGCGTCGGTGTCGCCGACATCGACAGCGAAGGGCGCTACGTGCGGGCGGACTATGGAAATCTGAGCGTGATCTCCGTCTATCTCCCGTCGGGCTCGAGCTCGGAGGAGCGGCAGCGGGTCAAGTTCAGATTCATGGATCGCTTCTACCCGTTCCTGAAAAAGCTGCGGGCGGAGGGCCGCGAGATCGTGCTGTGCGGAGACTGGAACATCGCGCACAGGGAGATCGACCTCAAGAACTGGCGCGGCAACCAGAAGAACTCCGGCTTTCTCCCCGAGGAACGCGCGTGGCTCACCCGGGTGTTCGACGAGTTGGGCTGGGTGGACGTGTTCCGCCGCGTCGACCCGCGTCCCGAGCAGTATACGTGGTGGTCGAATCGCGGTCAGGCGTGGGCGAAGAACGTGGGATGGCGCATCGACTATCACATCGCCACCCCCGGTTTCGCGAAGACGGCGAGGCGGGTGGCGATCCACAAGGAGAATCGCTTCTCCGATCACGCGCCGCTCACCATCGACTACGACCACGAACTTGAATGAGCGCGAGTCCCTATCTGGAGATCTTCCGCAGCCGCCGCATCGCGGCGGTCCTGCTGCTCGGATTCGCCTCCGGACTTCCGCTGGCGCTCACCGCGGGCACGCTGCAGGCGTGGCTGGCGGTGGAAAACGTCGACATCAAGACCATCGGCCTTTTCACGCTGGTGGGGCAGCCCTATACCTACAAGTTTCTCTGGGCGCCGCTGATGGACCGCTTCACCCCGCCGTTTCTGGGGCGGCGGCGCGGCTGGATGATCCTCACCCAGTTCACACTGCTCGGCGCGATCGCGCTCATGGGGACGATGGATCCGCGCGAGTCCCCGTGGCTGCTCGCGCTGCTCGCGCTCGGCGTGGCCTTTCTCTCGGCCTCGCAGGATGTCGTGTTCGATGCCTATCGCACCGACGTGCTGAGGGAAGCCGAGCGCGGCGCCGGCGCGGCGATCTCGGTGCTGGGCTATCGCGTCGCGATGCTGGTATCGGGCGGAGGCGCGCTGATCGTGGCGGACCAGTTTCTTGGCTGGAACGCCATGTACTTTCTCATGGCCGCGTTGATGGTGATCGGCATCGCGACCACCTGGTTCGCGCCGGAGCCCGAGGAGACGGTGCGCGCTCCGGAGACGCTCTCGAGAGCGATCTCCGAGCCGCTCGGGGAATTCTTCGCCCGCGAGGGCGCGTGGCTGCTGCTGTTACTGATCGTTCTTTACAAACTCGGGGACGCATTCGCCGGCAGCCTGACGACGGCCTTTCTCATCCAGGGCTCGGGATTTTCCGCCACCGACGTCGGCGCGATCAACAAGGCGCTCGGTCTTGCCGCGACCATCGTCGGCGCCCTGCTGGGCGGGGCCTGGATGGCGCAGCTCGGGCTGTATCGGTCGCTGTTCTGGTTCGGCGTCCTGCAGGCGGTGACGAATCTCGGCTTCATGCTGCTCGCGATGGCCGGCAAGAACTATCCGCTGATGGTCACGGTGGTGGCGGCGGAAAATCTCTGCGGCGGCATGGGCACGGCGGCGTTCGTCGCGCTGCTGATGTCGCTGTGCGACAAGCGCTTCTCGGCGACGCAATACGCGCTTCTCTCCGCGCTCGCGGCCGTCGGGCGCGTGTACGTCGGCCCGGCATCCGGCGTGCTGGTGAGCGCCGTCGGCTGGACGCCGTTCTTTTTCCTGACGTTCCTGATCGCCCTTCCGGGGATCTTCCTCCTGTGGCTCATGCGCGCGCAACTCGCGCCGGCCCCCCGGGCTTGACGGCGGCGGCTGCCGCCACGGAGATCGCAGGGGACAGACAGTGCTCAGGCGCCGTTGCCGAAGTGATAGACGGCAAGCGCGCCCAGCAGGTTCGGCCACCAGGCGACGGTCTCGCCACGCGTGAGCACCTTGCGTTCGACGATGCGGATATTGCGTTCGGCGCAGAAGCTCTCGAAATCCGCGATCGTGCACAAGTGCACGTTCGGCGTGTTGAACCACTGGTAGGGCAGGTTCTCCGACACCGGCATGCGCCCCGAGGCGATCTGGAGCCGGTTCTTCCAGTAGCCGAAGTTGGGAAACGTCACGATGCCTTCGCGGCCGACGCGCAGCATTTCCTTCATGACACGCTCGCTGTTTTTCACCGCCTGCAGCGTCTGCGACAGGATCACGTAGTCGAAGGAGCGGTCCACGAAATCCGCGAGGCCGCGCTCGAGGTCGCCCTGCACGACGTTGACACCGTTGCCGACGCACGCGATCACGTTTGCATCGTCGATCTCCACGCCGTAGCCGGTAACCCCGCGGCTGTCCTGCAGGTAGCGCAGCAGGGTGCCGTCGCCGCAGCCCAGATCGAGCACGCTCGATCCCGGTCGCACCCAGCCGGCGATCGCCGCGTAATCAGGGCGCGAGGCGGTGCCGTTTCCCTGGCTCATGCGCCTACGTCCAATGCGATGCGATTGAAGTAGGCCTCGACCAGCCGGTGGTAGCGCGCGTCGTCCAGCAGGAACGCGTCATGGCCGTGCGGCGCGTCGATTTCGGCGTAAGTGACGTTGCGCCGGTTGTGCAGCAGCGCTTTCACGATCTCGCGCGAGCGCTCGGGCGAGAAACGCCAGTCGGTGGTGAACGAGATCACGAGGAAGCTCGCCCGCGCGGGCGCCAGCGCCCGCGCGAGATCCCCGCCGTGTTCGAACGCCGGGTCGAAGTAGTCGAGCACCTTGGTGATGCGCAGATAGGTGTTCGCGTCGAAATATTCCGCGAACTTGTTGCCCTGGTGGCGCAGGTACGATTCGATCTCGAACTCCGTATCGAAGGAATAGTTGAGCCTGCCGTGCTTGAGCTGGCGCCCGAACTTGCTCGCCATCACGTCGTCGGAGAGATAGGTGATATGGCCGACCATGCGCGCGACGCGCAGGCCGCGCGTCGGCGTCGCGCCGTGCAGGTAGTAATCCCCGCCGTGAAAATCCGGGTCCGTGATGATGGCCTGGCGCGCGACTTCGTTGAACGCGATGTTTTGCGCCGAGAGGTTGGGCGTGCAGGCGATGACCAGCGCATGGCGCAGGCGGTCCGGAAACTGGATCGTCCAGGCGAGCGCCTGCATCGCTCCGAGGCTCCCGCCCATGACCGCCGCGAATTGGCGGATGCCGAGATGATCGGCGAGGCGCGCCTGGGTTGCGACCCAGTCCTCGACCGTGACCACGGGAAACTGCCCGCCCCAGGGCTTGCCCGTCCCGGGGTTGACGCTTTTCGGGCCGGTCGAGCCGTGGCAGCCGCCGACGTTGTTGACGCCGACCACGAAGAAGCGGTTGGTATCGACCGGTTTTCCGGGACCGATCATGTTGTCCCACCAGCCGACCGCCGACGGGTCGTCCGCATAGGTGCCCGCGACGTGATGGGAGGCGTTGAGCGCGTGGCAGACCAGCACCGCGTTTGTGCCCTCTGCGTTCAGCGTGCCGTAGGTTTCGTAGACAAGTTCGTATTCGTCGATGACGGCGCCGCAGCGCAGGGCAACGGGTTCGCTGAATTTAGCGACCCGCGGCGCCACGATTCCGACCGACGATGTGATGGTGCTGCCGTCCATAAACAAAAACCCCGGTAGCGCTTGCGTCCCGGGGCCATGAGAATCCTGCATTTTCTCTTTAGCCGGATGTATTACGCGCCCGCAAGCTGAATATCAAATCGGCGCGGCAAAACAACCGGTTATCACGTTACCCGGGAGCGGGCGCGTTGTCAAATCGCGGCCGTCCCGCGCGCTCACCGCGGGTCACGCGTTGATGCGGTCGAGCAGAGCCCGCAATTTCCGGGAGTCGGTGGTACGCAGCATCTTCGCCGCGAGCGGCCTGATCTCGGCCAGGTTCGACTTGAGGATATGCTGTTTCACGTCGAGCAGATGCGCCGCGTGCATCGAGTACTGCCGCAGGCCGAGCGCAAGCAGCAAACGCGTCAGCGCCACGTCTCCGGCCATTTCCCCGCACAAAGCGACCGGAATGCCGCGCTTGTTCGCCGTGCGGAAAACGTGGGCGAGCAGGCCGAGCACCGCCGGGTGCAACGGGTCGTAAAGGTGCGCCACCGTGTCATCGGTGCGATCGACGGCGAGCGTGTACTGGATCAGGTCGTTGGTGCCGATCGAGAGGAAGTCGAGCTTCTTCGTGAACATGTCGAGCGCGAGGGCGGCCGCGGGCACCTCGATCATGCCGCCGACCTCGACATCGGGATCATAGGGGACGCCCTCGTCATCCAGGCTCGCTTTGGCTTGCCGGATGAGCTGGAGCGCCTGATCGGCTTCCGCGGCGTTCATCAGCATGGGGATCAGGATCCTGATCTTCCCGTAACGGGAAGCACGCAACATGGCGCGCAACTGGGTGAGAAAACGCTGTGGCTCGGTAAGGCACAGCCGGATCGCGCGCAAGCCGAGGGCCGGGTTGACGGTAATGGGCTGCGAATCCTCGGCGTGCTTGTCGGCGCCGAGGTCGTAAGTGCGGATCGTGACCGGCAACCCGTCCATGTTCTGGGCGACGTTACGGTAGGCCTCGAACTGCTCGTCCTCGTCGGGCAGTCCGTCCCGTCGGAGAAACAGGAACTCGGTGCGGAACAGGCCGATCCCCATCGCGCCGTTCTCGCGGGCTGCGGCGACATCTCCGGGAAGCTCGATGTTGGCCTGCAGTTCCACCGCCACGCCGTCCAGCGTCACGGGGCGGGTGTCTTTCAGGCGCTTCAGTTTCCGGCGTTCGATATCGAACTGGTGTTGTCGCAGCCGGTATTCGCCGAGCGCCTGCCTGTCGGGGTCGACGATCACCACGCCCTGGGTCCCGTCGACGATGATGAGTTCGTTCTCGCGGATCAGCTGGCGCGCGTAGTGCAGCGCGACGATCGAGGGAATATTGAGGCTGCGCGCCACCACGGCGGTGTGCGAGGTTGCGCCACCCAGGTCGGTGATGAAGCTCGCAAACCGGTGGCGCTTGAACTGCACGACGTCGGCGGGAGACAGATCGTGCGCCACCAGAATCAGGCTGTGCTCGCCGTTGGTGGGCGGCGGCGGGATGTAGCCCGGCTGGCCGGTCAGGCGCTTCATGATGCGCTCGACCACCTGGATCACGTCGGCCTTGCGCTCGCGCAGATAGTCGTCCTCGATTTCATCGAACCGGGCGAGCAGCGCGTCCATCTGGACCTTGAGCGCCCATTCCGCGTTGCATTGCTCGGTCTCGATGATACTGCGCGGGACGGCCGACAGCGTCGAGTCGTCCAGAATCGTCAAGTGCAGGTTGATGAAGGCCGCGAACTCCGCGGGAGCGGTCGCGGGCACGTTCGTGCGCAGTTCCTCGAATTCCGCCCGCACGGCGCGGATCGCGGCATCGAAGCGGGCCGATTCCTCGGCGATCTGGTGGGGGGGAACGGAGTAGTGCGCGGCTTCGAGCTTGGCGCGCGATACGAGATGTGCGTGCCCGATCGCGATGCCGCCCGAGACGCCGATGCCGTGGATGGTGAACGTCATTCTCCCTCGCCGAAGCACTCGGCGATGAGCGCTTGAACAGCCTGCATCGCCTGGTCTTCATCCGGACCCTCGGTCTCGATCACGATTTTGGCGCCTTTGGCGGCGGCCAGCATCATCACGCCCATGATGCTTTTCGCGTTGACCCGCCTGCCGTTGCGGCTCACCCAGACATCGGACTTGAACTGTCCCGCGACCTGCGTGAGTCTGGCCGAAGCCCGGGCGTGCAGCCCGAGCTTGTTGATGATCTCAACTTCCCGTTGCAGCATTGTGAACGGCGGCAAGCGCAGGGGGAACGCGCATGACCCCTTCGCATCCCCCGCTCACCGCCTTGATGACGATCGTCTGCAGTGACCTGTCGCGATACGTCAGCGCGCGCACCAGCATCGGCAGGTTCACCCCGGCGACCGCTTCGACCTTGCCCGGAATGACCAGCTTGGCGGCGATGTTGGAAGGCGAACCTCCGTACATGTCGGTGAGGATCAGGACGCCGTGACCGCCGTCGAGATCCTTCAGCAGGGCACGCGCCTGCGGCACCAGCAGGACGGGATCGTCCTGGGCGGTGACGCCGAGCTGCCTCAGCCGCGCGGGTCGTTTGTTGAGCATGTGGCTCGCGCAGTGGATGAGACTTTCGCCGAGCGTGCCGTGAGTGATGATCAGGATGCCTATCATGAGGCCTGCCTGGGGCTGTAACGCAATCGCAATATTCTACGCTCTTGCATTGCACCAAGCATCTTGACCCAGCCAGTTGGCGAACAAGGCTAAAGCCACTTCTTGGTCGCCTCGGGCACCCTGGCAGCGAGATTACAGGCGGTGCCGGTCGCAACGTAGTCCCTGCGGCCGTCGAAACCGACCGCGCCCATCGTCGCATAGCCGTTCGCCAGACCCACCCCGAAGCCCAGGTCGAAGCCGGATCGGTGGTCGCCGTCAACCGCGCCGCAAGGTGCAGGTTGAGGTTGGCCATGATCCTGGCGTGGATAACAGGATTCCGCTTGCGGCATCGGTGCTCACGCGAATCTCGACCAGGCCGCGCGCACTGACGTATGGCGCATCCCCCGCGTCGCCGCGCTTGAACAGGACTGTCCCCGCTTCGACGTCAGCCGCCGTGAGATGCGATTGCAGCGGTTCCAGCTCGGTCTCGACCCGTTCCAGCGCGTGGTCAAGGTCGCGAAACCAGCACTTCCGTGGATCGGGAACATCGAGCCCGAGGTCGATGAGGGTCCTGTCGTGCGCATTGGCGGGATCGAGCCCGGCAATCAGGGTGGCTACGCCGCGCGAGGCAAGCTTCCTCGCGCTGGCGGCGACGATCTGGCAACCGGTCGAATCGAGCACCGTCAGGCGCGAGCAGTCGATGATGCAGTAGCGCACGCCGTTCTCCGCCGCTCCGAGATTGCTCCCAGCAGGGAGCGCGGGGCATTGGAACGCGGACTGTTATTATCGCCCCCGGGGCGAATATTTACACAGCCGGTCGCCTGAGGGAAGGGCGGGGCTTAACGACCGGCGCAGGCCGTCTCAACAGCGTCCATGAACATCCCGGCGACATTGAACCCGGTCTGCTCGGTGATTTCCTGAAAGCACGTCGGGCTTGTGACATTGACCTCGGTCAGATAGTCGCCGATCACATCGAGCCCGACCAGCAGCAGTCCCGCCGCGAGGAGCGGCGGGCCGAGGGTGGTTGCGATCTCGCGGTCGCGCCCGCTCAACTCGCGCGCCACGCCGCTCGCGCCGGCCGCCAGGTTGCCGCGCGTCTCGCCGGGCTTGGGAATGCGCGCCAGCGCGTACGGGACCGGCTGGCCGCCGATGAGCAGCACCCGCTTGTCGCCGTCCCGGATTTCCGGAATGAAGCGCTGCGCCATGATGGTGCGGCGGCCGTAGTGCGTGAGCGTCTCGACGATGACGTTGACGTTGTGGTCACCCTCGTGCACCCGGAATACGGAAGTGCCGCCCATGCCGTCCAGCGGCTTCAGAATCACGTCGCGATGCTCGGCGAGGAACTCGCGAATCAGATCTTCCCTGCGTGTCACCAGCGACGGCGGCGTGAACTGCGCAAAGCGCGCGATGGCCATTTTTTCGTTGAAGTCGCGAATCGCGCGCGGCCGGTTGAACACGCGGGCGCCCTGCGCCTCGGCGAGTTCGAGCAGATACGTGCTGTAGACGTATTCCATGTCGAACGGCGGGTCCTTGCGCATGAACACGGCATCGAAATCCTCGAGCGGCGTTTCGCGCGGTGCGTCGAGGCGATACCAGGCATCCTTGTTCCCGGTGAAGTGCAGGCGGCTGGCATGGCCCGCGACCCGCGCCTTGCGCCAGACGAGATCCTCCTGCTGCATGGCGTGAAGCTCGTGGCCGCGCGCGGCCGCTTCGCGCATCATTGCGTAGGTGGTGTCCTTGTAGATCTTGAAATCGTCGAGCGGATCGACGATAAACGCGAGTTTCATCGAATTCCGTGGCCAGTGGAGCGCTGTGCGGAGTTCAAAGTTAGAAGTTCAAGGTTCAAGGTTCAAGGTTCGAAGTTCGGAGGTGAGTGTTCGGTTTAGCGGCCACTGGTCCCGGTCACAGGTCACGACCACTGATCACCGGTCACGCCTTTGAGCGTCGGTCATCGGACGCCTTGCGCCGGCGCTCCGCGATTGTCGGTCCGTCGCGTGTCCGGGTCAATTATTATAGCCGCGGCCGTTCGGGAGATACGCAAAAAAACGGGCGCCCGCAGGCGCCCGTGAAGCTACACGCAGATTCCCGATCGATCAGGCGTGGTAGGCGGTCTCGCCGTGTGAATTGATGTCGAGACCTTCGCGTTCCTCTTCTTCCGTGACGCGCAGTCCTACCAGCAGATCGGCGATCTTGAAGGCGACGAACGCCACCACCGCGGTCCAGATTATGGTGACGCCGACCGCCTGAGCTTGTATCCACACCTGATCGATGATCGGGTTGGAACCGACCTTTCCCGTCACCCAGTCGGTGACGAGTCCCGGCCCGCCGAGGCTTTGCGCGTTGAACACGCCCGTCAACAGCGCGCCCAGGATGCCGCCCACGGCGTGCACGCCGAACACGTCGAGCGAGTCGTCCGCGCCCAGCATTTTCTTGAGGCCGTTGACGCCCCACAGGCACACGAACCCCGCGGCGAACCCGATCACGAACGCGCCGGGAATACCGACGTTGCCCGCCGCCGGCGTGATCGCCACCAGTCCGGCCACGGCGCCCGAGGCCGCACCCAGCATCGAGGGCTTGCCCTTGAAGATCCACTCGCCCAAGGTCCAGGCGAGCACCGCGCAGGCGGTCGCGAGGAACGTGTTCATGAAGGCCAGCGTCGCGGAAGTTCCCGCCTCGAGCGCGGAGCCCGCGTTGAAGCCGAACCAGCCCACCCACAGCAGCGAGGCGCCGATCATGGTCATCGGCACGTTGTGCGGTGTCAGTGCTTCCTTGCCGAAGCCGATGCGCCTGCCGATCATGTAGGCGCCCACCAGGCCCGCGACGCCGGCATTGATATGCACGACGGTGCCGCCAGCGAAGTCGAGCGCGCCCCACTGCCACAACAGACCCGCTTTCGCGTTCAGCGCATCGACGAGCTTGGGATCGGTGTAGGCGTCGGGACCGGCCCAGAACCAGACCATGTGCGCGATCGGCGCGTAGGCGAACGTGAACCACAGGGCCGCGAAGATCAGCACCGCGGAGAACTTCGCCCGCTCGGCAAACGCGCCGAGGATAAGGCAGCAGGTGATCGCAGCGAAGGTGGCCTGGAAGGCGACGAACAGCAGCTCGGGAATGACGACTCCTTTGCTGAAAGTGGCGCCCATCGCGAACTCGCCCTTGACCGAATCGAACGTGCCGCCGAGGAACAGTCTGTCGAAGCCGCCGAAGAACGCGTTGCCCTCCGAAAACGCCAGGCTGTAGCCGTACACGGCCCACAGCACGGTGATGAGGGAGAACACCACGAACACCTGCATCAGCACCGAGAGCATGTTCTTGGCGCGCACCATGCCGCCGTAGAACAAGGCGAGGGCCGGGATGCTCATCATGATCACCAGCACCGTGGACACCAACATCCATGAGACATCGCCCTTATTGGGCGTCGGAGCGGGGACCGCTGCAGCGGCAGCCGGGGCCGCCGGCGCCGGCGCGGACGCAGCCGGTTTGTCGGCTGGCTTGTCCTGCGCATGCGCCGGCAGAATCGCCAGACTGAGGGCGCCGAACAGCGCGCAGATAGACAATAGCTTTTTCATGACCGGTATCTCCCTATAGCGCTTCGGCACCGGTCTCGCCGGTGCGGATGCGGATGACCTGCTCGAGATCGAATACGAAGATCTTGCCGTCACCGATCTTGCCGGTATTGGCCGATTTTTCGATTGCTTCGATCACCTGCTCGAGCAGATCGCTCTTGATCGCCGCTTCGATCTTGACCTTGGGCAGGAAGTCCACCACGTATTCGGCGCCGCGATAGAGCTCGGTATGCCCTTTTTGCCGTCCGAAGCCCTTGACCTCGGTGACGGTGATGCCGGTCACGCCGATGGCGGACAAGGCCTCACGCACTTCGTCGAGCTTGAACGGCTTGATGATTGCCGTTACCAGTTTCATTGCGATTCCCCTTGAAAAAGGGGCCGGAATGACCAGCCCCATGCTCAGGCTCTTAGAAAGTCTTTTGCAGGAATACCGTGACGGTGTCCTTGCCGACCCAGCGGTTGTCGGAAACGTTGGTGTAGAAGGCCTTCTGGGGGGCGCTCATGTCGGTCCCGGAGAAGAACGCACCGATCGTGAAGTCCTTCGGCAGCGCGTAATTGAGCCCCAGTTTCCAGTCCTCGTAGGATGCAACCGAGTCATTGGATACGCCGGCCGTGGTGCCTCTGAACTTCTGCTTGCCCCAGTGGGCGATGGCCGTGAATCCGCTGTCACCCAGGGGCACGGTGGCCGTGAGGTCCAGGTACCAAGTGCCGTCGCTGTTCGCGACGCCGAAAGTCTTGTTGTCGATGCTGTAGGAATACTTGGCGGCGATCCATTTCCAGGACAGCGCGCCATAGGCCTCCAGCGTGTCGGCCTTCACCGCCCCGGGAACCAGCACCGTGTTGTGCGAGCCCGGATAGTAGTAGTAAAGCAGGCCCACGTCGTAGCCGAAGTCCGATTTCCCGAAAGTGCCGCGGAAGCCGCCGTAGAAGTCCCATTCCATGCTCGAGCTGGTGTAGCCGGTGACGGTCGAAGAGTCGGTGAGCCAGCTGATGTTCGATGCCCAGGTCCCGACGTAGAGCCCGCTCGCGTGGCTGTAGTCGAACCCACCCTGAATTGCGGGATCCTTGTTGGTCTGGGTGAGTCCACGGAATATGTACTGGCTGAACAGCCCGACGTTACCGGTGAACGTGTGCGGCGAGGCGGGCGCCTGCTGCGCCAAGGCGAACCCTGGTGCGAATGCTGCGGCGATTACCCCCGCCATCAATGTCTTCTTAAACATGGTTGCCCCTTTCGTTGTCGACAAATATGCGATATCGCGCAGCGAGACTCAGCACGTACCGTGCCAGGTGAAAATACACAAATAAACATGGCATTATGCGTTAGCTTCGGGGACGAAAACTACGCGTGCGCACCAAACAGGGGCGTGTTGAAGCGCGCGCGCACTAAACTCGTGCGCCAGCCGGGGCCCGTGGCAACGGGGTCACGGAAGACGTGATCTCAGCGTCCGCTGCCCACTGTCAGCCGGCAACCGTCGACTGGCAACCGCCGACTGGCGACTGGCAACTGGCAAGTGACTTGGATTAACGTGTGCCGGATTTGCTACACTCGGCGCCATAACGGGTGGCGACATGGCGAATCAGAAACTTATCGATGACATCAACGAGAAGGTAAAGGCGCTTTTCGCCCAAAGCCCGGCCGCGGATCTGGAAAAAAATCTGCGCGCGATGCTGACCTCGCTCTTCAGTCGCCTCGACCTCGTAACGCGCGAAGAATTCGACGTTCAACGCGAGGTCCTTGCCCGCACCCGCCAAAAACTCACGGACCTCGAAGCGAAACTCTCGGAACTGGAAGCGCGCATGAAGGATGAGGGGTGAAGTAAGGCCAGCCTGGCCCGGCTTTTCCCTGCACCTTCATTCTTGACTCCTGCGCATTCCTCCTTCCCTTTTCGGCCTCGTGTAGTCACACCGCCGGGTCGGGGCGTTAAGCGCTCATCGCTCAACACTCAGCGCTCAACGCGTATGTCCCTCGCCGTGCTCTACAGCCGCGCGCTCTCCGGCATGGATGCGCCGCTCGTCACCGTGGAGGCGCATCTCGCCAACGGCCTGCCAAGCTTCACGGTGGTGGGCCTGCCCGAAGCCGAGGTGAAGGAAGCCAAGGACCGCGTGCGCGCCGCGCTGCAGAACGCGCGGTTCGAGTTTCCCGCGCGGCGGATTACGGTCAACCTGGCGCCGGCCGACCTGCCCAAGGAAAGCGGGCGTTTCGATCTGCCGATCGCGGTCGGCATCCTCGCGGCTTCGGGCCAGATTCCCTCCGAAGGACTCACGCGTTACGAATTTGCCGGAGAACTCGCGTTGACCGGCGACCTGCGGCCGATCCGCGGCGCGCTGGCCATGACCCTCAGGGCGGCGCGCGATCAGCGCGCCTTCATTCTGCCCCCGGAAAACGCCCGCGAAGCCGCGCTGGTCGAAAACGCCCTCGTTTATCCGGCGCGCTCGCTGCTCGACGTCTGCGCACATCTCGCCGGACGCGAGAGCCTGTCCCGCTACGCCGCAAGACCATCCGCGGGCGCCAACGCCTACCTCGACATGGCGGACGTGCGGGGCCAGGCACATGCCAGGCGCGCGCTCGAAGTCGCCGCCGCGGGGGGGCACAGCGTGCTCATGGTGGGACCGCCGGGCACCGGGAAGACCATGCTCGCCTCGAGGCTCCCCGGAATACTGCCGCCGATGAGCGAGGAGGAGGCGCTGGCTTCAGCGGCGATCCAGTCGCTCGGAAGCAATGGATTCGACGTCGCCAACTGGAAGAGACGACCGTACCGCGCGCCCCATCACACGGCGTCGGCGGTGGCACTGGTCGGGGGCGGCGGCAATCCGCGGCCGGGCGAGATATCCATGGCGATGCACGGCGTGCTCTTCCTCGACGAGCTGCCGGAGTTCGGCCGCGCGGTGCTCGAAGTGCTGCGCGAACCGCTGGAATCGGGCCGGATCAGCGTGTCGCGCGCGGCGCGGCAGGCCGAATTTCCCGCGGAATTCCAGTTGGTGGCGGCGATGAATCCCTGTCCCTGCGGTTACCTCGCGCATCACAACGGCCGCTGCCGCTGCACCCCGGATCAGGTCGCGCGCTATCGTTCGCGAGTTTCCGGCCCGCTGCTCGATCGCATCGATCTCCAGCTCGAAGTGCCGGCGGTGCCGCAGGAGGATCTCACGCGCGCGGCAAACGGGGAGCCTTCGGCGGCGATTCGCACCCGCGTGAGCGCGGCGCGCGAACGCCAGCTCGCGCGACAAGGCAAGCCCAATGCGCGGCTCGGGGCACGCGAGATCGACCGCCATTGCGCGCCGGACGCGCAGGGCGAGAATCTGCTGAAGCAGGCGATCAGTCGGCTTGGACTATCCGCGCGTGCTTACCATCGCGTGCTGAAGGTGGCGCGCAGCATCGCCGACCTCGCGGGCGCGGAACGCATCGCCGCGATGCATGTAGCGGAAGCGATTCAGTACCGCCGATTCGAGCGCGAGTAGGGCTCTGCGCGTATCCAGTGCTGCCTGCTTGCGCCCGCCCACCCGGTTGGCCCGAAAACGTGGGCGCAACAAACAGGTACGGCAGATGGCGCCTTACATTGCGGGTCTTAGAAAAAGGCCGTGCCCCTCATCGCATAGTTGCCCGCTTCGCTGGCCGTCCACATATCCGCCTGAATGGTTGCGGGATCGAATCTGCCGTTCACGGTGAAGGCATGGCCGGCAAATATCGGGTGCTGCGCGCGATACTCGAATTTCTTGATCGGCGCCGGCGCATTTTGCCGGCACAGATCAAGCAGCAGTGTCGCCTGCAATGGCCCGTGCACCACCAGCCCCGGATAGTGTTCATCGTTGATCGCGTAGTCCTTGTCGTAGTGGATACGGTGCCCATTGAACGTCAGCGCCGAGTAACGGAAGAGCATCACGGCATCGGGCACAACGCGGCGCGTCCATTGCGCGCTGGCCGGCGCAAGCTTCCCGGGCGGCATGGGGTCGCCTTTCTTCGCGGCTTCGCGGTAAACGATGTTCTGCTCTTCGACGATGGCGGCTCCCGCTGATCCGGCAATCGTGTGTCGTACGGTGACAAACACGAGAGTACCGCTGCGCCCTGACTTGGGTTCGACCGATACGATCTCCGACTCGCGCGTCACGTTATCACCGATCACGAGCGGTCGCAGAAACTCGATCCGGCCGCCAGCCCACATCCGCCGTGGCAGCGGCACCGGCGGCAGGAACCCGCCGCGCTTCGGATGGCCGTCGACCCCTACCTCGGAAGGGGGCTTTGCTTCCAGGAAATAGATCCAGTGCCAGCCCGGCGGGAGAGGCTTGCCGTTCTCGATGGAAATCTTCTGATCATCAACAGTCGCAGCCAATGCCGTAACCGGCCAGGATGCCACGACGTCTCTTCGGATTTCCTTCCTGCCAACCCAGCCACAAAGCTGCTCGAAATTGTCCGTCATGCGATTTCCGAAAGAAGAATTGAACGAGATACTTGCGTATTAACGACCAACAGTCCCACGGCTCAAGTGACCGGAGCACCTGCTTTGATACCCAGCCATTCCGCTAGCACCTCGTCATTGTGCTGCCCGAGCAGCGGCGGCTGCTGCAGCTTTGCTTGCGTTTCCGACATCTTCCAAGGTGGTCCAACAACCCTGATCTTGCCAGAGCGCGGATGGTCGAGTTCGTGTATGAGACCACGGTGCGCAACTTGAGGATCTTCTAGGGCCTGCGCATAGTCGTTCACCAACGCATACGGAATGCCGTATCCCTCGAGACGCGCCATCCAATAACGCGAGTCATGCTCTGCAAAGCGCCGCTCGATCGCTTCGTTTACTTCCTCGCGATTTTGCACTCGCTCGGGCATGGTTCGAAACCGCGGATGCTCTATCCATTCCTCTTTGCCCATGGCCTCGCAAAACGGCTTCCACTGTTCTTGGTTGTGCACCATCATGGCGATGTACAGATCATCGGCGGCGCGATAGGTATTTGCCGGCACGCGTATCGGGTTCTCGTTCCCAAGGCGGCCCGGGGAAATTCCCGCCTGCAACGTTTCCCCCATCCGTGTGCCCACGGATGCGAGTAACGCGTCCTGCATGCTGAGATCGATATATTGACCACCCCCGGCATCGGTCACCAGGCGCAGCGCGTTCACTATCGTGTACGCAGCAAACATGCCGGCAATAACGTCGGCGAGCGGCGCACCGACCATCGTCGGTTCACCATCCGGGAGGCCTGTAACGCTCATGATGCCGGTGACGGCCTGAATGATGGGATCGAGCGCGGGGCGATTGCGGTATGGGCCGGTCTGGCCGAAGCCGGACAACGAACAGTATACAAGCCGGGGATTGAGTTTATACGCAATCTCCCAGTCAACTCCAAGTCGCCTGGCTGTACCGGGAGAGAAATTCTCGACGAGAACATCGGCGCGCTCGAGTAACTTTAGCGCTACCGATTGATCGTCCGCGTCCTTCAGGTTTAAAGCGACACTTCTTTTGGAGCGATTCAGCGCGTTGAAATAATCCTCATGACCTTCGCGTCCTGCATAAGGCACAGTGCGGCGCAAATCGTCGCCATGTCCGGGTCGCTCGATCTTCACAACATCAGCACCCATGTCAGCCAGCATCATCGTGCAATACGGACCAGCAACGACCTGGGTGAGGTCGAGAACACGTATGCCTGTCAACGGAAATTTGGACCTGCGTTCGACCATGGTCTTACGCCCCTCCGCTTGCCAGGGGAACCAGTCCGCTCGTCATGCCAGAGATGACCTTGTCGCTCTTTTGATTCTCGATCCAGACATCGCAGTGAACACGTAGCTTGTCGCCTTCTTTCTCAGTTTTCGTGACGACTCCGCGAGCCACACAAAAATCGGTCACGAATACGGGTCTGCGAAAGCTCAGGTCGAACTTCCCGCCTACGATCCACCCTTCGCCGAAGCAAAGTCGCATCTGGCGGAATACGAGCGCGGCGACCTGAGGACCAACGGCCACGGGAGCTGGCAGCCCCTCCCGAGCCGCCGCTTCGTAATCGGTATGAATCGTCTTCTCATCGCCGCGCTTGAAATCCTCGAGCCGAAACTTCTTCGATATAGTAGGCAGCGCGCTGCCGATCACCA
>JACQOJ010000109.1 GCA_016202605.1 Betaproteobacteria bacterium
CCGGTCAGCGTCGAATTGGCGAGCGGCGCGTAGGTGTAAACCGCGCCCGCATTAACCACGGCTCCGGGATCAGCAAATTGAGCGCCGATATAGATCTTATCGTCGTCTGCCAGCACCATGCCCCCACGGCCGAGTTGATCGCTCACGACGCCGTTCGACGCAACGATCTTCTCGTCCTGCACCCACTGGCTGCCATCGTGCCTGAACACGTAAGCAGCACCAGCACCGGATATGCCTCCGGGATCCTGTCCGAAGCTGCTGGCGACAATGGTTCCATCCCGCACGGCGACCCGCTCGCCGAAGAAATCGCTCGCCGCCACGTCGGATGGCACGAGCGCCTGTTCCTGTACCCAGCTCGTGCCGTTAAAGCGAAACACGTAGGCCTTCCCGCCATCGGTGACGCCGCCCGGATCGGCCCGCTGCGCCCCCACCACAGCCACATCCCCGGAAATCGCGACACCCCTGCCGAAGAAATCAGCAGCCGCGCCACCGGTTGCCGTGAGCTTCTGCGTCTGCAACCAGACCCGGGTCGTGGGATTGAACTCGAAGATGTACGCTTTCCCCTGCTGGCCCGTACTGGCGAACGTGTTGGGTGCCCCTACGATCATGCGGTCGCCCGAAATTGCGAGGTCGAGCCCAAAATAGTCGTTGGACTGGGGATCGCTCTGTCTGGCGTTCCCCCGCTCGACCCACGCGCCGCTCACGAAGTCGTAGAACCAGATCTTGCCCGTCCAGAATCCTCCCTCGCTGGTCCGGCCGTTGCCGCCGATGACGAGCCTGTTGTTGTCGATGGCCGCAGACACTCCGAAAACGCTTTCAAAGACCTTCTGCGAAAACGCAAGCTTGGTGCCGCTACCCCAACTCGAGCCATCGAACTCGAATGCGTAGGCTGCGCCTGAGCGGAAATTTACGTCAGTCGTTTCGGGCGCCCCAACCACCGCGTGGGTGCCTTCCACCGCTACACCCGTCCCGAAGTTGCGCGCGATGCTATCCGGGGGCACCAGTTTGGCTTCGAAAACCCAGGCGGTCCCGTTCCATCGATACACGTACACGGCACCAATGCCCGTCTGGAACGTCCCGGGCGCGCCGACAATCATCACGTCGCCCTTGACCGCAATGCTTCCGCCGAACTGCTCACCTGCGACCAGGGGCGACGCCGCGACGATCGTTTCCGCGCCGACTCCACCAGTCGATATGCCCGATACCACCAGGGCGCCGTCATTCACGAGGGTGACCGAGCCGGTGTTCGCCTTGACCGTTCCGATCTGGTTGGCTGGATCGGTAAGGGCATGCTCCCCGCCGGCTCCGAGCAACTCCAGGGTGCCGGCGGTGATCGGCGCGGTCTGCTCCACTGTCCCCGTCGCGGTGAGCACCAGGGTATTCGTCCCCACGTTCAAGGCCCCGTTGATGGCGATGTTCTGATGCGCGAGCTTGAGTGTGCTGGCAGTTACGTCACCGGAACCGACCGCCGTCGCTACCGTGAGCGTACCGGTATCCGTGCTGCGGCCGATTTGGAGCGTGCCCGCGGTGATCTGCTGGAGCTCGCCGGTATTCAGGCTCAAAGTCCCTACGGTAGGAGTCGGGCCCTCGATGTTGATGTTGCGGCTGGTCGCGAACGGCGCCAGCATCACGGTGCCGGTGTTGGCGTTGACGCTGTTGCCGAGGCTCATGTCGTTCGCAGTAAGCGTGACCGTGCTGCCGCCGGTGCAGATCGGGCCGCCCGTTCCACCCGTTGCGCCACAACCCGCCGTGCCCGCCTGAAGGGTGAGCGTCCCGTTCACGCTGAGCGAGATATCGCCACTCGTGACGTTTTGCACGCCCTTCACTGAGCCGGTAAAAAACGATACGCCGCCGATCTGCAGATTGCCGGCATTCGGTGACTCGATGAAGATGCCGGGCGAGGCTTCGTGCGTATGCGCTTCCAGCCTCGCAACCTGTACGCGCATCGGCTCCGCACTGGTGCCGATCGATCCGCCACTGGTGGAACCGGGATAATCGATCTCCATCAGCAAATCGCCGGCCTGAATGAGAGACGAAGCAGAGGCGCGCAAGATGCTTCGGTTACCCGCGTCGCTCTGCTGCTGCAGATTGATGTTGTCCGCAGTGATGTTGTGCGCGATGATGTCGCCGCTCGGCGTGCCGTTGCCCGACGCGGTGCTGACTTCCAGCTTTACCGTACCGGTGCCGGGATTACCGAATCCACCGCCCACGCCCCCCGTTGCAGTCAAGGTGCTTCCGGTGAGATCGATGGTACCGCCGGCGTTCGCCTGAAGGGTTGCGTCCCCGCCGTTTCCCGACCCGCTGCCGTTGCCGCCGGTTGCGCTCACGGCGCTCAAGTTGTTCACCGTAATGCCGTTCGGGGATGTGAGCGTCACTGTTGCCGCGCCGCCGCTGAAGGCGTTGCCGCCCGTGGCGCTGATGTTCTTGTTGACAGCGAGGCTGCCACTCGTGATCTGGACATCGACCGTGCTGTTGCCCGACGACGTGTTGTTGACAGTTATGCCGCTCGTCGCGCCCACCGTGTCGATCGTGAGCGACTGCCCGTTCTTGAACAGGAACTGGTCATTGGCCCTGCCCGCCAGGGTGTTGACCATGCTGGTCGCCGTATTCAGAAGGACTGAACCGCTATTGCTGCTGACAAGAAGTTTATTGGCGCTGATGATTCCTGACACGCCCTGCGTAATGTCGTTATTCGCGATCAGCGACACGTCGCCTGAGACACTAATGCCCGAATTGAGAGTGATGTTGCCGAAGCTCGACACCGCTGGAGCGGTCGTACTGGCTCCATCCCACCCCGCAAACATTTCAAGCGCGCCGGCTTTGGTGTTGGTGATCGAACCGTTGACAGTGACGTGGCGATTGGAGAGAAGGCGCAGCGTATTGGTAGTGTCGAGATCGGGTGAATTCGCCGAGACCGTAATGTCGGCGTTGCCCGAGGTAGTGTCCCCGAGGGTCGTGATGTAAACGGCAGAGGCCGCAAGATTGGATTTGACCGTGCTCCAGGCAATCTGCGACAAGCCGTCGGAACTACTTGAGAAAACGTTCGGGATTAGATCGTCGAAACTGCCTCCACCGAAGCTGTCGGTGTTTCCTATTTCGACGCTGTTGGGGTCGAGCAGCAACGCGCCGGTCACGCCATTCGGCGCGCGGACGTCCACGCTCGCGTTGAAGTCCAGCCAGTTCTTGCCCGATACCTCCACGAAGCCGCCGTTTCCCGACTGCGCCCCGCCGCGCGCAGTGATCGTGCCGTAAGCGCGCGTCGCGTCGTCCGACCAGACAATCACCTTGCCGCCGTCGCCGGCCGTGACAGCGTCCGCTGCAACGCGCGCGCTCGGTCCGAAGTAGGTGCGGTACGCGTTTTGAATCTCCGGGTTCCTGCCCTGGTAGTCCCCCCCGATCAATACCGTGCCCCCGCCGGTCGCACCCGAAGCGTCAAGGCGCGCGGCATCGATCACCCCGACCTTGTTGCCGAGGATGTGAATCGTGCCGCCTTTTCCGGTGCCACCCCCTCCCTCGCCCTCCCCCATCAGGGGGGAGGGAGTTCCTTTGACTTCGACAGTACCGGCAACCAGCGTCGTGTCGCCGGAATGAATTTCAATCCTGCCCCCGGTTGGGCCGTTCGCCGTCGTGACGCTCCCCGCTTCGAGCGTCACCTCCTTCGTCGCTTTGAGCACGATCCTGCCGTCCTCGGTCACCTGCGCGCTGTCGGCGCGAATCGTGCCGGAGTGTTTGATAAGCCCGGCGTAGATGCCGACGCGCCCGCTGTCGGCGACGATCTGCCCGAGATTGCGCGCTTCGTTGTCCGGCGCGGTGATTTCGACTCTCAGGTCCGGCGTGCCGGGATTCACCAGCTCAACCGAATTGCCCGCCGCCAGAATGACCTCGCCCCCGGGACTCGTGATGATCCCGCTGTTGGTGACCGCCGGCCCCACCAGATACACCTGCCCGCCTTGTCCGGTGGTGATATTTCCCTGGTTGACAATGCTGCCCGCGCCGGGCACTTCCGTGAATTTCAACCGCCCGGCAAGGAAGTCGGCATTGGAAAGGTTGAGTGTCGAAGCGACCAGCCCGGCGACATCGATCTGCGCGCCGGCGCCGAAAAGAATCCCGTTGGGATTGATGAGGAATACCCGTCCGTTACTTTGCAGCGCGCCCAGGATGCTGGAGGGGTCCTGCCCGATCACGCGGTTCAAGACCGCGCTGGCCTGGGACTGCTGAATGAAGCGCGTGATCTCGCTCGCGCCGATCGAGAAGCTGCCCCAGTTGATGATGGCGTTGGGGCTGTTGGTAATCTGCAACAGATTGCCCGCCTGCTGGAAGGCGGCGGCGCCATGAACGACGGTCGGCGCGGTGGGATTGGCATACGCCCACTCGGTGACAAAACAGGCAGCCACCGCCAGTGCAACCAGCTTGCGATTCAGAGGAGATTTGCGCGGTCGATCTTTCATCACCACTTCCTCCCATCACAACTTCCAGCCGCGGATTACGCTGCGCCGCAGCTGATCCGCCCTACCGAATACAAATCACCAATCACCAATCACCAATCACCGTCTACGTCTAAAAGACGATCGCGAGGCTCGCGCTCACCCGCTGATCGTCGGTCTGGCGCGTGCCGGCGGCCTTGAGAATCTGCGCAACATCCATGCGCAGGCTCACTGACTTCCCATAACCGATGCGCACGCCGACGCCCGTGCTCGCGATGAACTTGCCCTCCTGCTCGCCCGGAAGCGCATTATTGCGCTTCACCCCGCCAAAATCGTAGAAGGCAAGCAGGCGCGCGCGATAGCTGTCCTGCAGCCCCGCCGCGGGCGCCAGGTTCGGCGTATAAATTTCCAGCTGGGTCGCATAGCCGCGGTCGTTGGTCACTTCGCGCAACAGGTAGCCGCGCACCGAATCCGGGCCGCCGACGCCGAATTGCTCACCCGGCACGAGCGCGTCCGTGGTGTACTGTCCGTTGAACGCGGCGCGCGCCTGCCATTCGCCTTCGAAGGCCTGAACATAACTGGCGCCGTAGCGGAAAATCGTGTAGTTCGCGGTTGCGCCCGTGCGTGAAGCGGCGAAATCCGCGTCCTTGCCGTCGTTGCCGCCCGGAATATTGGTCGAGGCCCCGCCGTAGAAATTGAACTCGGCCGCCGCCATGCGCAGCACGCCGCTGTAGGCAAGACTCACCGGATGGATCGTAATGTCCGGTACCAGCCCCTGCCCCGCCAGCAATACCTCGTTTTTGAAGGCACGGTAATCGGCACCCCCGATCAGTTTCTGCTCAACCTCACCCCATTTCGGCAGATAATAATTCCAGCGCGCGCCGAAGATCGTGCCGCTGCCGCTGACGTTGAACAGGTTCTGCACCGTGCCCGAGTTCACATCCGAATAGCCGGCGATGAGATCGAACGAGCTGTTGAGCCGGTAGTACGGCGCGCGATAGCCCACGCCGTAAATGCTCACCTTGCTCGGATGCGTGGGCGAGGTGAGATACTGCGCCGTCAGCGTGTGGTCGCGGTCGAAGAGATTGCTGTGCTGAAAGGCCACCCCCGAGCGCAGGTAACCGGTGTCACCCGTGCCGGTGTCGTCGAGCGACAGAATCACGCGCCATGGCTTCTGGTCGGTCACCTTGACGTTGACGTCGATCTCACTTTCGGTGCGCGCGGAGCGCAGCACCACGGTGGTTTGTTTGGCCGGGTGCTCTCCAAGCATCTGCAGGTTGCGTGCAATGTCCTGCGCATTCGGCGTTTCACCCTCTCTGACAGCCGGCACGCTGCGGCGGATGTTGTCGTCGTCGAATCGGGTGTTGCCCTCGACCGTGACCTTGGCGATCCTGGGCTGCCGGACGCGGAACTGCACCACGCCCTTGGTGATGTCCTGTTCCGGCAGAAAGACCCGCACCACGCCGTAGCCCCGATCGCGGTAGGCCTCTTCGAGCGCTTCCAGCGCGCGCTGGATATCGCCGAAGTCCTTCCGCTTGCCAATGAATGGCGCGACGATGCGCTCCGCTTCCTCCTGTGGAAGCAGCGTGTTGCCGGAAATTTCAAAGCGCTGAATATCGAACTTCGGGGCGGGTACGGGGCGTTCCTGCGCCAGCGTGGCCACCGGAATGCCGGACAGCAATGCAACGATAATCAGCGCGAAAGTGCGACCTCCTCCCACCGGTCCCGTCCCCCTGCTGTGTGTTGTTGTTCCCCGAGCGGATATGACATTTAAAGCTCTTCTGCAAATATACGCGCGCTCTATTGATCTTACAACGTTATTCCTGTGGAGAGGCGGTCCCCGCAAGATCCTTGCCAACATTTTTGCAACAGCCGTCGGATACCGTGCACAAACGCGGTGCAGCGTGCAAGAATGCGTTGATTGATCATGGAAGCCCGGTGTTGAAATGAATGAATGAAGCCGAGCGCGAGACCGCCGCATCCCGTATGCGCGGGGCGACGCTGCTGATCACGGGTTTGCCGGCGGCCGGAAAGACCACTCTCGGCGCCGCCCTGGCGGCGCAAATTGAAGGCCGGTTCTCGCGCCCCGTCACGCTGCTCGACGGCGACGAAGTTCGCAAAGTCATTTCCAGCGACCTAGGGTATTCCCGTGAAGCCCGCAGGCTCAATGCCCTGCGTCACGGTTACATTGCCGCACAGGTATGCCGGCATGGCGGGATTGCGATCTGTGCCCTGGTCGCGCCCTACGCCGCAGACCGCGCCGAAATGCGCCAGTCAGTGGCTCGCCGGGGCGCGTTCCTGGAGATTTACCTTGCAACGCCACTCGCGGAATGTGAGCGGCGCGATCCGAAAGGACTCTATGCACGCGCCCGTACCGGCCAGCTCAGGCACATGACCGGAGTGGATGATCCGTACGAAGTGCCGGTCCACCCCGAGGTGGAGCTCAACGGCGCGCTGCTCCCGGCAGAGGCGATGGCGGCAAGAATAATCGATTGCCTTGTTGAGCGCGGCCTTTTGCCGTCCCAGCCTTGAATTCCGGTGGTTACCACGCCTCCATCACTTCCGCCATCGGAAAATCCAGCCCCACCGTTTTCCATGCCTCTGCAACGCGCCGGACCGCGGGCTCGGCCCTGCGATTCCAGTCCGGATGGCGGTCGCGCCTGTCGAAAACCCTGAAGTCATCAATCGCGACCGGACTCTCGAGGCGTTCGCACAGTCCGCGCGCACAAGCCATCAATCGTTCCCTGCCGTAGACGACAACGGTTCGATTCCTGGCCGCCGACAGACCGGTAAGCGCAAGGTTGTAGTGATACTGCTCCCAATAGCGGAGATAAACGTCGAAGTAATCGCGCTCACCGATGCGGCCGGCGTCGGCGCCCGTGGCCACGTTGTCGCGCTGCGCCCATTCCTCGATGTTGCCGCGCACGGTGAATCTACCGCCGGCGGGCAGCCCGGTCGATTTCTCATAAGTCGAAATGCACGCTGCGACAGGGTGCCGCAACGTGATGATCACCTCGGTGTCGGGACCCCACACGTTCAGGAAAAATGCACCGTGATAAGCTGCTTTCGTCGCCTTCTTCGGCACCACAACCCGGCCGCCGACCGGGCGCGTGTTCGCAAAAAACACTTCCACCATCGCGAGATACTCCGCCGTTTGCTGCATCATCGCCGTGTAGCCGTTATGCCGGGGCGCGAGCCGGAACGGCGCCGCGTCCGGAAATCCGTCGTGCGCGATCATGTTCGGCACCGCGGCGGGATCGACGCCGAGCGCGCTGAACAGGTGCTTGGTGAGAAATGTGCCGCCGTGGCGCGGACAGCCCACGATACATATGAAACGGTAACGTTCCCGGACGGATTCGAGCTTGTCGAGCGTGCCGAGCAGCATCGCCGTAAACAGTTCGTAGGCGCGATAGATCGCCTTCTGCCCCAGCGGATGCCGCAGAACCCGGTCTGCGACCGCTTCCGCCCGCTTGACGCGCTTTTCGAATTCTGCAGGGACCAGCGTCTCGCTCAACTGGTCGTGCCAGGAAGTATCGACAGCCCGATCATCGATCTGATGGTGCAGGAACTCGATGAACCCCGGTGATACCGGGAGATCCCTGTCGGTGAACTTGATCTCGACACCCATGGAAGCGGTGATTGGTGAAGGGTGAAGGGCAAAATCGCAACGCGCCTGTTTTTCACGGATCACGGATCACGGCACACGCCTTTTCGGCATTGATCTGATCCGCGTGCATCGGCGTTCATCGGCGGCTCACCGTGCTCTTGATCTCTGCCGCCGGGTTTCCGCGAGGCAGATGCCGGCGGTGACGGAAACGTTCAGGCTTTCGACCGATCCCAGCATGGGGATGCGCACGAGTTCATCGCAGGTCTCGCGCGTGAGCCGCCGCATCCCCTCGCCTTCGGCGCCCAGCACCAGCGCGACTGGACCCGTCAGCTTGGCCGAGTACAGCTCGTGCTCCGCCCGCTCGTCCGCTCCCACCAGCCAGACGTTCCGCTCCTTCAGTTCGCGCATGGTGCGCGCAAGATTGGTCACGACGATGTAGGGAACGGTCTCGGCGGCGCCGCACGCCACTTTCGATACCGTCGCGTTGATGCCCACCGCGCGATCCTTTGGCGCGATCACGGCGTGCACGCCCATCGCATCCGCAACGCGCAGGCAAGCGCCGAGATTGTGCGGATCAGTCACACCGTCGAGCACCAGGAGCAGCGCGGGCGCCTTCAAGCTCTCCAGCACGTCCTCGATGTGGGTCGGCATTTGGCCCGCATCAATCCTTGCGGCGACGCCCTGGTGACGCGCATTGCCGGTCATGCCGTCGAGGCGCCGGTCGTCGACGAGGATGACACGCACGCCGCGCCCCCCGGTGAGGCGGATCAGCTCCTGCGCCCGGCGGTCGTGCCGGCCGCTCGCGACATAGATCTCTCTCACGCCGGCGGCATTCTGCCGCAGGCAACTGGTGACGGCGTGGAAGCCGTGGATGATGCGGGTTTCAGCCATGCGACAGGTGTAAGCGGTGAGAAGTGAGCAGTGAGCGGACAATGCACTGCCGTGCGCTGCAAAGCGTCAGCCGCGGCCATCCCCTGTTGCCGCTTACCGCTTTCCGCTTACCGTTTACCATTATTCTTCCAGCACAAAGTCGATCTTGCTCGTGTCGAGATTGACGCGCGTTACCTTCACGCGCACGCGGTCTCCCAGGCGATACCGCTGCCGCGTGCGCTCGCCCAGCAACTGATGCTTGCCCGCGTCAAAATGATAGTAGTCCTTTCCCAGGTCGGACACATGCACGAGGCCCTCCACGTATACGCCGTCGAGCGCGACGAATATTCCAAACGCCGCGACGCCGCTGATGCTGCCCTCGAACGCTTCGCCGATCTTGTCCTGCATGTAGTAGCACTTGAGCCAGGCGACCGCATCGCGGGTCGCGTCGTCCGCCCGCCGTTCGGTCATCGAGCAGTGCTCGCCCAGCTCGTGCCAGTTGCCCGGATCGTAGCGCTTGCGCGCCAGCACCGCCTTGATCGCGCAATGCACCAGCAGATCCGGATAGCGCCTGATCGGCGAGGTGAAGTGGGTGTAGGACTCGTACGCCAGCCCGAAATGGCCGACGTTGTCGGGGCTGTACACCGCCTGCTGCAACGAGCGCAGCATGACGGTTTGCAGCAACTGCGCGTCGGGCCGGTCCTTCACGCGGGAAAGCAGCTTCGCATAGTCGCGGGCGTGCGGCTCATCGCCTCCCGTGAGACTGCAGCCGAAACCCTTGAGAAATTCCCGCAGCGCGGCGAGCTTTTCCGGAGTCGGCCCCTCATGGATACGGAACAGCATGGGCTGGTCGTTCTGCCGCAGGAAATCGGAGGCGCATACATTCGCCGCCAGCATGCACTCCTCGATCACGCGATGCGCGTCGTTGCGCGCGACCGGGACGATGCGCTCGATCTTGCCCTGCGCATTGAAGACCGTCTCCGTTTCTATTGTCTCAAAGTCAATCGCACCCCGCCGCTCGCGCGCCGCGGCAAGCTGCCTGTAGAGCCGGTGCAGATCCTGTATCCGGGGCAGCAGCCCGCGCAATCGTTGCGCGGCCTTTCCGCGCGGCTCGGCAAGCATCTCGGCAACCACCGTATAGGTAAGCCGCGCGTGGGAACGCATGACCGCGGGATAGAAGCGGTACGAACCGATCTGTCCGTGGCGGTCGATCTGCATGTCGCAGGCCATGCACAGGCGCTCGACTTCGGGATTGAGCGAGCACAATCCGTTCGAGAGGCGTTCGGGAAGCATGGGAATGACACGGCGCGGAAAGTAGACCGAATTGCCGCGCTTGAACGCCTCGCGGTCGAGTGCATCGCCGTGCCGCACGTAATGGCTCACGTCGGCAATCGCCACGACGAGCCTGAAGCCTCCTTCCTTTCCAGCCTTGCCGGGGGGGATCGGTTCGCAGTAGACCGCATCGTCGAAATCCCGGGCCGTCTCGCCGTCGATGGTGACCAGCGGCAGTTCGCGCAGGTCGGCGCGTCCACGCCGGTCCTTGTCCGTTACGGTTTCCGGAAACTTTGCGCTCAGGCGCTCCACCTCGGGCGGAAACGTGTGCGGCAGCTGGTGCTTCCTGAGCGCAATCTCGATCTCCATGCCGGCGTCGCCGTAGTTGCCGAGCACTTCGATCACGCGCGCCACCGGCTGGCCGTGCTTCGAGGGCTGCGCCACCACTTCCACGGTCACCACCTGCCCCGGTCTCGCTCCACCTTCCTCGCCCGGCTGCACCACGAAATCCTGGCTGATGCGCTTGTCCTCCGCGACCACGAACAGCACACCGTGCTCGGCGAGCAGCCTGCCGACGAAGCGCTTTTGGCCATGCTCGATCACCTCGACGATCTTGCCTTCCGGGCGTCCGCGCCGGTCCACGCCCGACTGCCGCGCCACCACGCGGTCGCCGTGCAGCGCCTTGTGCATCTCCCCGGGTCCCAGAAACAGATCGGGACCGCCGTCGTCACGGATGAGGAAGCCGAATCCATCCGGGTGCCCCTGGATGCGTCCGCGGACGAGATCCAGCTTGTCGACGACGCAGATCGCGTTGCGGCGGTTGCGGATGATCTCGCCGTCACGCTCCATTGCCGCCAGCCGCCGCGAAAACGCCTCCCGCTCGCGCTGCCCCACGCCGAGCAATCGTTCGAGTTCCCCCGCGAATACCGGCACGCCCTGCCCGGTCAGCGTCTGCAGAATGTATTCCCGGCTTGGCACAGGATGTTTGTAGCGGCTGCTCTCGCGCTCGAAATAGGGATCGGCGGCGCGTAGCCGCGCCGCGCCGTTACGCGCACGCCCGCCGCGCGATGGCGTCTCGTTCCGCGATCGCGCGCGCTGGCGCAGTGCGCCTGCACTGCGCGAGGCCCGCCGTGTGCGTTGCTTCATTTGATCGATCGGACGCCTTCGGTTAGAATTTCAGCCCTCATCTGAATCCTTCTTCCGGGGCAGATGGGAGATCCGCGGTGCAGGTGGATTGTCGCTCATTTGCCCGAGGTTCCAAAATGCCGAGGTGGCGAAATTGGTAGACGCACCAGGTTCAGGTCCTGGCGGTGGCAACACTGTGGGGGTTCGAATCCCTTCCTCGGCACCAAATATCCGTAGCGAGTGCTGAGTGCGGAATTGACCGCACTCGCGGCGTGGCACTCCTCGCTCTGCACTCGGCACTCAGCTCTTTGCACTCAGCACTGTTCTTCAAATGGGTGCCGCCGCACGATGGTCTGCTCGCGGTCCGCTCCGGTTGAAATGAGATCGATCGGCACGCCGCAAACCTCCTCCATGCGCCGCAGATAATTCTGTGCGGCCTCCGGCAGCTGCTCGAACCGCGTAAGCCCTACGGTGCTTTCGTGCCATCCGGGCACTTCCTCGTAGACGGGTTCGCACTCGTCCAGCATTTCCGCTCCGAACGGCAGGATGTCGCGCTCGACACCGTGCACGCGGTAACCGATGCCGATGCGTACTTTCTCTATGCCGTCGAGCACATCGAGCTTGGTGACGCATAACCCGGACACGCCGTTGATCTGGATCGAGCGCTTGAGTGCCGCGGCGTCAAACCAGCCGCAACGGCGCGGCCGCCCTGTCGTGGCGCCGAACTCGTTGCCGCGGCTCGCAAGCTGCTTTCCGACATCATCGTCGAGCTCGGTCGGAAACGGTCCCGAGCCGACCCGGGTCGTATAGGCCTTGGTGATGCCGAGCACGTAATGGAGATTGTGCGGCCCGATCCCCGCTCCAGGCGCGGCCGCGCCAGCCACGCAGTTGCTCGAAGTCACGAACGGATAGGTGCCGTGGTCGATGTCGAGCAGGGTGCCCTGCGCGCCCTCGAACAGCAGATTGTGACCCACCCGCTGCGCTTCATAGAGCAGCCTGGGCACATCCGCGACCATGGGCTTGATGCGTTCCGCGAGCGCCAGGGTCTGATCGAGCGTCTTGTGGAAATCCACCGTTTGCGCCTGGAAGTAGTTCTTGAGCACGAAGTTGTGAAAGTCGAGAACTTCCCCCAGCTTGGCCGCGAAACGCTCGCGATGGAACAGATCCTGCAGGCGGATCGCGCGCCGCGCCACCTTGTCTTCATACGCCGGTCCGATGCCGCGGCCGGTGGTGCCGATCTTGCCGGCTCCCCTGGCCGCCTCGCGTGCCTGATCGAGCGCCGTGTGATGGGGCAGGATCAGGGGGCAGGCCTCGCTGATCTTCAGGCGCGACGACACGTTCGCGCCTGCGCCCTCCAGGGTTTCCACCTCCTCGATCAGCGCCTGCGGCGAGAGCACGACGCCGTTGCCGATGTAGCATGCAACACCCGCGCGCAGGATGCCCGAGGGAATCAGGTGCAGGACGGTCTTCCGGCCGCCGATCACCAGCGTATGCCCGGCGTTGTGTCCGCCCTGGAATCGCACCACGCCCTGGGCGTGATCGGTCAGCCAGTCGACGATCTTGCCTTTGCCTTCGTCACCCCACTGGGTGCCGATCACCACGACGTTCTTCGACATTGTAAAACCCTGTTTAACCGCCGATAAACGCGAATGGACGCTGATCTCGGTCGCCTGCGAGTCGTGATCTGCGTCTGTCTGCATTCATCGCGATTTCATTGAATTCTGACCACCTTCCATCTACCGGCGCGCCGCGCGAGTTTGCGGTCGCAGCCGAGTTCACCGCGCGAGCCGGCGTGGCCCGGGAGATCCTCGATTACGGTCTCACCCCGCGCTCTCAGGGCCTCTATCCGCCGCTGCAATGCGACATTCCGCGGCAAGTATGGCGCCAGCACCCCGGCCCTGGCCCCTCCGTTGGGGCCGGCGGAGGCCAGTTCGCGCAGATCCATGCTGAATCCGGTCGCCGGCCGCGCGCGCCCGAACGCCCTGCCCACTTCGTCATAGCGTCCGCCCAGCGCGAGTGCGTTTGGCCAGCCCTCCGCGTATGCAGCAAACACCACGCCGCTGTGGTAGTGATATCCGCGCAGCTCGGCCAGGTCGAAACACCGGATGCGCGCCACGTCGTGCAACCGGTCCGACAACGCCTTGAGCGCGCGCAGCGCCGCCCTGATTTCGGGATAAGCCGGCAGCTTGCGCTGCGCGAGCCGCAGTACCTGCGCGCCGCCGTAAAGTTCCGGCAGCGCTGCCAGCGCCTCGCGCGTGCCACGATCGAGCCTGCGCGCGAGATCGCGCACCCCGGGAACATCCTTGGCCTGCATCGCGCGAAACAATTCCGACTCCAGATCCGGCGCAACGGCCGCGCGCCTCACCAGGCTGCGGAACACCGCCACATGGCCGAGATCGAGATAGGCATTGCGGACGCCCGCGACGCCGAGCGCCTTCATCATCAGCCGCTGGATCCCGACATCGCTCTCGATTCCGCGATGGCCGTAGATTTCGGCACCGATCTGCTGCGGCTCGCGCGTACGGTTCATCCCGTCCGGGCGCGTCCTGAGCACGCTCCCGGCATAGCACAGCCGCGTCACCCCGCTGCGGTTGAGCAGATGCGCGTCGATGCGCGCAACCTGCGGCGTGATATCCGCCCGCACGCCGAGCATGCGTCCCGACAGTTGATCCACCAGCTTGAATGTCTGCAGGTCAAGATCGTGTCCCGTTCCCGTGAGCAGCGAGTCCACGTACTCCAGCAGCGGCGGCATCACCAGTTGATAGCCATGCACCGCGAAAAGGTCGAGGATGCTTCGCCGCAGGCGCTCGATACGGCACGCCTCCGCGGGCAGGATGTCCTCGATGTATTCGGGCAGGAGCCAGGCTCTCATCGGCGGTGCGCGTTGAAGGTTCGGAGCTCAGGGTTCAAGGTTCGACGTTCAAAGTTCAAAGTTCAAAGTTCAAAGTTCAAAGTTCAAAGTTTCGAGTTCAGGGTTCAGGGTTCGTGCTGGGGATCGAGCGGGAATTATAGTGGAGATTCAGCGCCTTTTCGCCTCACGCGCGCCTCCGCGTGCGAATCACGGTCGCGCGAGATAGAGCAGCAGCAGGCCGGCCAGCATCGAGGTCAGTCCGATGAAACGGATCTGGCCATCGCTCATCTCGGTCAGCCTGCGGAACGCATCCCGCCACAGGTTCGGCATGAGGAACGGCAGCACGCCTTCGATCACAAGCATCAGCGCGAACGCGGTCAACAGGATCTTCATGATAAGAGGCCGGGATCCCCGGGGGACATCAAGCACACGCCCGAATGGCACGGCATGTCGAGTCCCCTGTCGACCTCGCGGAGTTCAGCGCTCAACCCGGCCGCTACTTCGCCGCCTTGCCGCCTGACTTGAGATACCTGAAGAACTCGGAATTCGGCTCCAGCACCAGAATATCATTCCTGTTTCTGAAGCTCTGCTTGTAGGCTTCCAGGCTGCGATAGAACGCGTAGAATTCGGCGTTCTGCTCGTAGGCGCGCGCGTAGATCGCCGTCGACCTGGCATCCCCTTCGCCCTTGACGCGCTGTGCGTCACGGTAGGCCTGGGCGATGATCACCTCGCGCTGCTTGTCGGCGTCCGCCCGTATTTTCTCGGAGTCGGCCGCACCCGTCGAACGCAGTTCGTTCGCGACGCGCTTGCGCTCGGCTTCCATCCTGCGATACACCGATTCGCTCACTTCCTGCGGGAGATCGACGCGCTTCAGACGCACGTCCAGCACCTCGACACCGATCTTCCGGGCGTCGTCGTTCGCCTTCTCGCGCATCAGTTCCATGATCTTGTCGCGTTCGCCCGAAACCACATCGTGCACCGTGCGGTTGCCGAACTCGGCCCGCAGGCCGTCGTTTATCGTCTGCAGCAACCGCGTCTGCGCGCGGGGCTCGTCGCCGCCGACGCTGACGTAATATTGCCTGACGTTGGTGATGCGCCATTTCACGAACAGATCGACCAGCACGTTCTTCTTCTCGGAGGTGAGAAACCGCTCGGGCTCCGGGGTGTCGATGGTCAGGATCCGGGTATCGAAGTAACGGACGTTGTCGACGAGCGGCAGCTTGAAGTACAGCCCGGGATCGTCTCTCACGACGACCACCTCGCCCAGCCTGAAGACGATCGCGCTCTGGCGCTGGTCGACGATGAACATGCTGAGAGAGACCACGATCAGCGCGACGATCGTGGATACCAGCACCGTCCCGAGGTTCGATTTCATCAGCGCACCTCCCGTTCGCGGCTGCGGAAGGCTTCACGCGTGCGCGCCGTTGACTCCGGCGCCGGCGCGGGCTCCACCGGCTTCGCGGCGGCATCCGCCGGCCCGCCGGCAGTCATCTGCATGATCTTGTCGAGCGGCAGATAAAGAATATTGCCGCCCCCCTTCTGATCGATGAGAACCTTGCTGGTATTGCTCATGATCTGTTGCATCGCGTCCAGGTACAGGCGGTCGCGCGTCACCTGCGGCGCCTTGTTGTACTCGGTGACGATCTGGCGGAAACGCGAAGCGTCGCCTTCGGCCTGTTCGATCACCCGCTGCTTGTAGCCTTCGGCCTCCTGCCCCAGGCGGGCGGCCATGCCGCGTGCCTTCGGGATGACATCGTTGGCGTAGGCCTGCCCTTCGTTCTTCTGCCGCTCCCGGTCCTGCCCCGCCTTCACGGCGTCGTCGAACGCGGCCTGGACCTGCTCCGGCGGCTGCGCATTCTGCATCGTCACCTTGCTGACGCTGATGCCGGTGCCGTAGCGATCGAGGATCGCCTGCATCAGCTTGTGAGCCTGGGCCGCTTCGTCGGCGCGGCCCTCGTAATTGACGTAGTCGTTGCTGCTCTTGCCGACGATTTCCCGATTCGTGGTTTCCGCCGCCTGCAGCACGGAATCGTCGGGCGCGCGGCTGTTGAAAAGATAGTCGTTGGGGCTTTTCAGCACGTACTGCACCGCGAACTGCACGTCGATGATGTTCTCGTCGTCGGTCAGCATCAGCGATTCCTTGAGCACCTTGCTCTTGACGTTGTTGCGGTAGCCCACCTCGACCGTGCGCACCTGGGCCAGGTTGACCACTTCCGCGGTCTCGATCGGATACGGCGAATGCCAGCGCGGTCCGGGCATCGTCGTTTCCAGGAATTTTCCGAAGCGCAATACGACGCCGCGCTGGCCTTCGTAGACGATGTAGAACCCGCTCGCCAGCCACACGGCCACGATCAGACCGAGCAGCAGACCGGCGCCACCGCCGATTCTCCTGGCGCCCGGCCCCGACGGTCCCTCGCCGTCACCGCCGCCGCGGCGCCCGAAAAGCCCGTCGAGCTTCCGGTTGAAGTTGCGCCATAACTCGTCGAGATCGGGCGGACCCTGATTGCCGGGGCGCCGCCCCCATTGGGGATCGTTGAGCGACATCAGCGCACCGGCGAAACGCAGCACACGTTCCCGGATGAAGTCGCGAATGGACCTTAAGTAGCCAGCCATGGAGAGGAAACCCAGCTTTACGCCGCGGCCGAGTTCTTGAATTCGGTATGGTGCAAGGAGGAGGCCGCGTATTCCTCGAGTGCAAGGCGCACCAAATCAAGGCCTTCCCCCGATTCAGCGCTGACCCAAACGCGGGAAATTCTACCATACTCGTCCCGTTCGAGCCGTGCGGGAATGCGCGTGCGATCGATCTTGTTGCATACGAGCACCTGCGGGATGGCGTCGGCCCCGATTTCGACCAGCACTTGATTGACGGCCGCGATTTGCGCATCGCGGTCCCCGCTGCTGGCATCGACCACGTGCAACAGCAGATCCGCGCGCGCGGTCTCCTCGAGCGTGGCGCGGAACGCCGCCACGAGCGTGTGGGGCAATCTGCGGATAAAACCCACCGTATCGGACAGGACGACGGCGTTGCCGCTCGGCAGGCGTGCGCGGCGCGTGGTGGTGTCCAGGGTTGCGAACAGCTGGTCGGCGGCGTAGGCATCGGCGCGGGCGAGACGATTGAACAGCGTCGACTTGCCGGCGTTGGTGTAACCCACCAGGGATACGGCGAAAAGATGCGCCCGCGAACGCGCGCGGCGCTGCACCTCGCGCTGATTCCTGACTTTGGCGAGCTTCTCCTTCAGGACCTTGACGCGCTTGCCGAGCAACCGCCGGTCGGTCTCGAGTTGCGCTTCGCCGGGTCCCCGCAATCCGATGCCGCCCTTTTGCCGCTCGAGGTGGGTCCACCCCCGCACCAGCCGCGTCGCCAGATGCTCCAGCTGGGCCAGTTCGACCTGCAATTTGCCTTCGTGACTGCGCGCACGCTGCGCAAAGATATCCAGGATCAGGCTCGTGCGGTCGACGACGCGGCACCCGAACCGGCGCTCCAGGTTGCGTTCCTGTACGGGGGACAGTTCGTGGTTGAAAATTACGAGGGAAGCGTGTCCATCCGCAACCGCAGCGGCGATTTCTTCCACCTTGCCGCGACCGGCGAACAGCGCCGGGTCGGGTCGCAGGCGCCTGCCCTTGACCAGCGCACGGGCGGTGACGCCGGCACTCGCCGCGAGCTGCTGCAATTCCTCCACGCTCTCCGCATAGTCGGCCGCGCCGAAATCGAGACCGACCAGCACCGCCTCGGTGCCGGTGCCGGGACGGTCAAACATCAAGAACCGGGAAAGCAGGCATCAATCAGTCCGCAGCCTGATCCATCTGGAAGTTGACGGGCCGTGCGGGAACCACGGTGGAGATCGCATGCTTGTAGACCATCTGCGTCACCGTGTTCTTGAGCAGGACGACGTATTGGTCGAACGAATCGATCTGGCCCTGCAGCTTGATGCCGTTGACCAGGTAGATCGACACCGGGATGTGCTCCTTGCGCAAAGTGTTCAGGAACGGGTCTTGTAACAGTTGCCCCTTAGTGCTCATGATACGCTCGCCTTTGTCGTTATTGACGTGTTCACTTTACTTTAAATTTCGCCGCTGCGCCATAGGGTTAGGCGCTCTTCGCGGCGGCTGTTCTCGCATAGGGATTGCGCCCGGTCTTGAACTCGATCCGCAGCGGCGTGCCCTGCAGTTTGAAAGCGTCGCGGAAAAATCGTTCCAAATACCGACAATAGCTGTCCGGCACGTGCTCCAGCGCATTGCCGTGGATCACGATGCGCGGCGGATTGATGCCGCCCTGATGCGCATAGCGGAGCTTGGGACGGATCATTCCCGCCCGCGGCGGCTGCTGCCTCGCTACGGCCGCTTGCAGCGTTCTGGTCAGGCGCGGCGTGGGCAGCCGGGCCACCGCCGCCTGATACGCGGCGTCCACGGATTTCAGGAGCGGTCCGATGCCGCTGCCGGTGAGCGCCGATATGAAATGCAGCCGGGCAAAGCCCAGGAAATCGAGCTTGCGGGCGAGCGCGCGCTTCACCATGTCCCGCTCTTCCCCGGACAGCCTTTCCCATTTATTGACCGCGATCACCAACGCGCGCCCCGCCTCGAGAATGAAGCCCGCGATATGCGCATCCTGCTCGGAAATATCCTGCCGCGCATCGAGCACCAGGATCACGACATTTGCGTCGGCGATCGCCTGCAGGGTCTTGACGACCGAGAATTTTTCCGCCGCTTCGGCGATTTTCCCGCGTTTGCGCAGCCCCGCGGTGTCGATCAGCGTGTAGCGCCTGCCGCTGCGCTCGAAATCAACCCGGATCGCGTCGCGCGTGGTGCCGGGCTCGTCGAAAACGATCACCCGCTCCTCGCCGAGCAGCGCGTTCACGAGCGTCGACTTGCCGACATTGGGACGTCCGACGATGGCGATGCAGGGATGTTTCTCGCGGTCGCCCGCCGGCTCCATGGCGCTCGGGAATTCAGCGAGCACGACGTCCATCAGGTCGGAGACGTTCTCGCCGTGAGCGGCCGAGACGGCGAGCGGCTCGCCGAGGCCCAGCGCGTGGAATTCCGCTCCCGCGATCGCCGGGGCCAGGCCCTCGGCTTTGTTCACGACGAGGTGGATCCTGCGCCCGGTCCTGCGCAGTTCGTCGGCGATGATGCGGTCCTGCGCCGTCAGCCCGGAGCGCGCGTCCACCATGAACAGGATGGCGTCGCCCTCGTCGACGGCCTGGCGCGTCTGCTGCGCCATCTCGTGGAAGATCCCCTTCGTGGCAACCGGCTCGAAGCCGCCGGTATCGACGACCAGGCAGGGTTTGCCGCCCACGCGCCCCTCGCCGTAATGCCGATCGCGGGTGACCCCCGGCTGGTCGGCCACGATTGCGTCGCGGCTGCGCGTCAACCGGTTGAACAGCGTGGACTTCCCGACGTTCGGGCGTCCGACGATCACGATGACCGGCTTCATCCTCTCCGATTACTGAACGGTGATCGCGAAAACGCCGCCGTTGCGCGTCTGGACGACGAAACTGGTGAGATCGAGCGCGACCGGTGGCGAAATGACGGCACTGCCGTCGGTGGCCGCGCGTCCCACGAAGGACCCGTCTTCGCGCGACATGAAATGGACGTAGCCCTCGAAATCTCCGACCACCACGTAGCGGCCGAAGGCGAGCGGCGCCGTGACCCCGCGCCCGAACAGCCGGTCCTGCTTCCAGATGCTGGCGCCGCTGGTCCTGTCGAGCGCGACCACCGCGTTGCGATCGTCGGTGACGTAGAAATTGCGGGCATCGGCGCTCATGCCCGCAACGCTCGAAACATCCCGCCCCCAGATCGAAGATCCGGACAAGACATCAAAACACGCGACGCGTCCCTGAAACGCGACCGCGCACGCCTGCCGATCGTCGACGACGGGCGGGCTCGTGATATCGGCCACCCGTTCGAGTTCGGTCGTCCCGCGCGGCAGCGCTACCGTCGCTTCCCATCCCACATTGCCGTTCGCCAGCGCGAGCGCCACCATGCGACCGCCGGGAAATCCCGCAAACACCGCGTTACGGTAGATGACAACACCCGCGTGGCTGCGCACCGAGAGCGCCGGTGTCGCCCGCTGATAGAGCCATTTGCGCTTGCCGTCCGCCGCATCGAGACCGAAAAGGCGCCCGTCACCGGTACGCACGACGACCACATTCGCGGCGACACTTGGAGGGGCCAGCACCTCGCCGGACAGCTGCGCTTTCCAGATCGCCTTGCCCGTCCGGTCGTACGCCAGCACTTCGCCCTTCGGCGTGCCCACGAGGACCAGGCCACCGCCCGCGCCGACGCCGCCGGATATGCGCTGTCCGGTGTCCACGCGCAGCGACTGGGCGCCGTTGACCGCATCGAAACCGACGACCGGTCCGGAAGCGCCGGCCGCATACAGGACATTGCCGGAGACCGCGGGGAAGAAGACGTTTTTTTCGGCGCCGCCCACGCTGCCCTGCCAAAGGATGCGCGGACTGACGGCCGGCTTGATCGCAACCAGTTCAGCCGGCTTCTGCACCGGCGCGGTTCCAAAAACCCGGTCGTATGTGCCCGAAATCGTCTGGCAACCTCCTGCCGCCAGAGCGAGCAGGATCATGACCACGCACCTCATCCCGGAGGTGCTCACTTCGCGTCGCCCAGCGCGTCGAGTTTGGCCTGGATCATCGTCCGGTACGGACTTTGCCCGTCGACCTTGTCGAACGCCAGTTGATAGGCCGAACGGGCTTCCGTCACCTTGCCCTGAGCGACCAGGATGTCGCCTTTCATGGCCGCGTAGAGCCCGCTGAACGCCTCAACGTGCCTGGCGTTCACCAGGGCGAGCGCTTCGTCGTACCTCTTTTCGTCGAGCAGCACGCCCGCGAGCCGCAGCCGCGCGACATCCCGCACTTCCTCTTCTTTCCCGTTGTCGATCGCCCACTGCAATCGTGCCCTGGTCTCCGCCAGGTCTCCGCTGTCGAAACTCGCGCGCGCCGCGGCAAGTGCCGCCATGGCCGCGTAGGGTGTCCTCGAATACCTGTCGGTGATCTGCGCCGCGATGTCGCGCACTTTCTTGGCATCGCCGGCGCGTTCGGCCTGGGCGAGCTGCTCGTAGAGCGTGACTGCCGCAAGCGCCTGCTGATGACGGTAATAACGCCAGCCCTGAAACGCGGCGATGGTCACCAGGCACGCAACCAGGGCCATGACCACCAGGTTGCCGTGCTGTTTCCACCACGACTTCATCGTTTCCAGCTGCTCCTGCTCTTCCAGATCGTAAGCCATCTCCACTTCCTCAAGTTCGTGACGGTGATTCTTGATTACCGATCACCGATCGCGGGTCACACACTCTCCTGATCAGATCCACCGCCTCGTCGAGCGCGACGCGCGTCTGGGCGGCAGCCTCGCGCAGCGGCTTGATGCTCACTTCCCGTGCCTGCGCTTCGTCATCGCCGATGATTACCGCGAAGCGTGCCCCGCTGGCATCCGCCTTCCTCATCTGCGACTTGAAGCTGCCGCCTCCGCAATGCGTCAGCACGCCTATCCCGCTGTCACGCAGGCGCTCGGCGACCTGGTCCGCAAAACGGTCCGCGGCCTCCCCCTGATGGACGAGGTACACGTCCGGCGCGATCCCCGGCACGGCGGACGCCGCCGTTTTCATCAACGCGAGCAGCCGCTCCACCCCCATGGCGAAACCGCACGCGGGCGCGGGTTTGCCGCCGATCTGCTCGATCAGTTCGTCGTAGCGCCCTCCCGCGCATACGGTGCCCTGCGCACCGAGCCTGTCCGTAACCCACTCGTAAACCGCGCCATTGTAATAGTCGAGCCCCCGCACCAGGCGCGGATTCAGGGTAAACGCCACTCCCGCCGCCCGCAGCCTGACCTGCAGCGCTTCGAAGTCCCGCAGCGACTCCTCGTCCAGATCGTCGACGAGCCGCGGCGCACCTTCGATCAGCCCCTGCAACGCCGGGCTCTTGCTGTCCAGCACGCGCAAGGGATTGGTGTGCAGCCGCCGCTTCGAATCGGCATCGAGCGTATCGTGATGCCGCTCGAGATACTTCACGAGCCGGGCGCGATACCGCGCGCGCGCCTCCGTGCCCCCCAGCGTGTTGAGTTCGAGCTCGATGCCGTCGAGTCCCAGCCGCCGCCACAACCGGGCGCACATGACGATGTGTTCGGCATCGATGTCGGGCCCCGCAAAGCCCAGTGCTTCCACGCCGACCTGGTGAAACTGCCGGTAGCGCCCCTTCTGCGGGCGCTCGTGGCGGAACATCGCGCCCCGGTACCACAAGCGCTGCGGCCCCGCATAAAGCAGGTTGTGCTCGATCGCGGCACGCACGCAGGACGCGGTGCCCTCGGGCCGCAGCGTCAGGCTCTCCCCGTTCAACTCGTCGACAAAGGTGTACATCTCCTTTTCGACGATGTCGGTCACGGCGCCGATCGACCGCACGAAGAGTTCGGTCCGTTCGAGGATGGGCGTGCGGATGCCCAGGTAGCCGTAGGCGCGCACCCAGCCGCGCACGGTATCCTCGAAATATTCCCAAAGGGCGGTCTCTGCCGGCAGGATGTCGTTCATCCCGCGGATCGCCTGTATTTTTTCTGTCATGTTTCGGAAACTGACGGCGGGACGCCGCGTGACGCATCAACCCGCCGTGTGCGCCGCCTGCTTTTCCGCCGATCCGTGGTGGGTTGTCGGGGATCGCTTCGAATAGCGATCGCTCACGTACTGCTCGACGATCCGCTGGAATTCGCCGGCGATATTTTCGCCCTTGAGCGTGACGGTCCTGACTCCATCGACGTACACGGGAGCCACCGGATTCTCGCCCGATCCCGGCAGGCTGATGCCGACGTTGGCGTGCTTGCTCTCGCCGGGACCGTTGACGACACAGCCCATGACCGCGACGTGCATGGTCTCGACGCCGGGAAACTTTTCCCGCCATACCGGCATCTGTGCCCGGAGGTATCCCTGGATGCGATCGGCGAGTTCCTGGAAAAAAGCGCTGGTGGTGCGGCCGCAGCCCGGACACGCGATCACCATTGGCGCAAAAGACCTGAGCCCCATCGTCTGCAGCATTTCCTGCGCCACGACGACCTCTTTCGTGCGGTCGCCCCCCGGCTCCGGTGTCAACGAAACACGAATGGTATCGCCGATGCCCTCCTGCAGCAGAACCGCCATTGCGGCCGTCGAGGCAACGATGCCCTTCGACCCCATTCCGGCTTCCGTGAGGCCCAGATGCAACGCGTGATCGCAGCGCGCGGCGAGATCGCGGTAGACGGCGACAAGATCCTGCACTCCGCTCACCTTGCATGAAAGGACGATCCGGTCGTGCGGGAGTCCCAGCGCCTCCGCCTGACGGGCGCTTTCCAGGGCCGACACGACGAGGGCCCTGCGCGTCACCACCGCGGCCTCCTCCGGTTCGGAGAGCCGCGCGTTCGCGTCCATCATGCGCGCCAGCAACTCGGGGTCGAGGCTGCCCCAGTTGACCCCGATTCGCACCGGCTTGGCGTGACGGCATGCGAACTCGATCATGGTCGCAAACTGCTCGTCGCGCTTCGCGCCGTGCCCGACGTTGCCCGGGTTGATGCGCAGCTTTGCCAGCGCCGCGGCGCACGCCGGGTGCTGGGTGAGCAGCCGGTGACCGTTGAAGTGAAAGTCGCCCACTAGCGGCACGTTCACGCCCATCCGCTCGAGCCGGTCGCGGATGTGCGGCACCTGCGCGGCGGCGGCGGCGTCGTTGACCGTAATGCGCACGACCTCAGAACCGGCACGCGCCAGTTCCGCAACCTGCCGCACCGTGGCCGCGGCGTCCGCCGTATCGGTGTTCGTCATCGACTGCACCACGATCGGCGCTCCGCCGCCGATTGCGACATCGCCGACGCGAACGAGGCAGCTCTTGCGGCGGGCGGCGGGACCGTGAGAGGGATAACAGTTCATTGGACGCTCAAGCGGGCGACGCTCACCTTGATGTAACGATCGAGATCGATCGGGCGGTCATTATAGGCGACCCGCACGCCGCGCGCGTTGCCGATGATCAGCGCGAACGGCGGCGTGCCGCGGATTCTCTGCTCCGTTCCGCGCGGGTTCAACCGGGAGAAAATCACCCGGCCATCGCGATCGCGGACCTCGACCCAGGAATCCATCTCGAAAACCATGTGTAACTCGCCGACGTCCGGTTTGTCCTGAATCGCGGTTTGAGGGGGCGTTTCCGGCAGCGGCGCCGCAGCGCTCGCCGGCGCTGCGGCCTGCGCCGCGGCATCGGGCCTGACGTCCGGCAACGCGACACCGCCCGGCGCGCCCGACGCCTCTGGCGCTGCTGGAGTATTTGCCGCAACCTGGACCACGTCCGCCGGAGCCTTGGAAACGGCAGGCGCGGCGGGCGGAGGCGCGACCGGCTTGATGGTCACCACGGGCGGCGCGTCGTTCCAGTACAGCTCGTAGGCGCCCAGCCCCAGCGTAATCACCAGGGCCGCGAGAAGGTACTTCGGCCAGCGACGTGCTTTGGCCGGCGGAAACGGGATGTTCCGGAAAGACGGCGCGTTGACCTCTTCCGCCCGCACCGGAAGCTCAGACTGGATCGACGACAGCACACGGTCCGGATCGAGCTTGAGCAACCGCGCGTAATTGCGCATGAAGCCGCGAACGAACACCGGCCCGGGCAACCGGTCGAAATCGCCCGCCTCCAGCGCCTCCACCTGGCGCTCGGATAGCCGCAACTGGCGCGCGACGTCGGCGATCGTCAGATTCTGCGCCACGCGCGCGACCGCCAGCACGCTGCGCGGCGCCGGCGCGTTGTCCTGCGGCTCCTGATACTCGGCTTCGCTCATTCGTACTGACCGGCAAGCAGCGCGCGCGCTTCCTTGGACTCCGGGAACTTGTTGCGCAACTGGGCGGCGTAGCTCGCCTCGGCATTGCGGTCACCGAGCTTGCGCTCGACCCGGACAGCCAGCCACAGCACCTCCGCGCCCGCCGGTGCCATCTGCATGAAACGCTCGAGGTACGACTTCCCCGCGGCATAGTCGCCGCGCAGGTGGGACAGGTCGGCCATGTGAAAGAGCGCCTGCAACTGGGTCGGCCGCAACTTGAGGGCGCTCAGAAAGTACTGCTCCGCGCCCGCAAGATCGCCGCGCTGCCGCGAACACAGCCCCGCGTTGACATAGGAGCGGTCGCCGTTTCGATACAGCGGATTGCGCAGCGCTGCCATGAAATACTTGATCGATTCCTCTTCGCGCTTGCGCTGGCACAGAAACCAGCCGTAATTGTTGTTGGCATCGGAATCGAGCGGGTCTATGCGCAGCGCCTGGGCGAAATGCGCTTCGGCAAGCCGGTCCTCCTTGAGCCCACCGTAAACCAGCGCCGCGACGTTGTGCGCCGGGCCGTAGCCGGGATCGGAGCGCAATGCGATTGCGGCCTCTTCAAGGGCGACGCTCATGTTGCCGAGCTGGAAGTAGCCGGCGGCAAGCTCGGTGTGAACGCGCGCGCGGGTGCGCGTGTCGGTTTCGGATCCGGTGGTGTCGGCCTGGGGCTTTACCTCGGGCGCGGGCGGTTGCATGGCGCAGCCTGCCGTGAACACTACAGCGGCCAGAACGGCAAGAAGTGAAATTCTCATCGCGCTCCCTGAATCGATTCCGCCGGCGCCGGCGCGAAACGCACAAGACGCCGCTGCGTGCGCCGAGTCCGGTCCTGAACCCGTCCTGCGAGCTGTCCGCACGCGGCGTCGATGTCGTCGCCCCGGGTCTTGCGTATCGTGGTGACGTATCCTTCGTGCATCAATATCTCCCGGAACCGGGCGACCGTCTCCACATCCGACCGCGCATAGCCCGAGTCCGGAAAAGGATTGAAGGGAATCAGATTGATCTTGCAGGGCATGCGCCTCAGCAATTTCGCCAGCGCGCGCGCCTGTTGAAGACCATCGTTGACTCCGGCCAGCATCACGTATTCAAAGGTCACGAAGTCGCGCGGCGCCTTGTCGAGATAGCGCACGCACGCTGCGAGCAGATCCTTGAGCGGGTACTTCCGGTTGATGGGCACCAGCTCGTCGCGCAATCGGTCATCCGGCGCGTGCAGCGACACCGCCAGCGCAACGGGACACTCCTCACGCAGGCGGTCGATCGCGGGCACGAGCCCGGAGGTGCTTACCGTCACGCGCCGGCGCGACAGCCCATAGGCGCAGTCATCGAGCATCAGCCGCAACGCGGCGGCGACGTTGTCAAAATTCGCCAGCGGCTCGCCCATGCCCATCATCACCACGTTGCTGATCGGGCGCTCTTGGGGCGCGCCGGGAGTTGCGGCATCGCGCGACCGCAGGGCGCGCGATGCCAACCACAGCTGCCCGACGATCTCGTCGACCGTGAGGTTGCGATTGAAACCCTGACGCCCGGTCGAGCAAAACGAACACTCGAGCGCGCAACCCGCCTGCGATGAAACACACAAGGTTCCGCGATTCGATTCGGGAATGAACACCGTTTCGATCGCGTTGCCCGTGCCGACATCCAGCAGCCATTTTCGCGTCCCGTCCGCCGCGGTGCTGTCCGCAAGCACCCTGGGTGCCGCGATCACGGCGCTGCGCGAGAAACGCTCGCGCAACGGCTTGGAGATGTCCGTCATCACGCCAAAGTCATCGGCGCCGGCGTGGTGAATCCAGCGCATGAGCTGCCTTGCGCGGTACGGCTTCTCGCCCAGACCGGCGCAGAACGCCTTGAGGGCCGGGCCGTCGAGTCCGAGCAGATTGACCGTCATGACGATGCTGCGCTACCGCGAAAAGATTTCAAGTGTTGGAAAAAAATAAGCGATTTCCGTTGCCGCGGTTTGCGGCGAATCCGATCCGTGCACCGCGTTGGCGTCTATGCTTTGAGCGAAGTCCGCCCGAATAGTGCCCGTGGCCGCTTTCCTGGGATCCGTGGCGCCCATCAGGTCGCGGTTCCTGAGGATCGCGTTGTCCCCTTCGAGCACCTGGATCATCACCGGGCCCGACGTCATGAAATCGACCAAATCCCTGAAAAATGGCCGCTCTTTGTGCACCGCATAAAAGCCTTCCGCCTGCGCGCGCGACAGACGCATCATCCTCGCGGCAACGATCCTCAAGCCCTCCTGCTCGAACCGGCTATAGATCTGGCCGATGACATTCCTGGCCACGGCATCGGGTTTGATGATCGACAAAGTCCGCTCAACCGCCATGAAAATCCCCTGCTTCCCGGTTTGAAATAACTTCCAAGGTTAACACGATAAGGCTTTGAAATAAAGAGGATTCGCGCCAGATTGCGCGATGCAGCGCCGGACCGCTTGCCCGTCAAGCGCTCGCCCGCCGCCATTCCGGTTCAATGGAGGGCTCTTCCGCCGCCGCCTGAAAGCCGCAGTCGGTCCCGATGCCCGGCGCCCATACCAGGTCGTTGCCGCAAAAGAGTAACGGCAGGACGTCGCGCTGCCACGGCGGAATGCGCAATTCCTGAAACAGGTTCTTCAAGGTGCGGCGCGGCCGGCCGCCGTCGGGCTGCAGGCGCTCGCCGCCACGCCGCGTTCGTATCGTTACCGGCTGCGACCCGATCCTGGCGCGGCTGATGCCGATGCCGCGCCGCTTCTTCATCGTCAATACCCCGTCCAATTCCGTCAGGACCAGCTTGTGCTCGCCGCGCCATCGCCTGGAAAACCCGGCCGGCGCGGGCGCAGTCTTCGCAACGACATGGAGCGCTCCCGCAAATCGCCTGAGTTCGTGATCACCGAGATCGATACGGACGCGGGCGTCCTCCTTCGCCCCCAGCGCCTGGCGCAACGCCTCCTCCAGCCGCCCGGCATTCGGCATCGGCAATCCACGGCGTGCGAGAAACCACCGCAGCAGGTTCCCGGCGCGCGCGCGGGAAAGCCGGCGCAACGCACTGACCTGCAGCGTTCCCTCGACACACGATGCGCCGCTGTCGGCCCGAGCGAGTTCATCGAGCAGTTCCGCGGCTTCGGCCAGATGGATCGCGGAGCGCGCCAGCGTATTCCGCCAGGCCGGAAAGCGCCTGGCGATCAGCGGCAGCACCTCGCTTCTCAGGAAGTTGCGCGGAAAATAGGTGTCGGCGTTGCTCTCGTCTTCGATCCACTCCAGATTGCGTTCCCGCGCGTAACGTTCGATCTCGCCCCGGGGAACGTCGAGCAGCGGCCGCAGAATGGAAGGATGAAGAATGAAGGATGAAGGATGATCAAGACTTCGCTTGCCTTCCGCCTTCCGCAATAACGGCATCGCCGCCAGCCCCTTCACCCCGGCGCCGCGCAGAAGCTGCAGCAGCACCGTTTCGGCCTGGTCGTTCTGCGTGTGCGCGAGCACCACGAAATCGGCGCGCAGGCGGTGGAAAACGTCGTATCGCGCCGCGCGCGCCGCGGCTTCCACGCTATCGCCCCGCGGCACCACGACCTTGACCGTGCGCAGCGGAACGTCGCGCGCCCGGCATGCTTCGCGGCAGAACCTGGCCCAGCGCGAAGCGTTGGGGCTGATCTGGTGATTGACGTGAACCGCGGCGAGCCCGAACCGCAATCGCCTCCTGAGACGGGTCAGGACATCGAGCAGCACCATGGAATCCACGCCGCCGCTGAGGCCGACCATCAGCCGGTCTCCGGTTTTGACGATATCGTGGATGCGGCGCTCGACGCGGGCAGTGAGGGCGGTCGCAACCGGCTTACCCGGTTTCGACTTCCTTGAACCGGCCATAACCGATGAGCCTGGCGAGGCGCGCTTCGAGCAGTTCGTCCACGGGCTTGTCGCGCAACTGCCGCCAGCCGTCCTGCAGCGCCTTCCTGAGGTTCTGGAACATCGCTTCGTGATCCCGTTGTGCGCCGCCCGGGGGTTCATTGACGATCCTGTCCACCAGCCCCAGCGCCTTGAGACGGGTGGCCGTAATCCCCAGGGTCTCGGCCGCTTCGGCCGCGTACTCCGCGCTCTTCCACAGGATCGACGCACAACCTTCCGGGGAAATCACGGAATACATCGCGTACTGCAGCATGAGCGTCATGTCGCCCACGGCGACTGCCAGCGCCCCGCCCGAACCCCCTTCTCCGATGACGGTGCAGACGATCGGGACGCGCAGTTCGCACATGGCGTACAGGTTGCGGCCGATCGCCTCGGACTGGCCGCGCTCCTCGGCGCCGACGCCGGGATAGGCTCCGGGCGTGTCCACGAAAGTGAAAACCGGTATGCGGAACTTCTCGGCGAGTTTCATCAACCGCAGCGCCTTGCGGTAGCCCTCGGGCCTGGGCATGCCGAAATTGCGGAAGATCTTGTCCTTGGTGTCGCGCCCTTTCTGGTGGCCGATGACCATCACCGCCTGCTCGTTGAAACGCGCCAGGCCGCCGACGATCGCGGGATCGTCGGCAAACGTCCGCTCGCCGTGCAGTTCCTCGAAATCGCTGAAGATGCCGTTTACATAGTCGAGCGTATACGGGCGTTGCGGATGGCGCGCGACCTGCGCGATCTGCCACGCAGTCAGCTTGCCGTAGATCTCCCTGGTGAGCGCCTGGCTTTTTTTCTGCAGCCGGGCGATTTCCTCCGAGATGTCGAGCGCCGAATCATCCTGCACGAAGCGCAGCTCGTCGATCTTACCTTCCAGCTCGGCGATCGGCTGCTCGAAATCGAGAAACGTGGTCTTCATGGCTGCGCCAATGATACCGCAGAAGACAGGCCGCAGGTCCGCGCGCACCCCGACAGGCACCGCATCGACGCCGCGAAACGGCGAGCACGGCCATGGCGCCGTTCGATCAGCCCTGCACGCCGGCGCGGTCCGCGATCAGGTCAGTCGAGCGTTTCACGGTAGCGGATAAGGGCGATCGCCGCCGCGACCAGCAGGAACAACCCGATCGGCCACATGTTCGGCATGATCTCCGCCGGTCCGTTTCCCTTGAGCAGGATGCCGCGCAGGATGCGCAGGAAATGCGTGAGCGGCAGCACCTCGCCCAGCCATTGCGCCCACTGCGGCATCCCGCGAAACGGAAACATGAATCCGGAAAGCAGGATCGAGGGCAGGAAAAAGAAGAACGCCATCTGCATCGCCTGGAGCTGGTTTTTCGCGAGCGTGGAAAAAGTGAACCCCACGGCGAGATTGGACGCGATGAACACGATGAGCGCGAGCGATAGCAGGACGAGACTGCCGACCATGGGCACGCCAAACAGCGCCCACGCGGCGGCCAGGATGATGCTGACCTGGACGTAGCCCACCACGATGTACGGCACGATCTTCCCGGTCATGACCTCGATGGGCCGCACGGGTGTGGCGAGCAGGTTCTCCATCGTGCCGCGCTCGCGTTCGCGCGTCATGGCGAGCGAGGTCATCATCACCATCGTCATGGTGAGGATCGTGCCGATCAGCCCGGGCACGATGTTGTACTGGGTGATGCCCTCCGGGTTGTAGCGCCGGTGGACGCGCACCTCGAACGGCGGCAATTGATTCTGGAGGTGAGCGAGGCTCCCCCGGAGATCGTGCCGGAACGCGGTCTGGTTGAGCGTGAGCAGGGCCGCCAGCGCGTTGCTGGTCGCCGCGGGATCGGAAGCGTCGGCTTCCAGCAGCAGCACCGGACGCTCGCCGCGCACGAGCTTGCGGGCGAAACCTTCGGGAATGGTCACGACAAACTGCGCCTCGCCGATCGCCAGCGCGCGCTCGCCCGCGCGCGTGTCGGCGATGTGGCGCACCACGCGGAAATAACCGCTGTTTTCCATCGCCCGCACGAAGCTGCGCGCGAATTCGCTGTTGTCCGCCGCCAGCACCGCGGTCGGCAGCGCCTTGGGGTCGGCGTTGATCGCAAACCCGAACAGAATGAGCTGCAGGATGGGGATTCCCACCATCATCGCGAACGTCAGCCGGTCGCGCCTCATCTGCACGAATTCCTTCGTCAGCACCGCCCAGAACCGTCTCCACGAAAAATATCGATTCATGCTGCGTGCGCCGTCACGACTCGAAATTGTCGGGCGCGTAGTCCATCATCTTGATGAACACGTCTTCCAGGCCGGGCTTGCCGCGCTGCCAGTCGAGCCCTGCGCGCTCGCGATACGGCGCGAGCGTCTGCGCGAGCAACTGCGCATCGGCGCCGCTTACATGCAAAGTATTGCCGAAAGGCACCACCATCTCGACGCCCGGCTGCGACCGCAGCTCGGCCGCCAGCGCGAACAGATCGTTGCCGGTGACCGTCCACGTCGTGAGTTTCGAATGCACGACCACTTCGCGCGCCGTTCCGGTGATCAGCAGCTTGCCGTAGGCGATATAGGCAAGCTCGTGGCAGCGCTCCGCTTCGTCCATGTAATGCGTGCTCACGAGGATGGTGATGCCCCGCGCCGCCAGCTCGTGGATCTGCTCCCAGAATTCCCGCCGCGCTTTCGGGTCGACGCCTGCGGTCGGCTCGTCGAGAAGCAGAAGCCGCGGCTCGTGCAGCATGCAGGCGGCGAGCGCCAGGCGCTGTTTCCACCCCCCCGAGAGCTGGCCCGCGAGTTGCCCGCCGCGCCGCGCCAGTCCCAGTTGCTCGAGCGTCGCATTCACCGCCCGCCGCCGCTCGCGCACCCCGTACACCCGCGCGATGAAATCGAGGTTTTCCCGGATGGAGAGATCCTCGTAGAGGCTGAAACGCTGCGTCATATAGCCGACACGGCGCTTGATTTCGGGCGCTTCACGGAGAATGTCGAATCCGAGACAGGTGCCCTGTCCGCCATCAGGCCTGAGCAAGCCGCACAGCATGCGGATGGTGGTGGTCTTGCCGCTGCCGTTGGGACCGAGGAAACCGCAGATCTGCCCGCGCTCGACGCGCATCGCCACGTCATCGACGACCTTGCGATCGCCGAAGATCTTGGTGAGGCCGCTCACGTCGATGACCGCGTCGCTCACGGCGTCACCCTCACCTCGACCGGCTGTCCGGGATGCAGCTTCACCGCGTCTTCGGGAGACGGGCGCACCTCGATCAGGAACACGAGTTTCGCGCGATTCTCCTTGCTGTAAATCACCGGCGGGGTGAATTCGGCCTGCGGCGCAATGAACGTGAGACGCGCCCGGATGGGCTCCGCGCAACCGTCGCAGGCCACGCTCACGTCCTGGCCGACCCGCAGCGTCCCGAGCGCGGGCTCGGGCACGAAAAACCGCACCTTCAGGTTCCGGGGCGGCAGCAGACTCACGACCGGAGAGCCGGCCTGCACCCACTCCCCCTTCACGTACAGCGTATCCGCCACCAGGCCCCCGACCGGCGCGGTCGCCGATTTCTGCGCGAGCCGCCATTCGGCCTGAGCGAACGTCGCCTGCGCCGCGGCAACGGCCGCCTGTGCCGCCTTGATCTCGTCGGCGCGCGCGGCAAGCCGCGCGGTAGCGAGATCCGCATTGAACTGTGCGATGCGCGCACTGTCCCGGTCGCGCGCGGCGCGCGCCTCGTCGAGTTTTTCCTTGGCGATGAAATTCTGGGCAACGAGCTGCTGAGCGCGCTTGAGCTGCGCTTCCGAGAGCTTGAGGCTCGACTCCGCCTGCGCGAGCTGCGCCCGGATCGCATCGAGCTCGGTCGGGCGCCGGCCCTTGCGCAAGTTGGCGAGTTGCGCCTCGGCGTTCTTCAACCGCTCCTCCGCCTCGCGCCGCGCCGCCGTTTCGTTCTCGCGCTCGAGCGCGAACAGCGGATCACCGGCCTTTACCTGCGCGCCGCGCTCCACGTGCAGGCGCTCGAGCCTGCCTGAAAAAGGCACTGCCACCCTGACGTACTCGGCCTCGACGTAGCCCTGGTAATAGGACGGCTCGCGCTCGCCGCAGGCAGCGAGCGCGAGCGCCCCCGCCAGAATCGCGGCGCCGCTGCCGTTCCATGGAATCCCCGCGGTGTCGAATTGCTTCATAATCCCTGCTGACGCCGTTATGTTAAAGCAATTGCATCCTTTGCCCAAAGCGAGCCCATGGTTCTATGCATGGATCGTGGTGGCGCTCATCTACGCCGTGCCGGTGGCGATGCGCGGCTACGAGCGCGTCATGGAAGTCACGCACCACGCGCGCGAGCAGCTGATCGTGCAACATCGCCTGTGGGAACTGCATCCGGAAGTGCGCGGGAACCCCGGGAACTGGGCGCGGCTCGCCGCGCGCCTGCTGACGGACCGCCAGCTCATGCGCCGCATACAGAGCAAGTACGGGGAGGCGGCGCACGCGATCGAACTCGAGTACCGCAACGATCTCACGATCGCGCAGGCCGAAGTCATCGCCGCCGCCCTCGCGATCTGGGCGCTGCCGGTCGCGATTCTCTACCTCGTCGCCGTGCTGGCGCGGCGGCGCAAACGCCCGCCTCCGCCGCCGCCAGCGCCGGCGCGCCCCGCTTACGACGAGTCGCGCTACCGGCGACCGTAGATCGCGTTTTGTGGGATAATTCCCGCTCACCTCCGTTTTTCCCATCGGTGCCGCGCAGGCACCGATCGCAATGATCAAGAGGCACTCGCCGATGAAACCGTTCACGCTTTCGATCCTCGCGCTCACGCTTCTCGCCGGCACCGGCGCCGCGCTGGCTCAGGCCTATCCGGCGAAGCCGATCCGTCTCGTCGTGGGCTTCCCGCCGGGCGGCGGCGTGGACATCAACGCGCGCCTGCTCGCGCCCAAGCTCAATGAATATCTCGGGCAACAGATGATCGTGGACAACCGCCCGGGCGCCGGTACCAACATCGCCAACGAGCACGTGGCGAAATCGGCCCCCGACGGTTACACGCTGCTCATCAACACCGCCGCAGTGGCGATCAACATGAGTCTCTACAAGAAGGTCCCATACGACACGCTGCGCGACTTCGCGCCGATCTCCATATTTTCGATGAGCCCGAACATTCTGGTGGTGCACGCCTCGGTCCCGGTCAAGAGCGTCAAGGACCTGCTCGCGCTCGCCAGAAGAAAACCCGGCGCGCTCAATTTCTCTTCGGCGGGCAGCGGCACCACCCAGCATCTCACGGGCGAGCTGTTCAAGCTCAGGACCGGGACCGACATCGTGCACGTGCCGTACAAGGGCAGCGCGCCGTCCATGACGGCGCTGATCAGCGGCGAGGTCGATTTCTCCTTCGCCAACATCCCGGCGATATTCAATCACGTGAAGTCGGGACGCCTGCGCCCGCTGGCCAATGCCGGCCCCAAGCGCTCCGAACTTATGCCCGGCGTGCCGACCATGAAGGAATCGGGCGTGAACGGCGTCGAAGTGGTGGTATGGTACGGCGTGCTCGCGCCCGCCAGCACGCCGCGCGAGACGATCGCCACGCTTGCCGGCGCCATTCGCAAGGCGGCCCAGTCCCCCGACATCCGGCAGCGGCTCGTCGATCAGGGGGCCGAGCCGGTCGGCAACACGCCGGAAGAATTTTCGAAGCTGCTGCGCGAGGAGGTCACGCGCTGGGCGGAAGTCGTGAAAGTCTCCGGCGCCAAAGTCGACTGAGATTGGATGCCCGCCTGCGCGGGCATGACACATTTCTGTCATTCCCGTGCGTCTTGTCGTTCCCGCGTGTCTTGTCATTCCCGAGGAGTCGGGAATCCAGTTTCAACATTGCAAAATTGGATGCCCGTCCCCCGACTACATCGCTCGGGGGCAGGCCGCACGGGCATGACAATCCCGCCGCCTGCGCGGGATGACAGGAGGCACTTAAAGGCGGGAAGCGGCGCGCACATCCCTGCGCATCAGCGCCCCGCCCCACGCAAGCAGCAACGCGTCCAGCCAGAACACCGGCACCATGCCCACGAAAGTGCCGATCGAGCCGAAGATGAGCGGCATCACGACCTCGATCGCCTTGTTCACCGTCTGACGCAGTCCTATCGCTTCACCCGAGCGTCCGGCCGGCGCGCGGTTGTAGGCGAGGGTGAGCGACACCGGCGCGCCGCACCCCAGGCCCAGCCCCAGCAGGAACGCCATTGCGAGCAGCAGCGCGAAGCCGGACACGAACGGAAAGAGCACGCAGGTCGCCGTCGCCAGGAACAGCGATGAGGACAGCACCTGCTCCTCGCTGGAGCGCCTGACGAGCAGCGGCATCGCGCTTCGCACCAGCATCAGCGCGGCCGCGAAAAACCCCATGATGACGCCGATCTGCGACGCGGAGAACCCGATGGAGCGCGCGTATATCGGGAGAAAGAAATTGAACAGCTCCTGCCCGGTCTCCAGTATCCCGGCGGTGAGCAGCGCGCGGCGCAGCGGCTCGTTCCTGACGAGATCGAGCACGCGGTGCTCCGGCCGCCTGTCGTGCAGCGCGTGCGGCCTGGGCAGCCACGAGGTGTAGAACACGAGCACCAGGATCGGCAGCGCCGGGAACGCGGCGAGCAGCAGATAGGTGGCGCGGTGCCCGATGAGGTCGATCGCGAAACCCGCGGTGGTGGGACCGAGGAGCGAGGTCAGCGCGATCCCCAGGCTGAAGAGACCGTAGTTGCGGGTGCGCATCTGCCCTTCGCCGAACGAGCCGATCAGGTGCTGGACCGCGACGACGTAGAAGATATAACACATGCCGATGAGGATCGCGGAGACGTACAGCACGCCGATTCCGGGGATCAGGAAGGGAAGCACGAGTCCCGCGAGCAGTCCGCACGCGCCCAACAGCATCGGCAGCCGGAACCCGAGCCGGTCCGAGAGCTTCCCGGCATAAACCGACAGAAACACCGGGAAAATAGAATACATCGCGAACAGCGTGCCGATCGTGAAGGGATTCGCCCCGAGGTCCAGCGCGTAGAGCGAAATCAGGACCTTGCTGCCCTTGAAGCTGGTGTGCGTGAGCACCGTGACCAGCACGATCAGGTAGAACGCCATCGGCTCGCCTCGCGGCTTACACGCGGTACATCGACCGCCGGTCGCGCGAAAAGTGAATGATTTCGGACGGACGCTCGACGCGGCTGCGGCCGAGCATGATCTGCCCGGCGGTGTCGAGCAGCAGCTCGCTGCGCAGGACGTGTACCTCCTCGCCGCTTTCGAGCGAGACGAAAGTGCCGTTGATGCTGTGGTCGATCAGATAGAAGTTGGTGCGCATGAGCTTGATGGTGACATGCTTGCGCGACGCGAACTTGTCGGCCACCACGATGTTGCAGTCCTGCGCCCGCCCGATCGTGACGGTGGGATGCCATTGATCGACGCGCGTGCGGTCTTCGTCGAGCGTCAGGAGCAGGCTCCCCGCGTCGGAGGGGATCATCCGCTTCGAATGCAGATTGACATCGGTCAGCTCGAGGTGGTCGGTGCGCCACAGCACCTGAAATACGGTCGATTCGTGGGCGCTGCCCTTGAGGATGGCGCGAAACACCGGCCGCACGCAGGACTTGAGCGCCGCCGACAGGCACTTCTCGGTGGTTTCGGTGGTCAGGATCTGCTCGGGCGTCGCCACCGCCGTCAGGTACGCGGCGACATTGACCGCATCCCCGAACACATCCTGTTCCTCGACCAGCACCGACCCGTAGTGCAGGCCGATGTGGATCATGACCGGGTAGTCGCCGGGCCGGGACGACGCGACCAGGGCCTGCATTTCACTCGCCGCGAGCACCGCGAGATCGGTGCTGGGGAAAACGCACAGCACTTCGTCACCGATGGTCTTCACCGCCCGTCCGTCGTAGCGCGGCAGCACGCTTATGACCGCCGACAGGCAGGCATTGACGATGTTGCGCGCCGCCGTATCACCGAGCGTATTGTAGAGGTTCGTGCTGTCGGATATATCCGCGAACAGCACGGCCATGGTTTTGACTTGCCGCGCCATAAATAGCGGCTGATGATAGCGGGGAATGTCCCCGTCCGACAAGGAGCACGCGACTGATGGCTGACGACTGACGGCTGCCCGTTCGTCAGGCGAGGCCGGCGTGTCCGCCGGGCTCCTCCAGCTCGGAAAAACGCACCGGCAGAATCTCGCGTGCCGCGAGTTTGCCGCTCGCCGATTTTTCGACCAGGGTCAGGGCCTGTCTCTCGGGAATGCCGGTGGGGACCACCATGCGGCCGCCGGGTTTGAGCTGGCCGAGCAGCGGCGGAGGTATCAGCTCGCACGCTGCCGTCACCATGATTTTGTTGTACGGCGAATGTTCCGACCAGCCGTAATAGCCGTTGGCGACCTTGATTTCGACGTTGGTGTAGCCGAGCCGCCGCAGCCGCTTCTCGGCGCCCTCGGCAAGCTCCTGGATGATATCGACGCTGTACACCTGGCGCACGAGCTCCGCCAGTATCGCCGCCTGGTAGCCGGCCCCCGCGCCGATTTCCAGCACCACATCATCCTCGTTCAGCTCCAGCATGTCGGTCATCAGCGCGACGATGAACGGCTGCGACACGGTCTTCTCGTAGCCGATGGGCAGCGGCCGGTTGAGGTACGCGTAGGGCTGCAGCTCGACCGGCACGAATTCATGGCGCGGCACCCTGCCGACCACCTCGACCACGCGCTCGCCGAACACCGCCCGGCCCGTGTGCGCGGCGGTGACTTCCGCCTCGGCGATGATCTCCGCGAGCATTTCCGCCCGCAGTTGCCCGAAAAGATCGTTGCTCATGACACTCATGACTGCCGGAACGATGGAAAATTCCCCGTGAGTTAGAATAATCCCGCAAAACGCGCGCGGCCGGAAGCCCCGCTCGCGCAAGCGTCGGATCGCAGTACCCATCGCGCATCAATGGACTCCGGAAACAAGGCGAGAGATCTGTCGCACCGCTGGGACCTCACTCCCGCGCAGGCGGCGGCCGTGCAGGACCGGCTGCGCGCCGCAGTCGAGCGCCGCGACCGGATAGGCCGTGTCCGATTCGTCGCGGGCGTCGACGTGGGCTTCGAACGCGATGGGGAAATCACGCGCGCCGCGGTCGCCGTGCTCACCTATCCCCGACTGGAACTCGCGGACTACGCGATCGGCCGTCTTCCCACCAGTTTTCCGTACGTGCCCGGGCTGCTTTCCTTCCGCGAAATTCCGGCGGTGCTCGCCGCGCTCGAATGCCTGCGCGTGCGTCCCGATCTCATCCTGTGCGACGGCCAGGGCATCGCCCATCCCCGGCGCTGCGGGCTCGCGAGCCACATCGGCCTGCTCGTCGATCTGCCGAGCATCGGCGTCGCCAAGACGCGTCTCATCGGAACACATAAGGAGCCCGCTCAGCGGCGGGGCGCGTGGCAACCCCTCATGGACGGCGGCGAGACCATCGGCGCCGTGCTGCGCACCCGTCCCCATGTCAAGCCCCTTTACGTCTCGACCGGCCACCGCGTGAGCCTCGCGACCGCGGTGCGTTACGCGATGGCCTGCGTGACGCGCTACCGCCTGCCGGAAACCACGCGCTGGGCCCACCGGCTCGCCTCAGGACCGGCCGGCGAATTCGACATTTCGCGCCCCGCGCGTCACAATCGGCCAAAGCCAGGGAAAAGGAGCGGTAAATGACGGTGCAACAGGACACCAAGAACATGGCCTTGTTCTGCGATTTCGAGAACGTCGCGCTCGGAGTGCGGGACGCCAAGTACGCGAAGTTCGACGTGAAGCGTGTACTCGAGCGGCTGCTGCTCAAGGGCAACATCGTGGTGAAGAAGGCCTATTGCGACTGGGAGCGCTACAAGGAATTCAAGGCGGCGATGCACGAGGCCGCGTTCGAGCTCATCGAAATTCCCCACGTGCGCATGTCCGGGAAGAATTCCGCCGACATCCGCATGGTGGTGGATGCGCTCGACCTCTGCTACACCAAATCCCACGTCGATACGTTCGTGATCATCAGCGGCGATTCGGATTTTTCCCCGCTGGTGAGCAAGCTGCGGGAGAACGACAAGACCGTGATCGGCGTGGGCGTCAAGCAATCCTCGTCCGACCTGCTGATCGCCAACTGCGACGAGTTCATTTTCTACGACGACCTGGTGCGGGAGAAGGCCAAGAAACAGACCCGGAAGAAGACGTCCCCACTCGCGGCAGGCGAGGGCGCGAAGAGCGCGCAGAAGGAAGGCGACAAGAAGCAGGAGGCGCTCGACCTGGTGCTGGAAACCGTCGAGGCGCTGTTCGCCGAGCGCGGCGCCGAGGAAAAGATCTGGGGCTCGATGGTCAAGCAGGCGCTGAAGCGCCGCAAGCCCGGGTTCAATGAAAGCTATTACGGCTTCCGCTCATTCAGCAAGCTGCTCGACGAAGCGGAGGCGCGCAAGCTCCTCACGCTCGAGCCCGACGAAAAATCCGGCGGCGTGATCATCAAGAGCTTCAATCCCGACTATTGAACGCTCCCGGCCAGACGGGGTCAGAACTACGAACCGGCCCGGAGAAACGCTTTGAACGAAAGTCACCGGCCGCGGGTGCGGATCCACGCGCCGCGCGAGCTCAATTTTCTTGAGAAGATCCTGTACGCCATCGTGGGCGCGGTGGTGCTCGTCACGGCGTTCTTTTTTCTCACCGTGGCGATCATCGCCGGCGCCTTCCTCGCGCTCGCCATCATCGCGCGCTGGTGGTGGATCTCGCGCAAGCTGCGCCGGGCGGCGCGGGATGAAACCCTCGAAGGCCAGTACACCGTCGTGGAGCGCTCTTCCGGAAACGGACCGGATTCACGGGATTGACTACCTGCAGCAACCATTCGGGAATTCCTGTAGCTCATGTTCATCCTGTCCGTCGCTTTGCATGGGAATACGCACCACACTCCGCAGCCTCCTCCCCTGACGCACATCGCGTTCGCGGGACTGGCCGCCGCGACTCTCCTCGTCCTGGCGCTCGGCAGCTTCGGGGCGCGCGCCGAGCCGGACACCCCCGCCCGCGCGCTGACCGTTGCCCAGGCGCCCCAGCCGCAGACGCGTGGAACGGGCACCACGGGGTGGGTCGAGTTTGAATCGCGCTCCAGCGGATTCCGGGTGCTGTTTCCGACGAAGCCGCGCCAGGGCAGGAAGACCATCCGCACCGACATCGGTGAAGTCGTTTCCACCCGATTTACCGCCACCGATGTCGGCTTCGCGACTTACGACGTGTTGCACAGCGAGTATCCGAAAGCCGGCGTCGCGAGAATCAACCCGCAAAAGTTGCTGGAGGGCGCGCGCGACAGCCTGGTGTACCAGACCAACGGCCGGCTCGTGACCGACCGGCAGACGACGCTGGGAAATTTTCCCGCGCGCGATCAGGAAATCGTGGCGGCGGATGGCACGCGCTACCGGGTGCGGCTCGTCATGGCGGGCAACCGCCTCTATCAGGTCCTCGCCATCACCCGTGACCGCGCGCGGGCCGACGCGCAGGCGTTTCTCGATTCCTTCCGGCTGCTCGACGCCCGCTGATTACACAACCGCCTGTCATTCCCGCGCAATCAACGATTGTCATTCCCGAGGCGCCTGTCCTCGAGTGTCTTAATCGGGGATCGGGAATCCAATTTCACCAAACCAGGTCAAGATTGGATACCCGTCTCCACGGGCATGACACGTGACTATCTTCACGGGCATGACATCCGAGTGTCATTCCCGAGGCGCCTGTCCTCGAGTGTCTTAATCGGGGATCGGGAATCCAATACCGCGCTTCGCGGCCGCCTTCTCCTGCGCGCGTTTGTCAAAGCGCTCGACGTTGACGATGATGCGCTCGTGAACGCCCTCGCCGATCAACTCCTTTTCATCCTCGGCCGAAACGCGAAACGTGAGCCTTCTGCCGTCGACCTTGGTCAATTCAGCGTGCGCCTTCACCCGCATCCCCACCGGCGTTGCCGCGGTATGCGTGATATCGAGCCGTATGCCCACCGTCTGATGGCCCGCCGGCAGCAGACCCTCGACGGCATTGAGCGCCGCCTCCTCCATCATCATCACCATCACCGGTGTTGCCAGCACCTTGATCTTGCCGCTTCCCACGTGCGGCGCCGTGTCGCGCGTGCCGACGAGGATTTCGGTGCTGCCCTTCAGGCCGGGTTTGATGTCAGGGATGTCCATCGGCGCGAGTTACCAGTGGTATTCAACATTAAACGATGTCGTTCCCGAGCAATCAACGATTGTCATTCCCGGGCAATCAACGATTGTCATTCCCGAGCAGTCGGGAATCCAATTTATCAATTCGTTATCCAACAAGGAATAGTATACTGGTTACGCCTGTCCATCACTGAAATCGCGACGGAAGATGCGAAAGCTGCTGTTATATTCGATGATCGTCCTCGCCGCGCCGGTCTGGGCGGTCGACTGGAAGCCGTTGCCGTCTCCCGCCGAGTATCGCGCGACGGTCGACCTCGATTCCGTCAAGCCGCAGAAGAAATTCGCCAGCTTCACGCTGCGGCGTGCCTACTCGGGTCCGCAGGACCACGAGTCGGGAAAGCAATACTACAGCACGCGCTCGGTTTACATCATGGATTGCAGCGACGGCTCCGCAGCGCTCGCCGTCACGCAGTACTACGGCGAGGACAGGAAGCTCATCAACGCCAACGTCAGGCCCAACATCAAGCGCTCTGAATTCACCGCGCCCGAGTCCGGCTCGGATGTGGAGACCGCGATCAAACTGTCGTGCGAGCGCCTGGCTTCGATCAAGGACGGCGGCCCCGGCGCGGCGGCAAAAGCACAGCCCGGTGCAACCGCTAAGCCGTCCGTGCGCCGCAGTTCGAGCGGTTCGGGAATCATCGTCACACGCAACGGCCACATCCTCACCAACCAGCACGTCGTGCGCGACTGCGACGCCTATGAAGTGATCGACGATGCGAGCCGCCGCCTGAAAGCAGCGCTCCAGGCCGTCGACAACGCCAAAGACCTTGCGCTGCTCATCGTGCAGGAGGAATTTCCGGCGGCGGCTTCTTTGCGCAGGGACGCCGCGCCCAGGCTCGGCGAGTCGGTGTCGGTGGTCGGATACCCGCTGGTGGCCGTGCTCGGCACGCGCCCCAGCGTGGGCTTTGGACATGTCAGCTCGACCGTCGGCGTGCGCGGCAACCCGAGCCAGATGCAGATCTCGGTCCCGGTTCAGCGCGGCAACAGCGGCGGCCCGGTACTCGACCAGGCCGGCAACGTCATCGGTGTCGTCGTCTCCAAGCTCGACGCGCTCAAGGTCGCCCAGCGCATGGGCGATTTGCCGCAGAACGTCAACTTCGCGATCAAGGGTGAAATCGTGCGCGCTTTCCTGGAAGCGCAGAACGTGCCGTTCGCGGCGTCCGCGGATGCTACGAAACTCGAGAACACCGACATCGCGAGCCGCGGCTCGGCCGTCACCGTGCGCGTGCGGTGCATACGGGGGACAGACCACTAAGCCAAACCAGCCTGTCAGCGTGTGGCCCGATAGCCGCGTTGTACCCCCGAGGTATAGTCCAGCGAGATACCGAAATGCCACGGCGCGCGCGTCTGAGGTTCGCAGGCGTCCCCCTGCACATCATTCAGCGGGGAAACAACCGTATCGCCTGCTTCTTCGCGGAGGAAGACTACCGGTTTTACCTGCACCACCTCGAAGAACTGGCCCAGCGCTTCGAATGCGGTGTGCACGCCTACATGCTGATGACCAATCACGTGCACCTGCTCGTCACTCCCTCAGAGACCGATAGCGCCTCGCTGCTTATGAAGCACCTGGGACAGCGGTATGTTCAATATGTCAATCGGGTCTACCGGCGAAGCGGGACATTATGGGAAGGCCGTTTCAAATCCAGCCTGGTGCAGCAGCAAGGCTATCTTCTCAAGTGCCAGCGCTACATCGAACTGAATCCGGTCCGTGCAAGCATGGTCCCGCATCCCCGCAACTATCCCTGGTCCAGCTATCGGGCAAACGGCGATCTCCGCGCGTCG
>JACQOJ010000107.1 GCA_016202605.1 Betaproteobacteria bacterium
AACGAGGAGGAAACCATGTTCCGCATCGCTTGTGCGTCATTGCTCGCAACGCTGTGTGTGCTGTTCGCGGTCCCGGCGCTAGCCGACCGCTATCCTGAACGACCGATCCGCATGATCGTGCCGTTTGCCCCGGGCGGCGGCACCGACATCACCGCGCGCATCCTGGCGGAGCCTGTGGGGCAGGCGCTCGGCGAGACCGTAGTGGTGGACAATCGTCCGGGCGCCGCAAGCATCATCGGCTCCGAAATCGCGGCGAAGTCAACACCCGACGGCCACACGTTGCTCCTCGGCACGACCAGCCTCACCGTCAACGCCGTGATCTACAGAAAAATACCATTCGACGTCCAGCGCGACCTCATCGCGATCACACGCGTAACGGACCAGCCCAGCATCCTGGTCGCGCATCCGTCGCTCCCGGCGAAAACGTTCAAGGACTTCATCGCGCTGGTGCGCTCCCAGCCGGGCAAATTCACCTTCGGCACCCCCGGCTACGGCACCGCCACGCACCTTGCGTCGGAGCAGTTGCTGCAAAAGATCGGCGCGGACATGGTACAGGTGCCGTTCAGGGGCACCGGGCCGGCGCTGACCGCGCTGCTCAGCAAGGAGATCACGGTCTATGTATCGACGTTCGCGTCCGCGCTGCCGCATGTGAAGCAGGGGCGCCTGCGCGCGTACGGGGTCACCACGCGCAAGCGCGCCGGCCCGCTGCCCGACGTGCCGTCGCTCTCTGAAGTAGGCGTGGAGGGCTACGAATACGCGACGTGGTACGGACTGTTCGCGCCGGCCGGCACGCCGCAGAACATCATCAACAAGATCAACAAGGCAGCTGTTGACGCGCTCCGGTCACAGAAAGTGTTGCAGACATTTGAAAACCAGGGATTGAACGCCACCCCGACCACGCCCGAGCAGTTCGCGGAATACATCGCTTCCGAGCGGCGCAAGTGGACAGACGTCGTGCGGGTCGCGAAAATCGAACAGCGGTAAACCGCTATAGAACAAAACCCCTCCTCCGCGCGAGAGCGCGGGGGGGTAACAGGCGGCGTATGGGGGCCAGGCTCGTTTATTCCGCCGTTTTTCCGACCGGCAGCACACCGAGATGAATCAGGAGCGCGATGATCATCGCGGTCATCGCCACGCCGCACACGGCGAGCCAGCCATAGTGCGCGAACGCCCAGCTCGTCAGATACGCGCCCACGGCGTTTCCGCTCCAGACATGCAATCCGAACAGGGTATTGCCGCGCGCCCGCGAATCCGGCACCGCCGAATTGACCAGCGTCTGATTGGCGACCATCGCCGCGCGCAGGCCGCAGTCGAGGAGGACCGCGCCGATGACCACCGCGGCAACGGACCACACGCCGAGCCCCATGAAGATCCAGGCGGCCAGCATTGCGGATATCCCTGTCAGCACCACCGGCATGACGCCGGCGCGGTCGGTCCAGCGCCCCGCCGGCCGCGCCACGAATATGCCCGCCGCGCCGGGGATGCCGATGAGGCCCGCGCCGGTCGGCCCCACGCCATGGAGCGTCGCGAGCATGGGTGCGGCGACCGCCCAGAATCCGCCGTAGCAGATACCGAACATGAACTGTATCGCCACCGCCCGCCGTATGCCACCCTGCGCGCGCAAAAGCCGGTACATCGACCACAGGAGACCGCTATACGAAGCGTCCGAGGTGGGACGGGTACTGGGCAGCCGCGCCCACAGCACGGGGATGATCATGAGCAGCATGCCCGCCGAGAGCATGTAGCTGTAGCGCCAGCCGATGTGCGTCGCGATCAATCCACCGACAATGCGTGCGAACAATATGCCGCAAAACATCGCCATCAGTTGTGTGCCGAGCGCGCGGCCGCGATGATTGGGGTGCGCGATCTCCGCGGTGATCGCGATGAAGCTTAAGCCCAGCGACGAGCAGATCCCCGTCACCAAGCTGCCTGCCGCCAGCACCTCGATCGACGGCGCTGCCGCCATCAGTGCCTGCGCCAGCGCCAGCACGACGATCTTGGCGAGCACCAGCGGGCGCTTGTCGATACGATCCCCGAGCGGCACGAAAAACAGGATGCCCACCATCATGCCGCCGAAAGAAAGCGTCGGTATCCAGCCCGTGGTCGCGGCATCGGCCTGAAACTCCGCGGCGATCGCCGCCAGCATCGGGGTCTGATAATGAATGCCGCCCGCGATGATGAAGGCGGACACGATCATCAGTGCGATGAGACCGCGATGCTCCGCCGCGGATGCGGGCAGGTTGGGCAATGGCTTTCCTTGTGTGAGGTTTATTTGTACTTGCAGCGGAGCTTACAACAAAAATGAATTCCCTCGCCCCCACCTACTGGCGGAGAGGGCCAGGGTGAGGGGGCAACTAAAACTACGGAGAAGCGAGGGAAGACGCGTCTATGTGCGAGGCACCCAGACCGGCCATTCGCGCAAGCAGGGCGTTTCGGAATCACCCATCACCGCGCTCCGCGAGAAACGCTCGCGCGGCATCGCGGCGGAGGACGCGCAGAGCGTGAGGTTCACGCCGCTTGGCTTACGGGAACTTGGGTCACCAGAGCGTGCCGCTTTTTCAGCAAGCGGTCGACGCATTGTGGACTATTTTCCTTTGATCCAAGAGTTGTCGCCATTACCATACGGGCGTAGAAGAAGAAATACCGCTCCGTGACATTCATGGGAAAAAACAGACTTCACTACGCCTGGGTCATCCTGACGGCGTCGTGCGTCCTCAGCGTAGCGAGTCGTGCCGATTCAGCGTCATTTGGGGTTTTCATAGACCCCCTTGTCGCGCAATTCGGATGGAAACGGGGCGACATATCCTTTGCCTACGCCCTCGCGTTTCTGGCCGGGATGCCCGCCATGGTCGTTATGGGCTGGCTTGGCGATCGCTACGGGGCGCGGACGCTCATGATCGGCGCGTCCTTTTTGATATCCACGGGCACGGTTCTCCTCGGGTCCATAAAGGAGCTCTGGCACCTCTACGTCATTTATGGGTTATTTGTTGGATCTTTGGGGAACGCTGCTTTCATGGTGTTGCTGCCAGTCATCGTCACCCGCTGGTTCACCCGGCATATGGGCATGGCGATAGGCATTTATTGGGCTGCCCTGGGGGCAGGGCCTATGATTTTTGCCCCGCTGTTCCGCTGGATGATAGAAACCGGCGGTTGGGATTGGACCTTTACCGTCACAGGAATTGTTCTCGGCGGTATCCTCTTGGTCTTTTCCGCACTGATACGCAGCAGTCCACATGAAATGGGGCTGTCTGCCTACGGAGCAGAAGGCTCTTTCAAAGAGCAGCGTGTTCGCGCCGCAACCGCAATATCGCCTGCAGGTCTACGCGAGGTTCTCACCCAGCGCCCGGTTTGGCTTTTGACGGGTATCCATCATCTCGGGTGCGCCGGACACGCCATCATCCTGGCCCATGTCGTCTCGATGGCGACGTTCCGCGGAGTGTCCGGAGTAGAAGCAGCGGGTGTGCTCAGCACGATCGCCGGCGTTTCGATCATCAGCCGTTTCGCTTTCTCCATGCTCACGGAGCGACTGGGTGGCCGCGCGGTGCTCGCGATGGCGGTGATCGGCCAGAGCACGTCGGTTCTCATCCTGCTCTTTGCGAGCGAAGGCTGGGTGTTCTATCTGTGTGCCGTCGTGTTTGGCGTGTGCTACGGAGGCGAAATGGTGGGCTTCCCGATTATCAACCGCCAGCTATTCGGCGAAAGAGCGCCGCTCAGCTCGATTTACTCCTTCGAGATGGTGGGTGCGAGCACCGGGATGGCCTTAGGG
>JACQOJ010000108.1 GCA_016202605.1 Betaproteobacteria bacterium
GAATCCCACAGCGAGACGTGATCGAGCACGCGCGCCGGCCAGCCGGACGCTCCGAAAAATATGCAGTCGTGGCCGCCGATCCGGTCCTTCCAGTCGTCCGGCATCCACCTGCCGATCCTGTCGTAGTTGTCGCACGACCAGTCGAAGTGGTCGAGTTTCACGTCGATGCCGAATCTGCTCGCGGCGGTCTCGACCACGCGCACGCCCTCGGGCATCACTTCCCTGCCGATGCCGTCACCCGCGATGACGGCGATCTTGAACTGCTTTTTTCCGGTGCTCACGACGTTTTCCCCGATTGAAACGCAAACGCCATACGGCGGCGGAAACCGCCCCGCCACACAGGATGCGAATGCGGAATTTTATCCCCTGTGACGGGTGCGGCGTGAACTCTTTCCGCGACGCCCCGGATCACGAAGACAGGCGCTCAGCCAGCCTCTTGTTCCGCGCGAGGTTGCGCAGCTCGGTCTTTCTCTGCTGGTAGCAGGACAGGCAAATCCAGCGGTTGACTCCGATCTTCCGGAATTCCTGCGCCGTCCAGTGGCTTCCGGTGCTGCAAAACCTCCGTCTCACTTCGCCAGACATGTTGATCCTCGCATGTGCGCGTCGCGTTGAATATCCGAGCCTGGCTCTACAACCATCGGGAGAAGCGCTGATCCAGCAATGGATCGCGTATCCAGGAGACAGTCCATCAGCTGCTTGCGCACCGTCCCAGAACCGGGGCACCCTCATGAACGCTTGACGCGCACGGTCGACAAATGATGCAGTATTGTAACAGGGAAATCGGGCCATAAAATTCGGAATCACGCGCGGCGCCCCGCGCGTGGTCAGCGGCCGGGGATCGCCCAGGCCTCTTCCTTCGAGACGCCGGGCGGCGGCGTAAACAGGATCTGGGATTCGCTCCTGAGCTTTTCGGCGCCGCCCCAGAAATCGGCCGCCGCGCGCTGATCGGCCTTGGCGCGTGCGTCCACCGCTTCCGGATCGCAGATCGACCGGAGTTTTTTCCCGAGCGCCTGCACGGTCCCGGGGTCGGTCGCGGCCAGGTCGCGCGTTTCGTCCGCGTCGCGCTCCAGGTCGAATAACTGCGCCGGCATGCCAACGTGGTAGATGAGCTTCATGGCGCCGTCGCGTACGACAAAGGCGCCGGCCTTGGAGCCCTGCGCGTGGTACTCGGCGAACATGATCCGTTCGGTTTCCTTGCCGTTGACCGCCGGCCACAGGTCCATGCCCGGCAGGTCGCGGTCCGCATCCGCAAGTTGCGCGCCGGCCCCGGCAACAAGTGTGGGGAAAAGATCGACGTGCGAGGCGCGCTGCCGCACCACGCGGCCCTGCGGCACACCCGGTCCCGAGATGAGCAGCGGCACGCGGATTGCGCCCTCGTACAGATTTTTCTTGCCGAAAATGCCCTGCGCGCCGAACAGTTCGCCGTGATCGCTGGTGTAGGCGACGCGCGTGGTGTCGAGCAGTCCCAGCTCTTCCGCGGTCCTGAGCACGATGCCGATCTGCTCGTCGAGATGGGTGATGAGCCCGAAGTAACCGGCCGCGATGCGCCTGAGCGCCGGCTCGTCGGTCATCACGCGCATGCCGTCCATGTAGCGCAGATATTCCGCCGCAGGATGCTCCGGACGTTCGCCCATGCGGAAAGCCGGCGGCAGCGGCATGGCGTGCTCGGGGTAGAGGTCGTAGAAGCGCTGCGGCACGGTGAACGGCGGGTGAGCGCTGATATAGGACACGAACAGCACCCACGGCCTGCCCTTTTCCCCCGCGTGCCGCTTGAGCCACTCGACGGCTTTCTCCGTGATCTTGCGGTCGTAGTCCTGGTAGTGCGTCGTGCCCACGCCCGAGCGCTCCATATAGAGTTTCCAGAAGCTGCCGTCTTCCTTGGGCGGCTCGAGGCCATAGCCGCGCAGCAGGTTCTTGATCGCGCCCTTGCCCTCGTGCAGGTGCATGGGCACGATTTCCTCGGTAAAGCCGTTATCGTCTTCCGGGCTGCGGAAATGCAGTTTGCCGACCGCGGTTACGTTGTGACCCTGCTCGCGCAGACGGTGATGCCAGGTCGGCAGGCGTCCGTCGTAGGTGAGTGCGTTGTCCCAGTAGCCGGTCTGGTGCGGATAGCGGCCGGTGGCGAGGCTGGAGCGCGACGGGCAGCACAGCGGACTCGTGCAGTAAGCGTTGGCAAAACGCACGCCGCGGGCGGCGATGCGGTCCATGTTCGGGGTCTTGACGTAAGGATGTCCGTGACATCCCACCAGATGGCCGTTATGGTTGTCCGACTGGAAAAAAAGCAGGTTGGCGGGTTGTACCATCGCGCGCTCCCGGAATGCAGATAAAAACCTGGATAGAGTTGCGTCATTCAGTCCAGCGTGATGCCGGCTTTCCTGCCGACGTTCGCGATGCGGTCGCGCTCTGTTTTCATGAAAGCGACGAACCCGGCCGGCGATTCCGGGCTGGGCGTCGCGCCGTTCTTGCTCATCAGCGCTTTCACGTCCGGCGCGTTGAGCGCGGTCATGAGTTCCTTGTGCAGGCGCCGGGTGATGGCCGGCGGCGTGCCCCTGGGCACGGCGACGCCCCACCACTGCACGATTTCGTACCCGGGGATCGTGTCCGCGACGGGTGGCAGCTCGGGCAGCAGCGGATCGCGCTGCGCACCCGTGGTCCCGAGCACCCTGATGCGGCCGGCGCGGCCGTGGGGCACGGCGACCAGAGGCGAGGTGATCAGAAACTGGATCTGTCCGGCCAGCATGTCCGACAGCGCCGGCGCCGCGCCCTTGTAGGGCACGTGCGTCGTGTTCACGCCAGCGAGCACGTTGAACATTGCGCCCGCCAGGTGCGCGGGAGACCCGTTGCCCGCCGAACCGTAGTTGAGCTGCCCGGGCTTTTCCTTCGCGAGCTTGACCAGATCGGCAACGCTGTTCGCGCCGAGGTTGGCATTGACTGTCACGACATTGGCTACCCATGCGATGCGTGACAGCGAGATGAAATCACGGTCCGGATCGTACGGCAGCTTGCTTTTGAGCGCCGGCAGCGAGGCGAAGTTCGTGGACGTGGCGAGCAGCAGGGTGTAGCCGTCGGGGGCCGCATTCCTGACGATTTCCACGCCGATGACGCCGCTCGCGCCGGAGCGGTTGTCGACAATCACCTGCTGCTTCATCTGATCGGACAATTTGCTGCCGACAATGCGCGCGAGGATATCGGGTGAGCCGCCGGGCGGGCTTGGCACGAGGAAGCGAATCGGCCTGGTCGGATAGTTCTGTGCGCTCGCGCCCGCGGCGAACGCGAGCAGCGCTGCGGTCGCGAACCCCTTTACGAATTTCCGGTGCATCATCTCCTCCTGTTTGTCGATGTTCGAACTTTACCACGCCGCCTCTTCGAGGTATCCCTCGTACATCAGAACCATCTCCAGAGCGCGAGCACCAGGGGCATGAGTATCGCCGTCGCGAAGCCGTTCAGGCCCATGCCGAGTCCGGCAAAAGCCCCCGCCTGCTCGCTCACCTGAAACGCGCGCGCGGTGCCGATGCCGTGCGAAGCGAGGCCGACCGCAAAGCCGCGCACGCCGTGATCCCGGATGCGCAGCGCATCGAGCACGTATTTCGCCATCATCGCGCCGCTGACCCCGGTCATGACCACCAGCACGGCCGTCAGCGACGGGATGCCGCCGATTTTTTCGGCGATGCCCATCGCGATCGGCGCGGTTACCGATTTCGGCGCCAGCGACAGCAGCGTGGACTCGCCCGCGCCCAGCAGCCAGGCGATGCCGACCACCGAGCCGATCGCGGTGAGCGAACCGGCGAGCAGCGCGCCGGCCAAAGGCAGCGCCAGCGCGCGCAGCCGGTCGAATTGCGCGTAGAGCGGCACCGCGAGCGCGACCGTCGCGGGACCCAGCAGGAAATGAACGAACTGCGCGCCGTCGAAATAGGTGGCGTACGGCGTCCCGGTGACATGCAGCGCCGCGACAAGCATGATGATCGCCAGCAGCACCGGATTGAGCAGCGGATTGAAGTTCGCCCGCCGGTATATCCAGTACGCGCCCTGATACGCGAGCAGCGTGATCGTCAGGCCGAGCAGCGGGCTCGCCGAAAGATAAACCCAGATGTCGGCGACGCGCGGCGTCATTGCCGCCCGCCGGCGCCGTTCCTGCCGCGCATCAGCGCCTGCATCACCAGAGCGCTGACCGCGATGGCGAGCGCCGTGCTCAACAGCACCGCTGCCAGGATCGGCAGCCATTCGCCCGATACGCGCGAAAAATGCACCATCACGCCGACACCCGCGGGCACGAAAAGCAGCGAAAGATGCTGCAGGATGCCGTTGGCGGTGTCGCGCAGCGGCTCGGCGATGCGGCGGCGGGCCCACAGCGAAAGAAACAGCAGCAGCATGCCCACGACCGGCCCCGGCACCGGCAGGCGCGCAAATTGCACGATCACCTCGCCGATCAACTGGTAGAGCAGCAAAACCGTCAAAGCGCCAAGCATGGTCACCTCCGCGGCAGCGATGGGGAACCCCATTCTAAACGGCCTGCAGCGGGAAAATGTAATATGCCGGCATGGATTCCGATGCAACCCGGCTTCGGCATGGCAGGCGCTGCGCGAGCACCGTATCAGATGGCACAGCCGTCGGCGCGTAATATCCGCCCATGATCGAGTTTGCGTGGCTGCTGCCCGTCGCTTTCGGCGTGGGTGTGCTGATCGGCGCGGTGGGCATTGGCGGCGTCCTGCTCATTCCGGCGCTCGCAGCCTTTGCCGGGCTGGGCATTCACGAGGCGATGGCGACCGCGCTTTTTACCTTCATCTTCACCGGGGTCATCGGCACCTTGACCTTCCAGCGCCTCGGCAGCATTGACTGGCGGATCACCATACCGGTCTGTCTGGGCGCGGTGTTTCTCGCTTTCATCGGCGCCTGGATCAATTCGCTGAGCAAACCCGGGGCGCTCGCCGTCATCCTTGCCGGCATCATCATCTTTGCCGGCGTTTACACGCTCGCGAGCTGGCGCGGCCTGCGCCAACCCGCGTTTGGCGAAAACCGCCAGGCACAGCGCGCGCTGCTGGCGTTGATCGGTTCAGTTTCAGGCTTCGGTTCAGGGCTTACAGGTGTCGGCGGACCAGCTCTGTCGGTGCCCCTGATGGTGCTGTTCGGCTTTCCCGCCCTGACCTCGATCGGCGCAAGCCAGGTGATCCAGATCATTGCCGCCGTATCGGGGACCCTGGGTAACCTGCAGTTCGGCACCGTTAACTTCGCAATCGCGGCTCCGGTCACCCTGTTCGAGGTCGCCGGCGTCTTCCTGGGCGTTCGTATCGTGCATGCGATCAACGCCACAGCGCTCAGGACCTTCGTCGCCGTACTGTGCATCGGTGTCGGCCTGTTCCTGATCGGCCGTGCGCCCGGCCACATCTGACATCACCGCGGCGCTTGCGGCAACGTCGCATTCCACTACCGGAACTCAACGGCAACGCTGCCCGACCCGACCGGCTCCTTTATTGCCAGGTTGTATGAGAGAGAATCAATCTGTGACAAAAGTCACGCTCCTGCTTCGCGCCGCCGCAACGTCCGTCGACACTTCCGACATTTGTCGAGGCTTCGACAGCGAGCCGATGCCAAGGCCGGACGGGGAATGCCTGACGGCTCCAATAATTCCAATTTCCGTTCAGGCTGTTATCCGGGTAGCGTGAAATTGGTCACGTTTCAGTGGGGCATGGCACGGATTCTGCGGGGAAACGGACACGAGCCAAATTGTTGGAGGCTGTCATGGTGATCTATCTTGATGGGAACCCCGGTCATGGAATGCGCAAATAAGTGGCTGTACACGCTGCCGGTCAACAGTCGCGGCCGTCGCATGCTGACGTTGGAGAAAGCGCGGCAGATCGCGCTGCTCAGTCCGACGGCGTGGTGCATCGGTCCTTACCGCTGCGGTTACGCGATTGGAAAACAGACGGCGTACCCGGATTGGGACCTCTACTACATCGTGGACGAAAACAACGAACCTTTGCGCTTCGACGACCTCGACAGCGCGGTTCATTTCCTGCGCACGCAACTGCACATTCATCAGGCCTTCGTTCTGCTGGATGCCGGACTCGCTTCGACCATCTAGGCCGATGCGGATCACTTGTCAGCGACTCACAGACGACAAACCCGGCACAACGAACGAGACATCACCCGCCGGATCGGTCAATAGCCTCACCCCTTCTTCCGTAAAGTACCCTCGCTCTCCGGCAAACAGCGCGAGGTCTGCCGTTACCTCGCCTTGCACCATGAGGGGCCGCCCTGCCGCAGCGCGCGCAGCAGCAGCCCGGCGCCGGCTCGCCAGTTCGGCGAGCGTCTGCCGGACTCCTACGGCGGACTTCGTTCGAATCGTCGGACAGTACGAGCTTCACGTGCTCTTCAGGCCGAGCGACCGCACGACCGGCGCCATCTGCTGTACCTGTTCGCGGATGGAACGGGCGACGGCTTCCGGGCTGGCGGGCGCCGGATCGGCGCCTTCCTGGGCGAGCACCGTGCGCATTTCCTGCGACTCGAGGATGCGGACCATTGCCGCGTTCAGCTTCGCGATGATCGGTGCCGGCGTGTTTGCGGGCGCGAGCACCGCAAACCATCCGGCGGCGCGGTAGCCGGGCAGACCGGACTCGGCGACCGTCGGCACGTCGGGCAGAAGCTGCGATCGCGTGTCGCCAGTTGCCGCGAGTACGCGGAGCCTGCCGGCGCGCGCATGCTGCAGCGAAGACGGCACGGAGGCTATGGAAACCTGCACATTCCCCGCGATGAGATCGATGATCGCCGGTCCGATGCCCTTGTAAGGCACGTGCACGAGATTGATGTCGGCACGTTGCTTGAATACTTCGAAATACAGATGGTTCCAGGCGCCGGCGCCGGGTGTCGCGTAGTTGAGCTTGCCGGGATTCGCTTTCGCGTAGGCAATGAGTTCCTTGACCGATTTGACGGGCACCGACGGATGCACGACGAGCAGCCCCGGCGGACTCGCGACCGAGCAGACCGGCGAGAAATCGGTGACCGGGTCATAGGCGAGCTTGGGGTTGAGACTCTTCGCGACGATGATGTTGCCGAACGTACCCATGACGAGCGTGTAACCATCCGGCGTGCTGCGTGACACCAGCGCCGCGCCCACTGTCCCGGCGGCACCGGGGCGGTTGTCCATCACGAACTGCTGGCCCAGGCGCTCCGAAAGTCGCGCGCCGATCAGGCGCGAGAAGACATCGGTGTTGCCGCCGGGCGGATAGGGAATGACGAAGCGGACGGGGCGATTGGGGTAATCGTCGGCGCTGCTTTGCGCGCCCGCAGGCAACGATCCGAGCAGTCCCACGGCCAGCACCGCGTTTGCGATCCAGGTGATGTGGCGCATCTCTCCTCCTTCTGAACTTTTTGTGTGCTGCAACCGCATGATAGTGCATCCCGGCGACGGATGGGAGATTCAACCCGTCGGTGGCGCCTTGCCGGATTGTCGGCCTTGCGCCCTGTTCAAGGGCATGAGCGCCGATGCAACCGCTCCGAACCGATACGTTCAGCAATATCTCGGAGCAGCCTTCAGGTCGTGGCCCGGATAGGCCCTGGCGGTCTGCAGAAGCTTCATGTTCGCCATGGCCCTGGCCATTTCCAGACCCGCCGGAAACGCGCGAATGACGGGTATCTCATGGTAACCCGCCTTATCCAGCCTCTGCCTCACGCCATCCGCGCAGGCTTGCAGGTGTTCGCACGCGAGGATCACAGCGTCCGCCCTGTTCTCCTCGACCGCCGCGATGCACTCGGTTGTTAAGTCGTCCATGATCTTCTTGAGTGCCGGGTCATTGAGCCTCTCTGCCCAGCTATCCCTGTACTTCTCGAGAACCCTATATGCCGCCGTCGAGGTATGTCCCGGGATTCGCACGCTGACCAGCTTATCGCCGAATCCATAGCGCTCTCCGAGATGCCTGACGATGAGCGATGAGGAAGGAACCGTGTGGATCTCGCTCACGCGTTCTCCGATGAGCGACGCGACGTGCAGCGCCGAGTGGATGGCGCCGGTCACGGGGATTTTGTCCTGGAGAACCACCCGTGCCGCCACAAAGCCCGGGTCTATGGCGCCGGTGAGGACGATGCCGTCGTACTTGCCCGTTCGCGCGTATTCCTTGACCTTGTTGATTATCCCCACATTGATGAGCGCCAGAACCTCTTCGTCACGCGTCTCGGAGGTGCTCTCCACCAGATAGCCCTCATCGACATCCACCTCCACGCCTTCGAGTCCGCCGGTCTTTCTGTAATCCTCAAGAAGGTGACGCAGCACCCAACCCCAGTTGACGGCCGGATTTCGATACGGCGGAATAGCCACTAGCCTCATTACGCGTCTCCCTTTGTGTCTGAAATTTGTTCCAAAGACGATGTACTTGGATGCCTTCAACCAGTACGCTGAATGCCGCTGCCGGACACGGCTCAGTCCACTTTTTCCAGGGCGGCGTCCTTGATCACTTTCGCCCACTTGCCGATCTCGGCACGCACGAATGCGGCAAACTCTCCAGGCGAGCTGGCCACGGGCGCATTGCCGGTCTTGACGAGCCTTTCTGCCACATCCGGGCTGTTCATCGCGCGCCGCGCTTCCGCGTGCAGCCGCCGCACGATCTCGGCGGACGTGCCCGCCGGCGCATAAAAACCGTACCAACCCGTCACGTTGTAGCCGGGGACCCCTGACTCCGCGATCGTCGGCACCTCCGGAAGCTCCGTGAAGCGCGTCGGGCCGGTCACGGCGATGGGGCGCACCTTGCCTGCTTTTGCCGGTCCGACGAGCCCGGTGGTGCTGGCAAAGACGAAATCGATATGCCCGCCGATAAGCCCGATCGTGGATGGCCCCGCGCCCTTGAACGGCACGTGCACCCAGCGGATGCCCGTCATCGACTGAAACAGCGCGCCCGCGAGATGATTGATGCCGCCCGTGCCCGAGGAGCCGTAGTTGAGCTTGTCGGGCCGCGCTTTCGCCAGCGCGATGAGCTGTTTGACGGTCTTCACCGGCACCGAGGGATGGCTCGCGAGCATGAACTGGCCCGCAGTGAGCTGCGAAATGTAGGCAAAGTCCTTGAACGGATCGTACGGCAGCTTCGAACGCATGCTGGGATTGATCGAGAATTCCGGCGCCGACGTGAGCAAGGTATAGCCGTCCGGCGCCGCTCGCGCCACGAGCTCGGTGCCGAGGACGGCCGCGCCGCCCGGACGGTTATCGACCACGAACGAGCCGCCGATCTGTTCACCGAGCTTGTGGGCGAGAAGGCGGGTCACGGTGTCGACGCCGCCGCCCGGCGCGAACGGCACGATGATCCGCACGGGACGCGCCGGCCAGGTCTGCGCCGCGGCGGGTGCCGCGAGCGCGGATGCGATTGCGATCACCAGCACGCGCCGGATTCCGGGTTCGAATTTCATGGTCTCCTCCTGTGTTCGCTGTCCTGAACGATGCAGCGTATCACGGTTTGATGAGCGGACGCCGGACTGCTACACGACGCCTCTCGAGCGCAGCCGCAACGCTACACCATCGGCCCCGGCCGCTTCAGGTAGTGGTCCTTGATCGAGTCGGCCGCCCAGCACGCCAGCGCCCCTATCGTGCCCGTCGGGGGGTTGGCGCTGTTCTGCGGAAACGCGCTGCCGCCGATCACGAACACGTTCGGCACATCCCACGACTGCAGATACTTGTTGACCGCGCTCGTTGCCGGGTCCGCGCCCATCACTGCGCCGCCGCAGTTGTGCGTGCTCTGATACGGCACGATGCTGTACTTGCCGGTGATCGGATTGACGCTCGTCTTCGACGCGCCGATCGCCTTCGCGATCTCCGCCGCCTTGTTCGTGATCCACGCTGACAGCCTCCTCTCGTTCTCGGTCCAGTCGAAGGTCATGCGGATGAGCGGCAGGCCGTTGGCGTCGCGGTAAGTCGGGTCGAGGTCGAGATAGTGGGTGCGGTAGCTCTGGGAGCCGCCGTGCACGCCGATCGAGAACGAACGCGTGTAGTACCGCGCCGCAGCCTTTTTCCACGCCGCGCCCCAACGCGGTGTGCCGTGCGGCACCGGCATGGTACGGATCGGCGTCGCGCCCGAACTCGTTACCGCCACCCATGCGCCGCCGATGAAGCCTGCGCCCGCATGGTCGAAGTTGTCGCCGCTGAAATCATCGATCGAAGTGCCGCGCGCGCCCCCGCCCATGAACGGGTTGAATTCCTTGTCCTCGAAGAACAGCACGACCCTGCCCCCCACCTGGTAGGAATAATTCCTGCCCACGACACCCCGGTTGCTGACCGGGTCGTAAGGCCTGCCGATCCCGGAAAGCAGCATCAGGCGCGTATTGTTGAAGGTGTAAGAGGTCAGGATCACCAGCTCCGCCGGCTGCTCCACTTCGCGCCCGTGCGCGTCGATGTAGGTCACGCCGACCGCGCGTTTCCGGTCGGAATCGAGATTGACCCTGGTGGCGTTCGCAAGGGGGCGCAACTCGAAATTTTCGTGCTTGAGCAAAGCAGGCAGCACGGCCGTCAGCGGGTTCGCCTTGGCGCCGTTCGCGCAGCCGTGGCTGCTGCAGAAACCGCCGCGCAGACACTGGCCGAGCATCAGGCGATACGGATTCCTGTAGGCCTGGGTCATGGACGCGATGGGATTCGGGGACGGCGTGTAACCCAACGACGCGGCGGCCTTCGCGAACAACGCACCGGCGTAGGTCGGATGGGCCGGCGGATTCGGATACTCGCGCGAACGCGGGCCTTCGAACGGATTGCCGCCGGGCTGGATCTCGCCGTTGAGATTGCCGGCCTTGCCGCCGACGCCATACAGGTGCTCGAACTGGTCGTAATACGGCTCCAGCTCTTCGTAGCTGATGCCCCAGTCC
>JACQOJ010000110.1 GCA_016202605.1 Betaproteobacteria bacterium
ACGCTGATCGTCGTCAGCTCCGATCTTTCCCATTACCTCAACTACGCTGAAGCACAGGCGATCGACCGCCGCACTGCCGACGCGATCCTCGGCCTGCGCACCGACATCACGCACGAACAGGCGTGCGGCGCAACACCGGTCACCGGACTCAACTTCGCAGCGCAGCGCCGGCGCCTGGCCCCGCAACTGCTCGACCTGCGCAACTCCGGCGACACCGCCGGCGACAAGCGCCGCGTCGTCGGCTATGGCGCATTCGCTTTCTTTGAATCCACACAGCATGCGCACTGAAGCGACCCCGATCCTGCTGCCGGACAACGCCGGCAACGTTCTGCTCCCGCTCGCCCGCACCGCGATCGCCCGCGAATTTGGCAAAACGCATCGGGCGGTAGAAGACGCCGCGTGGCTACGCGAACTCGGCGCCTGCTTCATCACGCTCACTTGTGAAAAAAAGCTGCGCGGCTGCATCGGCACGCTGCGTGCTCACCGCACGCTTCTCGAGGACGTCCAGGCCAACGCCGTGGCGGCGGCGTTCCGCGACCCGCGCTTCAAGCCGCTCGCCGTGGACGAATTCGACGCGGTCGCTGTGGAAATCTCGGTGCTCTCAGCCCTGGCGCCCATGACGTTTACCGACGAGCAGGATGCGCTCGCCCAGTTGCGTATCGGCATCGACGGCGTGGTGTTCCAGTACGGCCACCACAGCAGCACCTTCCTACCGCAAGTGTGGGAAAATCTGCGGGAACCCGCCGAGTTCATGGGGCATCTAAAGTACAAGGCCGGGCTGCCGCCCGACTTCTGGCACCAGGAGGTGAAACTCTCGCGCTACGTCGTAACCAAGTGGCGCGAATCACCCATCACCGTATGAGCGCACGCGAATACCCGGGCCGTTGGTGGCACCTGCTGGAGGATGGCCGCATGCAGTGCGACCTGTGCCCGCGCGACTGCCGCCTGCACGAAGGCCAGCGCGGCGCGTGCTTCGTGCGCCAGAGGGTGGGCGATGCGATGGTGCTCACCACTTATGGCCGGTCGTCGGGATTCTGCATCGATCCCGTCGAAAAAAAGCCGCTCAATCATTTTTACCCCGGCTCGAGCATCCTCTCGTTCGGCACCGCGGGATGCAATCTCGCCTGCAAGTTCTGCCAGAACTGGGACATCTCGAAGTCGCGCGAAATGGATACCCTGGCCGACCAGGCTTCGCCGGAGGCGATCGCGCAGACGGCGGCGCAAAGCGGCTGCAAGAGCGTCGCGTTCACCTACAACGACCCGGTCATCTTTGCCGAATACGCGATGGATGTCGCCGATGCCTGCCACGCGCGCGGCATCAAGACGGTCGCGGTCACGGCGGGCTATATCCACCCCGAACCGCGGCGCGAGTTCTACGCGAAGATGGACGCTGCCAACGTCGATCTCAAGGCATTCACCGATGAGTTTTACTTCAAGTTGTGCGGCGCGCGCCTGGAGCCGGTGCTCGACACGCTCGTGTATCTCAGGCACGAGACCGACGTCTGGTTCGAGATCACGACGCTGCTCATTCCCGGCAGGAACGATTCCGCCGCCGAGATCGAGGCCGAATGCAGGTGGATCATGAAGGAACTCGGACCCGGCGTTCCGCTGCATTTCTCGGCGTTCCACCCGGATTACAAGATGACCGACATTCCCGCGACGCCGCCGGCAACGCTCACGCGCGCGCGCGACATCGCGCTCGACGCGGGGCTGAACTACGTCTACACGGGCAACGTGCACGACGAGAAGGGCGGTTCGACCTACTGCCCGGGCTGCGGCGCGCCCCTCATCCTGCGCGACTGGTACCGGATCGACGATTACCGGGTGACGCCGGACGGCCGGTGTCCCGACTGCGGCACCGCCATCGCCGGACGCTTCGAAACCTTCAGGCGCGCTTTCGGTCCGCGCCGGATTCCGGTCGCAATCAACCGCGCGGTCTGATTCGCGCCGCGCGCCGCCCGCGCCCGTCGCCAGAGCGATCGCCGGTATAATACCGCCCTTTTGCGGTTCCGATGTTCGGCATTTCCGTACCACCGGCCGGCCAGCGCGCGAGCGCGGGCGTGTTTCACGGCTCGAGCGACGCGCTCGGGGTGGCCGAACTCGCCCTGCGTGCGCGCCCCATTCTCGTCGTCACCGAAAACGCCTGGCACGCGCAGCGCCTGCTGGAAGAAATTCCGTTTTTCGCGCCGCAGCTCAAGGTGCACCTTTTCCCCGATTGGGAAACGCTGCCCTACGACCATTTCTCGCCGCACCACGATCTCGTTTCCGAACGGCTCGAGACGCTCTGGCAGTTGCTGCACGGCGCATTCGACGTGGCGATCGTGCCGGTCACCACGGCGCTCTATCGCCTGCCGCCGGTCGAATACCTCGCGGCGCATACCTTCTTCTTCAAGCAGGGTGAAGCGCTGCACGGAGACGAGCTGCGCCGGCAGCTGACGGTTGCCGGTTACACGCATGTCACCCAGGTTCTCGCGCCGGGCGAGTACTGTTTTCGAGGCGGGCTGATCGACCTCTTCCCGATGGGAAGCGCGCTGCCCTATCGCATCGATCTTCTCGACGACGAGATCGAAAGCATCCGCAGCTTCGACGTCGACACGCAGAGAAGCATCTACAGGGTGAGCGAAGTCCGCCTGCTGCCCGCGCGCGAGTTTCCGCTCGATGAAGCGGGCCAGACGCGCTTCCGCCGCAACTTCCGGGAGAAGTTCGAGGGCGATCCGTCGAAGAGCCGCATCTACAAGGACGTAAGCAAAGGCATTCCCGCGCCGGGCATCGAATATTATCTGCCGCTGTTCTTCGAGCGCACGGCCCTCTTCACCGATTACCTGCCGCAGGGAACGTTGGTCTGCATGCACGGCCGGCTCGCGCCGGCGATCGCGCAGTTCTGGGTCGATACCCACGCGCGTTACGCGATGCTGCGCGGCGATCTCACGAACCCGGTGCTGCCGCCGCACGAGCTGTTTCTGGCAACCGACGGTTTTTTCGGGGCGATCAAATCCCTCGCCCGTCTCGAGCTTGTCCTGTCGTCTTCGCCCTTGACGATCACCCCCACCTCAACCCTCCTCCCTCAAGGGGGAGGGAGTTCGGAAGTCCCAATCCCGTCCTCCCAAGAGGGAGGGAGCCCGCGAACCACGAATGATGACTCACGACTCACGACTCACGGTTCACCGCCCACCGATCACCTGTCACCCGTCAGCGGTCACGGCGCTTCCGCCTCCGCGGCGCTTCCAGCAGTGGCGATCGAGCGGCGCGCCGACAATCCGCTGCGCCGGCTGCAGGCGTTCCTCGACGGGTTTGCCGGGCGCGTGCTGATCCTCGCCGAAAGCATGGGCCGGCGCGAGACCATGCTCGAATTCTTCTCCGAGTACGGCTTGCGCCCCCCAGCATGCGGCGGCTTCGCGGAATTCGGCGCGGCGGCCGGGCGCGTGATGCTGGGCGTGGGACCGCTCCACGACGGTTTCACTGTTCCCGATGCCCGGGTCGCCATCATCACCGAGAACGAGTTGTACGCGGCGCAGGCGCGGCCGCGCCGGGAGCGCGAAGGCCGGCGCGTCGGCGCCGAAGGCATGTTGCGCGACCTGTCGGAAGTCAAGACCGGGGACCCGGTCGTGCACGAGCAGCATGGCATCGGGCGCTATCGCGGTCTGCGCACCATGAATCCCGGCGCGGGCGAGACGGAATTCCTCACCCTGGAATATGCGGGCGGCGACATGCTCTACGTTCCCGTTTCCAGCCTTCATCTGATCGGCCGCTACAGCGGCGCCGCGCCCGAGCAGGCGCCGCTGCACCAGCTCGGCAGCGGGCAATGGGAGAAGGCGCGGAAAAAAGCGGCCGCCCAGGTGCGCGACGCGGCGGCCGAGCTGCTGAACCTCTACGCGCAGCGCGCAGTGCGCCACGGCCACGCGTTCAACGTGAAGCAGCACGACTACGAGGCGTTCTGCGAGGAGTTTCCGTTCGAGGAAACCGCGGACCAGGCCGCGGCTGTCAACGCCGCGCTCGCGGACCTCAGGAGCGGCAAGCCCATGGATCGCCTTATCTGCGGCGACGTGGGCTTCGGCAAGACCGAGGTGGCGTTGCGCGCGGCGTTCGTCGCCGTCGCCGACGGCAAGCAGGTAGCGGTGCTGGTGCCCACTACGCTGCTCGCGGAGCAGCACTTCAACACCTTCTCCGACCGCTTCGCCGACTGGCCGGTCAAACTCGCCGAGCTCTCGCGCTTCCGGACCGCGAAGGAATCCGCCGCCGCGATGAAGGGACTCGCGGACGGCGCCATCGACATCGCGATCGGCACGCACAAGCTGCTCGGACGCGATGTGAAATTCAGGAACCTGGGGCTGGTCATCATCGACGAGGAACACCGTTTCGGCGTGCGCCAGAAGGAGCGGTTCAAGGCCCTGCGCGCCGAGGTCGACGTGCTCACCCTCACCGCGACGCCGATTCCGCGCACGCTCGCCATGTCGCTCGAGGGTTTGCGCGATTTCTCGGTCATCGCGACCGCGCCGCAGCGCCGGCTCGCCATCAAGACCTTCGTGTCGAGGTACAGCCGGCCGCTCATCCGCGAGGCCGTGCTGCGGGAACTGAAGCGCGGCGGCCAGACCTATTTCCTGCACAACGACATCGACACCATCGAGCACGTCGCGGACATGCTCGGGCGGCTGCTGCCCGAAGCGCGCATCCGGATCGCCCATGGCCGGATGCGCGAGCGCGAGCTCGAGCACGTCATGCGCGACTTCTACCAGCAGCGCTTCAACGTGCTGCTGTGCACCACCATCATCGAAACCGGGATTGACGTGCCGACGGCCAACACCATCATCCTCAACCGCGCGGACAAGTTCGGGCTCGCGCAGCTGCACCAGTTGCGGGGCCGCGTCGGCCGCTCGCACCACCAGGCTTACGCTTATCTTCTGCTGCCGGAAGAAGGCAGCGTGACCGCGCAGGCGAAGAAGCGGCTGGAAGCGATCCAGATGATGGAGGAACTCGGTTCCGGATTCTTTCTCGCCATGCACGATCTCGAAATCCGCGGCGCGGGCGAAGTGCTCGGCGAGGCGCAGAGCGGCGAGATGCAGGAGGTGGGATTCAATCTCTACTGCGCGATGCTGGACGCGGCGGTCAGGTCGCTCAGGCAGGGCCGGGAGCCCGATCTCGCCGCGCCGCTCGGCGTGACCACCGAGATCAACCTGCATGTGCCGGCGCTGCTGCCTCACGACTACGTCAACGACGTGCACGAGCGGCTCGTGCTCTACAAGCGGCTCGCCAACTGCGATGACGAAGCGCGGCTCGACGCCCTGCGCGAGGAACTGATCGACCGCTTCGGCGTGCTTCCGGAGCCGGCGCGCGCGCTGCTCGACAGCCACCGGCTGCGCATCCTCGGCAAGCCCCTGGGCGTGGCGCGCATCGACGCCACGGACTCGGCCATTCAACTGCAGTTCGTGCCCCAACCACCGATCGAGCCGGTCAAGGTTCTGAAACTGGTGCAGACCAGGCGGAACTACCGGCTGGCGGGACAGGACAAACTGCGCATCGAGGCGCCTTTGCCCGACGCCAGAGCGCGCGTGGCGGCGGTGCGGGAAGTATTCGCGGAACTCGCGTGATTGAAGGCCGGACGAACTTCCGAGCGATGCTGAAAGCGATTCTCTGGGACAACGACGGGGTGCTGGTCGACACCGAGCACCTCTACTTCCTCGCCACGCGCGACACGCTTGCCGCGCGCGGCATCGAGATCAGCGAAGGCCAGTACCTCGATCTGTTCCTGCGCCAGAGCAGGGGTATCCTGCATTTCGCCCGCGAACATGGCTGGCCGGGGGAAGAGCTCGAAGCGGTGCGGCGGGAGCGCGGCGCGCTCTACAGCGAACTGCTGCGCGGGCGGTCGCACGTCATCGACGGCGTCGGCGCCGTGCTGGCGGCGCTGCACGGCCGCTACCGCATGGGGATCGTCACCAGTTCCCAGCGCGAGCACTTCGACATCATCCACGAAACGAGCGGCCTGCTGCGCTACTTCGAATTCGTGATCGCATCGGGCGACTACGCGAACCCCAAGCCGCATCCCGAGCCCTATCTCAAGGGGATCGAGCGCGCCGGCGTGGCAAGGGACGAATGCCTGGTGATCGAGGATTCCGAGCGCGGACTGGCCGCGGCGACCGCGGCCGGTGTGCGCTGCATCATCGTGCCGAGCCGGCTCACCGCGGGTTGCGCGTTTTCCGACGCGCACCGGGTCCTGAGCAGCATCCGCGATCTGCCCGGCGTGCTGTAGGGGCCGCCCTCAGTAATGCGGGTCGTACATCTGCGCGTGGATGTGCGCCGCGACATCGGCTGGCTTCGTCTCCCCGGCGAGCTTCAGCCGGTACGCGGTTTCAGCCACCGTGGCCGCGATGCGCGTGGAAACTTCGCGGATGCGCGGCAGCGCCGGATAAAGGCTGCCTTGCCGGAGGTCGGACTCGCTCACCTGGTGCGCGAGGGCATGGGCCGCCGCCATGAACATGTCGTCGGGAATCTGCCGTGTTCGACTCACGATCGCGCCCAGGCCCACGCCCGGGAAAATGTAGGAGTTGTTGCCCTGGCGCGGCACGAACGTCTTGCCGTCGAGGGTGACCGGGTCGAACGGGCTGCCGCAGGCGAACAGCGCCCGCCCGCGGGTGTTGCGGTAGGCTTCCTCCGCGGTGCACTCGGCCTTGGAAGTCGGATTCGACAGCGCAAACACGATGGGCCGCTCATTGATGCGGGCCATCTCCTCGAGCACTTCGCGCGTAAACGTGCCGCCGACAGCCGCGACCCCGATGATCGCCGTGGGCTTGAGCGTCCTGACGGCGGACAGGAAGTCGCCGACCGGCGCGGCGTCGTGCGCGTAGGCGAGCTTGTGCCCCGCCAGGTCGGTGCGGCTTTTCACCACCAGCCCGCGCGAATCGACCAGCCAGCAGCGGCGCCGCGCCGCGTCCTCCGCGAGGCCCTGCGCGATCATGGCCGAAACCACCAGCTCGGCGATGCCGGTCGCGGCCTCGCCAGCGCCGAGAAACAGGATGGTCTGATCGGTGAGCGTGCCGCCCGTGACGCGCAGCGCCGAGAGGATGCCGGCAAGCGCCACCGCCGCCGTGCCCTGGATGTCGTCGTTGAAAGTGGGAACGCGCTCGCGATACTTGCGCAGCAGGCGGAAAGCGTTGTGGTTCGCGAAATCCTCGAACTGGATCACCACCCCCGGATACACCTCCCGGGCGGCGGAAATGAATTCCTCCACCAGCTCGTCATAAGCCGCGCCCTGCACGCGGCGCTGGCGCAACCCGATGTAGAACGGATCGCCGAGGAGTTCGCCGTTGTTGGTGCCGACGTCGAGCATCACCGGCAGACAGGTCTTGGGATCGATGCCAGCGCAAGCGGCGTACAGCGAGAGCTTGCCCACGGGGATGCCCATGCCGTTGGCCCCGAGGTCGCCCAGGCCGAGGATGCGCTCGCCGTCGGTCACCACGATGATGGCGGCACGATGCGGCCAGTTGCGCAGCACCTGCGCCACGCGCCCGCGATCGTTGGCGCTGACGAACAGCCCCCGCGGGCGCTGAAAGATGTGCCCGTACTTCTGGCATGCCAGTCCGACCGTCGGCGTGTAGATGAGAGGCTGGATCTCGTCGATGTGGTCGCTCACCACGCGCAGGAACAAGGCCTCGTTGCGGTCATGCAGCGAATTGAGCGCGATGTAGCGTTCGAGGTCGTTGGGCAGCTGGCGCACGTACTTCATCACGCGATCGGCCTGTTCGTCCTGGGAGAGCACCCGCGGCGGCAACAACCCGCGCAGCCCGTACTCGTCGCGTTCGCGATCACTAAACCCGGTGCCCTTGTTGTAGAAGGGATCGCGCAGGAGCGCCATGCCCCGCGGATGGTCCGGTGCGTTCTGCGTGCCTGAAGGACTGCGATCGGTGTTTCTGGTCATGTTGTTCTCCGTGCACGGCGGGGTGATGTGTGCATCGCCGCTTGCGCGCCGCCGTGGGCGCATCGCGAGGGGAGCGGACTGTGAAAATTCCTCCCCTGTAATCCTAATGCAGCGCGCCGCCATATTCAATTGCCGCGGGGCTGGCTCGCGACCGCGGAACGTCCCGCGCGATTCGGCCTTCGCGCGCTCAGGTCGCTTCGCGCAGCGCGTTAACTCTCCGTTCCGCTATAATCGCGCGTTCGCATTGCGCGTCTCCCCGTCTCAACGCATGCATCTCGTCGTACAGGGTCGCGAGGTCGAAACCATCGACCTCAAGAATCTCGCCAAACTCTCCGGCGCGAGCCGCATCGAGCGCATCGCCCCGGAGGCGTTCCGTCTGTGCGGCGCCCGCGCCGCGCCCGGCATCACCGAACTGTGCGAGCGCGCCCGGCTCGACCACGCATTCATTCCGCCGGAGCGGCGGCTGACCGATTTCCGGCTGCTGGTCACGGACATGGACTCGACGCTGATCACCATCGAAACCATCGATGAGCTCGCCGACATGGCAGGGATCAAACCGCAGGTTGCGGCGATCACGGCGCGGGCGATGCGCGGTGAAATCGAATATGACGAGAGCCTGCAGCGCCGCGTCGCGCTGCTCGCAGGGCTCGACGAGGGCGCGCTCGCCCGCGTTTACGACGAGCGGCTGCAACTGTCCCCGGGGGCGGAGCGGCTTCTGGCCGCGGCGAAAAACCTCGGCCTCCGGACGCTGCTCGTCTCCGGCGGTTTCACCTACATCACCGACCGCCTCAAGCACAGACTCGGTCTGGATTACACGTGCTCCAACACGCTCGGCGTGGGAAACGGCCGGCTCACCGGCCGCATCGTGGGCCGCATCGTGAACGCCGGCGGAAAGCGCGACGCGTTGCTGCGGGTGTGCCGCGATCTGGGCATCGGGCGCGGGCAGGTGATCGCCATCGGCGACGGCGCGAACGATCTCGAGTTCATGGCCGAAGCCGCCGTGAGCGTCGCTTATCATGCCAAGCCCGTGGTGTGCGCGAAAGCCACCCACGCCATCAACCATGTCGGGCTCGACGGCGTGTTGAACCTCTTCAACTGATCGAAGCGGGCTGCACGGAACTCCGCCTTCCCCTTTCAACAGATCACCTGATTCCGACCGGGACCCGAAAGGCGACACCGCCAGTCCGGACTCGTTACTTCGGGAACTTGCAGAAGTCCCGGTTGAGATAAGACACAAGGTCTTCGATTTCCTGTTTCGTGAACCTGGGGTTGTAACGATCGTTCCAGATCGGGAGCGCCAGAACGCAGCAGCCGGGATGCATGCGCATGGATTTCACCGTCAATAACGTGTCAGATCGACGGACCGATTGTGAACCACGCCGCGAAAAGCTTTTTGATCCAGATCAAACGGCGGGGCTGCGATCGCCGGGCACCGAGGGCGTGTGCGGAGGCACGGTGCGTGTATCGTCGCTCCGCGCGGCGGTCTCGCCGGCCGCGGCGTCAGGTCGCGGGCCCCGCTGCCGTGACTGTCGCGGCTAGCGCCGGCGAGCCGACTCGTAAAGCGGCATCACGCGCGCCGCGTAGCCCTGCAGTTCGCGGATCCGGCTGTCGTCCGATGGGTGCGTCGAGAGAAACTGCGGCGGCCTTGCTCCTCCCGTCCGGGTCATCTTGCGCCACAGGCTCACTGCTGCGCGCGGATCAAAGCCCGCGCGCGCAGCCAGTTCCACGCCGATACGGTCCGCCTCGCGTTCGAATTCCCGCGAATTGGGCAAACCGTAGGTCACGTTGGCGACCAGCTGGGCCAGATCCACCCCGGCCTCGCCCAGCCCTGCCGCCGCTCCGAGAATACCGATCGCCACGCCTTGCGCCATCTGTTGCGAGGCCCGTTCGCGTCCGTGCTCGCGCAGTGCGTGCGCGATTTCGTGACCGAGGACTGCCGCCAACTCATCATCGGTGGCGTTGAGCCGCTCGAAAAGCCCCGTATAGACCGCGACCTTGCCGCCGGGCATGCACCACGCGTTGACGTCCGGCGAGGTGATGACGTTCACCTCCCACCGCCAGCCCGGCGCATCGCCGCGGAATGCGCCGGTGACATCGATCAGGCGACGGGCCGCGGCGCGGACGCGCGACACCTGGGCCGAATTGCGGTTGAGGGTCCCCTTCTTTGCCGCCTCGGCAATCGTCTGCCGGTAGGCCTGGTCCGCGCCGCGGTTGACCTGGTCCACGGACAGCAACATGGCCTGCTTGCGCTCCACGCCGACGGCGCCGGCCCGGGTCGTCTGCACGGTCTGACACGCCGGCAGCATCAGAGTCCAGAGGACCAGCAGCGGCAGGCCGCAGCGCCCGATGAATAATCTGTTCCCCATGACGCTGATTTTACCCAAACATTTTCGCGCCCGCCCCAACGGCGCGCATTCATCGTAATATTGTCAGCCGCCGGCGATCGCGCGGCGAAAACTCAAAGTGGAGAACCAGGAATGACCGGAACTATCGACAAGCGTCTCGCGGAACTTGGCATCACATTGCCCGCGCCATCTTCGCCGGGAGGTAATTACATCCCGACGGTGACGGCCGGGGACCTGGTATTCGTCTCGGGCCAGTTGCCGCGCGGCCAGGGCAAGATCGAATTCGTCGGCAAACTGGGCAAGGAACTGGGTGTCGAGGAAGGCCAGAAAGCCGCGCGCCTGTGTGCCCTGAATATCCTCGCGCAGTTGCAAGTGGCCTGCGGCGGAGACCTCGATCGCGTGGTCCGCTGCGTCCGGGTCACCGGCTACGTGAACTGCACGCCCGAGTTCGCGCAACAGCCGCTGGCGATCAACGGCGCCTCGGACCTGATGGTCACGGTGTTTGGCGACAACGGCCGCCACGCGCGCACCGCCATCGGCGTCAACGCGCTGCCGGGCGGCGCGGCCGCCGAGGTGGAGGCGATCTTCCAGATGCGGTGAATCCGCTCTGATAAACCGGCAGGCGGCGATCACCCGCGAGCTCGAAGGACTGCCACGCGCCGCCGTGAAAAAGCGCAGGTCCTGGAACCACACGCATTGTCAGTCCCAGCGGTCGTCACGGACCTGGATTTCGCCGTCCGCGACGCGCACCGGGAATTTTGCCGTGGGTTCATAGGCCGGTGCGGAAAGCGCTTCTCCCGTCCGTATGCAGAAACGCGCGCCGTGGCGCGGGCACACGATCTCGTCGCCCTCGACCGTGCCGCCGGTCAACTGTCCCCCGTCGTGGGTGCACGCGTCCTCGATCGCGAAAAATTCGCCGCCGAGGTTGAACACCACGATCGGCGCGCCGTCCACGTCGACCACCCGCCATTGCCCCGGCGCCAGCTCACCGACCTTCGCGACGGTCACCCAATCAGACATTTTTTGAAACCGCCGATGAACTTCAGATGAACGCTGCCAAACCCGGTATTTCCGCAGCGCCCGCAGGCCCGACTGATCCGCGTAAATCCGCGTTGATCTGCGGATTTAATATAATTAAACTGCCACGACTTCCATGTCGGGCTCGATCTGCCGCACCAGGCTCTCGATGCCGGCGAGCGTGCCCGAGATGGAGCTCGGGCAGCTCCCGCAGGCGCCCTGATAGTGCACCATCAGGCGATTGCCCTCGATGCCCATGACGTACAGATCGCCGCCGTCGCCCTGGAGGTACGGCCGCACCTGCTCGTCCAGAATCTCGTTGATCCTGTCGCGCCGCACGCGGTCGGCGTCGCTCATGCTTTCGACGTTGAGCGTGGCGGCCTGCGCGATCTGGGCGGACTGCTCGTCGGCCGCCGGCGCATCCCGGATCGGAACCGCGAGCTTGCGCATCAGCTCCTGCCAGTCGGCGCCGCCGTCCTGCGTGACCGTGATCCAGTGATCGACGTAGAAGACGTTGGTCACGTGCTCGATCTCGAACAGCTTTGCGGCGAGCGGGTCGTCCTGCGCCTGCCCGGCGTCGTCGTACGACCGCGTGATCCCCCAGGTCAGGGGTTCGCGGAGGACGAACTTCATCGCGTTCGGGTTCGGCGTCGGTTCGATTTCAGCGATCTTCGGCATCGTAAGTAACGGACAGGATCAACGGGATTTCACGGGATTTACACGATCAGTTCGATCCCGGCTTTCATGCTTTCTTCCTGTTGATCCTGTTCCAATCCTGTAAATCCTTTCTATTCGAATTGCCCTTCTCACGCACCGCCGATGGGCGCGTGCATCGGGTCGGCCTCCGCCTCGGTCGACGTCGTCTCGATCGAATTCAAGGCGGCATGCAGCGTGTGCCACGGCAGGATCGCGCACTTCACGCGTGTCGGCAGGTTGCGCACGCCGGCGAAGACCGTGAGCCGCCCGAGATGATGCGGCCGCCCGGGATCGAGCTTGCCCACCGCCATGTCGCGGAATTCCTGCACCAGCACCTCGGCGGCGTCGCGCGTCTTGCCCTTCACCGCCGTCGTCATCATCGACGCCGAGGCCTTGCAGATCGCGCACGACTCGCCCTCGAAGTTGACGGCGTCGACCGTGTCGTCCGTCACCTTCACCGTGAGGTGAATGTGGTCGCCGCACAGGGGGTTCAGCCCTTCCGCCCGGTGCGTCGCATCCGCGAGCGAGCCCCAGTTGCGCGGCTTGCGGTTGTGGTCGAGGATCACTTCCTGGTAGAGCTGTTTGCTGTCCGCCATATGAAATTCAAAAGCAACAATTAGCCGCGGATAAACGCCGATTGACGCCGATAGGGCACGGAAGCGACAGATTGATCTTGGTGTCCTTCGCGTTCATCTGCGTTCATCGGCGGTTTCAATGTTTCTCAGCCGAATATCTTCTGCACTTTCCGGATCGCCGCTACCAGCGCGTCCACTTCGTCCATTGTGTTGTAGAACGCGAAGGACGCGCGCGACGTGGCGGGCACCTTGAACCGCTGCATCACGGGCTGGGCGCAATGGTGTCCGGTGCGGATCGCCACTCCTTCCTCATTGAGCAAAGTGCCGACATCGTGCGGGTGAACGCCTTCCACCGCGAACGACAGCACCGCGGCCTTCTTCCCGGCGGTGCCGATGATGCGCACGCCCGGCATCCGGTTCACCTGGTCCGTGGCATAGTCGAGCAGGTCGCCTTCGTGCGCGCAGACGCGTTCCATGCCGATCGCGGAAAGATAGTCGATCGCCGCGCCCAGCGCGATCGCCTGGCTGATCGGGGGTGTTCCCGCTTCGAACTTGTGCGGAATCACGTTGTAGGTCGTCTTCTCGAACGTGACCGACAGGATCATGTCGCCGCCGCCCTTGAAGGGCTGCATCTTCTCGAGCAGCGCGGCCTTGCCGTAGAGCACCCCGATCCCGGTCGGCCCGCACATCTTGTGCCCCGAAAACGCATAGAAGTCGCAGTCCAGTTCCCGCACGTCGACCTTGAGATGCGGCGCGGCCTGCGCGCCGTCGATGAGAACCGGCACGCCGTGCTCGTGCGCGAGGGCGATCATCTCTCCCACCGGGTTGACCGTACCCAGCGCGTTCGAAACGTGCGTGACACCCACCAGCCGGGTGCGCGGGCCCAGAAGTTTCCGGTACTCCTCGAGCAGCAGTTCGCCGCGGTCGTTGACCGGCACCACGCGCAGCTTCGCGCCCTTCTCCTGGGCGAGCATCTGCCACGGCACGATGTTCGAGTGGTGCTCGAGCGTGGTCAGGATGATCTCGTCGTCCGCGCCGACGAACTTGCGCCCGTAGCCCTGCATGACCAGATTGATGCCGTCGGTCGTGCCGCTGGTGAAGATGATCTCGCGCTCCTCCCGCGCGTTCAGAAACACCCGGGTCCTGCGCCGCGCGGCCTCGTACTCCGCGGTTGCGGTCTCGGAAAGGTAGTGGACCGCACGGTGGATGTTGGCGTGCTGGGTCGCCTGGTATCTCACCCAGCGGTCGATCACCGGCTGCGGCATCTGGCTCGAGGCCGCATTGTCGAGAAACACCAGCGGCTTGCCGTTCACCTTCAGCTTCAGGATCGGAAAGTCCGCGCGAATGCGCTCGACGTCCAGGGCGGGCGCCCGCTCCGGCCTCACCGCGGCAAACGGGGCATTCATGACGCCTCGCCTCCGGCCTGCGGACGCGCCTGCGTTTGCTCGAGCACCGCGCGCTCCAGGTGCTCGACCAGGGACGGCACGGGAATCCGGTCGATCACCTCGGCACCGAAAGCGTAGGTCAGGAGGCTGCGGGCGCGTTCCTCGGACAGTCCCCGGCTCTTCAGGTAAAACACATGCTCGGTGTCGAGCTGGCCCACGGTCGCGCCGTGCGAGCACTTCACGTCGTCGGCGAAAATCTCGAGCTGCGGCTTGGTGTCCACGTGCGCCTTGGGCGAGAGCAGCAGATTGCGGCTCTGCTGCGCCGAATCGGTGAGCTGCGCCCCGGCCCGCACCAGCACCTTGCCGTTGAATACCGCATGCGCCGCGTCACCCACGATGCACTTGTGCAGTTGCGCGCTTTTCCCGTTGGGCCGCGCATGGTCGATCGCCGTGTGGGTATCGGCGAGCTGGCGGCCGGAAATCAGCGCCAGGCCGTCGATGCGGCACGTCGCGCCCTCGCCCTGCTGGACCACCGCCAGGTTATGGCGCGAAATGCGCGCGCCGAACGTGACCGCGTTCGAAGTGTAGGTCGCGTCCTTCGCGAGCGTCACCGCGCTGTTGGCGATGTGGAAGGCGGAGCGGGCTTCGCGCTGCAGCTTCACGTGCTGCACCCGCGCGCGCTCACCCACCACGATTTCGGAGACCGCGTTGTTGAAATAAGCGCCGTCGCCCACGCCCACGTGATCCTCGATCAGCGTGCAATCGGCGCCCGATTCGACGACCACCAGGCAGCGCGGATGGGCGGCCGTTTCCTGCTGGGTGGAAATGAACAGCAGCTGCACCGGGGTCGGGCATCTCTGGTTCTTCGCGATCCAGATGAAAGCGCCGTCACGCAGGCAGGCCGTATTGAGCGCCGCGAACAAGTCGCGCTCGAAAGCGGCATGGCGCGCAAGGTGCGGCTCGATGACCGCGGCGTGGGTGCCGAATGCGGCGGTCAGATGGGTGACCACCACGCCGTACGGCAACCCGGCGTTGGCGGACAGTTCCGGCACGAACACGCCGTCCACGAACGCGAGGTGCGCCGTCGCCTCCGGCGCGATGTACTGCGCGATGTCCGACATTCCCAGCCGCGGCGCGGCCGCGGCCGGCCTGAACACGATCCTGGTGAGCGGCGTGATGTCGGTGAAGCGCCATTCCTCGTCGCGTGCGGTGGGCACCGTGAGCGCGTTCGCCCGCTCGAGGGCCGCGCCGCGCCGCGCGTTGAGCCAGGCGAGCGGCATCCGCGGCAGCCCGCGGCTGCCCTGGAGCAGCGCCTCGACGCAGGGATGGATCGCCGTTACCGTCATGCCGCAGCCTTGTCCCGGCCCTTGTGCGCCTCGACCACCCAGTCGTAGCCACGCGCTTCCAGTTCCAGCGCGAGCGCCTTGTCGCCGGTCATGATGATGCGCCCGCCTTCCATCACGTGCACGTAGTCGGGCACGATATAGTTGAGCAGCCGCTGGTAATGGGTCACCAGCACGCACGCGTTCTCCGGCGTGAGCAGGTGGTTCACGCCGTTCGCGACCACGCGCAGCGCGTCGATGTCGAGACCCGAATCGGTTTCATCGAGGATGGCGACGCGCGGTTCGAGAAGCGCCATCTGCAGGATCTCGTTGCGCTTTTTCTCGCCGCCCGAAAAACCGTCGTTGACGCTGCGGTCGAGAAAGCTCGTGTCGATATCGAGCAGCTTCATCTTCTCGCGGACCAAATCGTCGAACTCCAGCGGATCCAGCTCGTCCCTGCCGCGCGCCCCCAGCACCGTGTTGTAGGCGAGCCGCAGGAAGGCGCTGTTGCTCACGCCCGGAATTTCGACCGGGTACTGGAATCCCAGAAACAGGCCCCTGCGGGCGCGCTCTTCGGGCGCCAGCTCGAACAGGTCCCTGTCCTCGAAGCGCACCGTACCGCTCTTCACTTCATAGGCGGGATGGCCGGCGAGAATCCTGGCGAAGGTGCTCTTGCCCGAACCGTTGGGGCCCATGATGGCGTGTACCTCGCCCGCCCGCACGGTGAGATCGATGCCTTTCAGGATCTCGACGCCGGCGACCGTCGCGGTGAGGCCGCGCACCTCGAGCAGAACGCTTGCATTGGGGTCGATCATCCTACGCTGCCCTCGAGCTTGAGTCCGAGGAGCTTGGTCGCTTCGACCGCGAACTCCATCGGCAGTTGCTGGAAAACATCCTTGCAGAAACCGTTGATGATCATCGACACCGCCTCCTCGGGGCTGACGCCGCGGCTCTGGAAATAAAAGAGCTGGTCCTCGCCGATCTTGGACGTCGTCGCTTCATGCTCGACCCTGGCGGTCGCGTTCTGCACCTGGATATACGGAAAGGTATTTGCGCCGCACCGGGCGCCGATCAGCATCGAGTCGCACTGCGAATAGTTGCGCGCGCGGTCCGCCTTCGGACCGATCTTCACCAGGCCGCGGTAGCTGTTATTGGAGCTGCCGGCGGATATGCCCTTGCTCACGATCGTGCTGCGCGTGTCGCGGCCGATGTGCACCATCTTGGTCCCGGTGTCCGCCTGCTGGTGATGATTGGTGAGCGCGACCGAATAGAACTCTCCCACCGAGTTCTCGCCCAGCAGCACGCACGACGGATATTTCCAGGTGATGGCGGAGCCGGTCTCCACCTGGGTCCAGGAAATGTGCGAGTTCACGCCCTTGCACAGGCCGCGCTTGGTGACGAAGTTGTAGATGCCGCCCTTGCCCCGCTCGTCGCCGGCATACCAGTTCTGCACCGTCGAATACTTGATCCTGGCGTTGTCGAGCGCCACCAGCTCCACCACCGCCGCGTGCAGCTGATTGGTGTCGAACTTGGGCGCCGTGCACCCCTCCAGGTACGAAACCGATGCGCCTTCCTCGGCGACGATCAGGGTGCGCTCGAACTGGCCGGACTCCTGGGTGTTGATGCGGAAATAGGTGGAAAGCTCCATCGGGCACTTGACGCCCCGGGGGATGAAGCAGAACGAGCCGTCGGTGAACACCGCGGAGTTGAGCGCGGCGTAGTAATTGTCGCCGGACGGCACCACGGTGCCGAGATACCTGCGCACCAGCTCGGGATGCTCGCGCACCGCCTCCGAGATCGAGCAGAAGATGATCCCGACGTCGGCGAGCTTCTGCTTGTAGGTCGTCGCCACCGACACCGAGTCGAAAATCACGTCGACCGCGACCCCGGCGAGCGCCGCGCGCTCGTTCATGGGCACGCCGAGCTTCTCGAAAGTGCGCAGGAGCTCGGGGTCGACCTCATCCATGCTGTTCAACTTCTTCGGCTTGGGGGCCGAGTAGTAGATGATGTCCTGGAAGTCGATCTTCGGGTACTTGACGTTGGGCCAGGCCGGTTCCGCCATCGTCAGCCAGTGCCGATAGGCCTTGAGCCTGAACTCGAGCAGCCATTCCGGCTCGTTCTTCTTCGCCGAGATGAGCCGGATGGTGTCCTCGCTCAGCCCCTTGGGCGCGGTCTCGGCCTCGATTTCCGTCACGAAACCGTGCTTGTAGGGCTGATTGACCAGATGTTCCAGAACTGTGCTCATGTGTCTTTCCCAAGAACGTGACCGGTGACCAGTGACCGGACTAATTCCTCACCGTCCCCGCACGGACTCCGGGCCGTATGTCCATTTCACCGTTTACTGGCCGCCGCTTTTCACGCTGAACGATTCGCCGCAGCCGCACGTCGCATCGACGTTCGGGTTTTCGAACTTGAACACCTGCTTCAAGCCTTCCTTCACGAAATCGAGTGTCGAGCCGTCGAGGAACTCGAGGCTCTGCGCGTCCACCACCACCCCGGTGTCGTGCGACTCGAACAGGCGGTCATCCGTGCCTACCGCGTCGGCGTAATCGTAGGTGTATGCGAAACCCGAGCAGCCGACTTTCTTCACGCCCACGCGCAGACCGATGCCGTGGCCGCGCTTTGCAAGCTGCGTCTTGATCTGTTTCGCCGCGTTTTCAGTCAACTGTATTGCCATATTCACTCACCATTCACTGTTTACCCCTTCCCTAACCCTCCCCCTTGTCAGGGGGAGGGAAAGGTTGGGGTTCGAACCAACTTTCCTCAACTGCCACCCTCCGCCTTCATCCATCATCGAGAGCAGTTTCAAGCCGCCCTTCTCCACCCTCCCCTTTGCAAGGGGGAGAGCCGGGGAGGGGGTTCAAACCGCAATCGCCGTCAGGCGCTTCAGCCGCGTCACCACGCCCGCCAGCGCCGCGAGAAAATCCTCCACTTGCCGCATGTCGTTCCCCGCGCCGAGGCTGAAGCGCACCGCCCCGCGCGCGAGATCCGGCTTCACGCCCATCGCCAGCAGCGTCGCCGACGGCTCGGTGCTCGTGCTCGAACACGCGGCGCCGGCCGCAACCGCGTATCCCAGCTTGTCGAGCTCGATCACCAGCGCCTCGCCGTCTATGCCCTTGAACGCGAAATAGCTCGTGTTCGGAATGCGCGGCGCGCGTTCGCCGAAGATCATCGCACCCATTTCGCGCAGCCCTGTTTCGAGGCGCGCGCGCAATGCCGCAAGCCGGCCTCCCAGCTCATCCATGCGCTGCGCCGCCAGTTCACACGCGGCGCCGAAGCCGACGATGGCCGGCACGTTCTCGGTGCCCGAGCGCAGGCCCCGCTCGTGGCCGCCGCCGTGCAGAATGGGCTTCAGCTCGAGCCGCTTGTCGACCACCAGCGCTCCCGCGCCTTTCGGTCCGTAGAGCTTGTGCGCCGAGAGGGTCATCGCGTGCACCGCGAGCGCGCCGAAATCGACCGGAATCTTGCCCAATGCCTGCACGGCATCGGTATGCACCCAGGCGCCGGCGTCCCGCGCTCTTGCCGCGACCGCCGCGACCGGCTGGATGACGCCGGTCTCGTTGTTCGCGAGCATCACCGAGACCAGTCCGGTCGGCGCTCCGAGCGCCGCGTTCACATCGGCGAGATCGACCTCGCCATCGTGCGTCACCGCGAGCTTTCGCAGTTGCCAGCCCTGGCGCGCGAGATCCTGCGCCGGCTTGGCCACGCAGGGATGCTCGATGCCGCTCACCGCGATCTGGGTCGGCTTGAGGTAGGCCGCCGCCCCGCGGACGAACAGGTTGTTCGCCTCGGTGCCGCCGCTGGTGAAAATGACCTGTACCGGCTGCGCTCCGACCAGGGACGCGACCTGTTCGCGGGCGCGGTTCACCGCCTTGCGCGCGGCGGTCCCGAATTCATGCCGGCTGGAAGCGTTGCCGTATTGCTCGCGCAGGTATGGCAGCATCGCGTCCAGAACCCGCTCGTCGACGGGTGTCGTCGCGTTGTGGTCAAAATACGCGTGGCTCATTGCTAGGCCGACACGGGTTCCCGCCTCACGACCACCTCGCGCATGTCGTGCACCGGGGCGACACCCTCCTCCTTCGCCTTCTGGTTTTCAACCAATTGGCGCAGGCTCACCGACTCGAGGTACTCGAAGATGCGCTCGTTGAGCGTCGCCCACAGGTCGTGAGTCAGGCACTTCTGGTCGTCGTGACAGTTCTCCTTGCCGCCGCACTGCGTCGCGTCGATCGGCTCGTCGACGGCGAGAATGATATCCGCGACCGATACGTCGGACATGTCCTTGGCAAGACAATAACCGCCTCCCGGGCCGCGCACGCTGTCGACCAACTGATGACGCCGCAGCTTCCCGAACAGTTGCTCGAGATAGGAGAGCGAGATCTTCTGACGCCCGCTGATTTCCGCAAGCGTGACCGGTCCATTGCCACGATGCATGCCGAGATCGATCATGGCGGTCACCGCAAATCGTCCTTTAGTCGTCAGTCTCATGGGATCCCTCTTAAAATACACAAAAAATCATACTGTTAATGAGAGCAGCCTATATATTAGTATTTTGGTCAACTATAATTTACCCGACGCTTTCAGTCAACTATCTTATTTAAATAGTTTGCGTCAAGCTGGTCGCCCTGCTTGGCCTCCACCTCCAGGCCCAAGCGCTTGAGCGCAGAGAGGATTTCCTCGATCCGCCGGTCGGTATCGGCGCAGTGGCCGATGATCTCGTGGATCGCCTTGGCCAACGGGTCGTTCAGGTCCCGCACCACGGCGTACGCCGCAAAACGTCCTGTGGCGTCCCCGTTTTGCGCATCCACAACGCGTGCCGGAATCCCGATGGCGGTCGCCCCCGCCGGCACATCCTTCACGACGACGGCGTTGGAACCGATTTTTGCCCCGTCACCGATCCTGATGGGACCGAGGATCTTGGCGCCTGCCCCCACCACCACGTTGCTGCCCAAAGTCGGATGGCGCTTGCCCTTGTTCCACGAAGTGCCGCCGAGCGTGACGCCGTGATACATGGTGCAGTCATCGCCGATCTCGGCCGTCTCGCCGATCACCACGCCCATGCCGTGATCGATGAAGAAGCGTTTGCCGATCGTCGCCCCCGGGTGAATCTCGATGCCGGTCGCCCAGCGCCCGATATGCGAGACGAGGCGTCCCAGCCACCGTAGCCCGGACTCCCATAACCAATGCGCCAGGCGATGGAACAGCATCGCGTGAAATCCGGGATAACAAGTGATCACCTCCCAGGTCGTGCGCGCTGCCGGATCGCGTTCGAACACCACCGCGATGTCTTCCTGAATGCGAGAGAACATTAGAATTCCGCGATATTTGGATAGAACAGCCTTAAAGTCCTAGCATTTTAGTCAACTATTGGCCACCGAGCAACCCATGTACTTGCCGGCCGGCGGATTGGGGTACCCCCGAGAGGCAACCCGGTCACCCCCGGCGAACCTTGGGGTGCCGCACAGCCTTGAGGATGCCCCGCAGGATATTGACCTCTTCCTTCTCCAGTTGCGCGCGCGCGAATAATCTGCGCAGGCGGGGCATGAGCTTCCTGGGATGCCCGGGATCCAGAAATCCCGCTTCCACCATGGTCCGCTCGAGGTGTGCATAGAAACCCTCTACTTCCTCGAAACTCGCAAGAACGCGGCGCCCCGCTTTCGCGCCACCCTTGGCGCTCTCCATCGCCGCCAGGCGCAGCTCGTAGGCGAAGACCTGCACCGCCGCGGCCAGATTTAGCGACGAATACCGCGGATTCGCGGGAACCGTCGCGAGCAACTGGCACTTGTTCACCTCCGCGGTCGTCAGGCCGTAGGTCTCGTTGCCGAACACCAGTGCCGCCTGCTGCCCGCGCGCTACATCGATCACCCGCCGCGCCGCTTCGCGCGGAGCGACTTGCGCGACCGCCACTTCCCGGCCGCGCGCGGTGCACGCAACCGCGAACGCGACGCCGGAGAGCGCCTCGTCGAGCTTCGCGCACACGGTTGCGCGCGCCAGCACGTCGGTCGCGCGCGACGCCCGCCACTCCGCTTCCGGATCGGGAAACCGCTCGGGCGCGACCAGATAGAGCCGCGACAGTCCCATCGTCTTGAGCGCGCGCGCCGCGGCGCCGATGTTGCCGGGATGGCTCGTGCCGCACAGCACGACACGGATATTTTTGAGCGGGTCGGTCTTATTCACTTACAATACAGACCTTTCATGGCCGCGGAGCGCGCGGAGATTGCTGACGAAGTTTTCTCTGTGTCCTCTGTGCTCTCTGTGGCAAGAATTCCGCCCATCCATGCATCCGATGCTCAACATCGCGGTGAAAGCCGCGCGCCGCGCCGGCAACGTCATCAACCGCGCCACCCGCAATCTCGACATCGTTGTGGTAAAGGAAAAACTGGCAAACGATTACGTGTCGGAAGTCGATCACGAAGCCGAGCGCGCGATCATCGATACCTTGCGCGCCGCCTATCCCGAGCATTCGATTCTAGCAGAGGAAAGCGGCGCGACCGGGAAATCCGACTACCAGTGGATCATCGATCCGCTCGACGGCACGACCAACTTCCTGCACGGGTTTCCGCAGTACGCGGTGTCGATCGGGCTTTCCCATAAGGGCATCGTGACGCAGGCGGTGGTTTACGACCCGACCCGCAACGATCTGTTCACCGCGAGCCGCGGCCGCGGCGCGTTTCTCAACGACACCCGCATTCGCGTGAGCAAGCGCGCCCAGCTCAAGTCGAGCCTGGTGGGCACCGGTTTCCCGTTCCGGCAGTTCGAGCACGTGGACGTCTATCTCGCGATGCTGCGCGACATGATGAAAAACACCGCCGGCGTGCGCCGCCCCGGTTCGGCGTCTCTCGATCTCGCGTACGTGGCCGCAGGCCGGCTGGACGGATTCTGGGAGCTGGGCTTGAGCCCGTGGGACATGGCGGCCGGCGCGCTGCTCATTACCGAGGCCGGCGGCCTGGTGGGCGACCTTGAGGGCAACGAGGGCTACATGCGCAGCGGCAACATCGTCGCCGGCAACCCGAAGGTTTTCGTGGAACTGCTCAGGCTCCTCGGCCGGCACCTCACGCCCGAACTCAGAAAATGACCGCCCGCGCCGGCGGCTCATGTCATGCCTGTGCAGGCGGATATTCGATTTTCACGGTGTGTCATGCCCGCGCAGGCGGGAATGACAATAGATGTAGGAATGACAATGGATGCGGGAATGACAATCGGGTCGCTGGTCACGCCTTTGTGCACGACGCCGTTCAGCGCGTCGAGGCCGCAATTTCTCCTACGAAATCAGTGATCAGCCGGTTGAATCTCTCGGGCTCATCGACGAACAGCGCGTGCCCGGCGTTTTCGAACACCGCGATCCGGGTACGCGGCCGCGCGCGGCGCAGCGCCCGCGCCTGCTCCCCGAACTGCGCGCTGACTGCGTAAAGGAGCGGCTTGCGGAACGCGCGCGCAATGCCGCGCCAATGCTCCCGCCGGATGTGGCCGGGGAAAAGCGAAAGGCTCGCCTCCAGCGGCATGCGCAGCGCCGCCTCCCGCAGTTGCGCGATTTCTGATTCCGCGCGCGGCGTGCGAAACATCCCGCGGACGAACTCGTCGAGCGTCGCCCGGCGGTCGCGCTTGAGCGCGTCGCGGAATTCGCTCCCCGCGGGCGGCACCGGGTCCTCGCCCACCGAACTGTCCACCAGCACCAGGCCCTCGATCGCGGCATCACCGTATCGGTGGACGTAGTGCAGCGCTTCCAGCGCGCCGAGGGACCAGCCGACAAGAATGACACGTGAATAGCGCGCAACGAATTCGTGGATGTCCGCGGCGCGGCGCTCGATGGTGTAGCCGGAGGGCGCGATTTCGGAATCGCCCTGACCGCGGGGATCGAGCGCTGCGACGCGATGCGTCGCGCCCAGCGTGACGAGTTGCGTGCGCCAGATCGCGGCCGGCATCGACCAGCCGGGCAACAGCGCGATTACCGGCGCGGCGGCCGCTGCGTCCCGCGGTCCGGCTTCGAGCACGTTGAGCCGCACGCCGTCGGTGGTAATAAGAGCGGCGCCGCCGATCGCGGTGTTCGCCGATTGCGCGTGCGCCGGCGCGATCATCAGCGCGGCCCCGCAGATGAACGAAAAGACCGCGACGCCGCGACGCACCGCTTCAACGCTCCGCCCGCGCTTCCAGCATCGCTCGCGCCGGGTGCGCGCTTGAATCCCGGGCTTTCTCCGCCGCCAGGCGTCCCACCATCAAGGTGGAGCGATTGTCGCTCGGGTCGCGGAGATAGCCGAAGAAAAACGGCAGCCGCGCCGGCGCCTGTTCGCGGTAGGCGCGCGCCAGCGCCGGCTGGTAGGCGTATTCGAAGGGCGGAATCGGTATCTCGTAGCGCCCGTAGAGGCGAACCTGCCAGCCGCGCTTGAGCAGCGCCGCGTACGGCAGCCCCGAATCGTCCTGCACGAGAAACGCGCTCACGTCGAGCACGACATCGCGCATCTTCCCGAACTGCTCGCCGTGCAGCAGATAGGAAGCCGCTTTCAGCATCGTAGTCGTCGGCCCGAGCCCGCGCAGATAGTCGAGAAATTCCGGGTAGTGCGCCAGGCCGGCGTTGGTTGCGTCGGCCGAAAAATAATTGAGGCGCCGAACCGCCGGCGCGCCGGGACGGCGGAACTCCACCGTGACACCCTTCAACGCACGCCGCGCCCGCGGCTCCGCCCCTTCGTGGGGCGTCGCATCCGCGCCCGGTGCGCGGGCGACATGAAGCGGCTTGACGTCCACGATTTCCACCCCGGCGAGCGCCATGGAAACCATGAGCATCGGGACGACGCCATGCAGCTCACTGGTGCGGAGTTGCTTGGACATCTTGCCGGTTATGAAATAGTTGCGGGCGAACAGGTCCACCGTGGCCCCGCGCACGTCCGCGAGCAGGCGCTCGAACTGGCGCTCGTTCAGCGACTCGACCTCGGGTGCCTCACCAGTCGACTCGAGCCCGAAAAGAACGAAGGTCTCGCAGTCCGGAAACAGCCAGTACGCATTCAGGAAATCCGGTCCGCTGAAGGGATAAAGCAGCGTCTTGCCCACCGGGCATCCGGCGCCGATCGCGGTTTCGCGCCAGCCGACCATCGGCACGAACTGGCGCTCCCTCACGCGCGTCCACGCGGCCTGCAGCGCCGCGCTGTGCTTGCGCCATGCCTTGCTCCGCGCGAGATCCGCGTGCGGCGGGTGCGACGGCGCGAGACCCGCCAGCAGTCGCGCGGTCGAGTCGAGGACCGCCCGCGGCGGCGCGCCGGCCGCCGGATCCGCCTGCGCGAGCGCCGGCGCGGAATGCAGCAGCGAAGCCATCAGGAAAACGCATCCTGCACGCGTGAGCCGCCTCAGATATTTCCGCATCGAATCCATCGCGCCGCTTTCCTCCAACGATTACGACAGCCTGAAGTATACCGTCAGCATGGCGCGCGCCTGGCGGGACCCGGCCGTCACGCCGTGCGCCCGAAGACGAAATCCACGTCGGGACTGCGCCCGCTCACGATTTCGGCGAGCGCGAGCCCCGAGCCGCACGCCAGCGTCCAGCCCAGGGTGCCGTGCCCGGTGTTGAGAAAAAGATTCGGATAGCGCGTGGCGCCGATCAGCGGGACGTTGCCCGGTGTCGCCGGACGCAATCCCGCCCACTGGCTCGCCTGCGCGCGGTCACCCGCCCGCGGGAAAAGCGCGAAGACGCGCTCGAGGATCGCGGCACAACGCACGCCGTCCACGCGGGCGTCGTATCCCGCAAGCTCCGCGGTACCGGCGACGCGCAGGCAGTCTCCCAGCCGCGAAAATACGATTTTGTGCGCCTCGTCGGTCAGGCTCACGTGCGGCGCTTCATCTTCCACGCGCACCGGCAGCGTGACCGAATACCCCTTCACCGGGTAAACCGGGAGATCGATGCCGGCCGGGCGCGTGAGCAGCGGGCTCCAACTGCCCAGCGCGACGACGTAGGCATCCGCGGTCAGTCGCCGCGCGCCGCGCTCGGGAGCAGCGAGCTGCGCGCCCGCCACGCGTCCGCCCTCGACCAGAAGACGCTCGACCGTGTGACCGAACAGGAAACGCACGCCGCGCCGCGCATTCTCCGCCGCCAGGGCGCGTGTAAAGACGTGGGCATCGCCCGATTCGTCATCGGGCGCGTAAATTCCGCCCGCGAGGCGCACGCGCGCGCCCTGCAGGGCGGGCTCGATCGCCACGCACTCCTCCGCGGTCCTGGGCTCGCACCGGATGTTCCCCGCGCGCAACAGATCCAGGTGCGACAGCGCGTCATCGAGCGCCCGGCGCTCGGTGTATACGCTCAGGATTCCGCGCGCCTGCTGGTGATAGGCGACGCCGAGTTCCACCCGCAGCGCCTGCAGCGCGGCGATGCTCGCCCGAGCGAGAGCGAGGATGCGGCGCGTATTGTCGCGGGTGCGCGCCGGAAGGCACTCCAGCAGGAAGCGCATGCCCCAGAGCCACTGGTGAAGATCGGCACGCGGGCGGAACTTCAAGGGCGCATCGGCACGCCCCAGCCAGCGCAGAATCTGCAGCGGCGCGGCGGGATTCGCCCACGGCACCGCGTGGCTCACCGAGATCTGCCCGCCATTGGCGTAACTCGTTTCCAGAGCGGGCTCGGGCTGGCGGTCGACCACGGTCACTTCGTGGCCCGCCCGGCCCAGGTACCACGCGCTGGCGACCCCGATCACTCCGGCGCCGAGAACGGCTACTTTCACTGCAGTACGGTCTGTGGTGGCATTGCGCGCGAACTGTAGCGCAAATCCCGGGTGGGGAGGGAGAAGGAAAATCAGGCGATCCGCCCGCCGAGGCGCTCGGCGAGCCAGTCCGCGACCAGGTTGGCGCCGACCTGACGGTTGTCCTCCTGGCAGTGGTCGCTGCCGCCGTCGCGCGCGGTGAGGATCTTCAACGTCTTGTCCCCGGAGCCCACGGCGTCGTAGAGGCGCCGCGCGAATTCGAGCGGAACGATGTTGTCGTTCTCGCCGTGAATGCAGTAGAACGGGCAGCGTATGCGCTCGGCCACGCCCGCCAGCCGGTAGCTCTCCAGCTTCTTCATGCACGCTTCCATGTCCGGCATGCCGAGCACCCACGGCAACTGAAACGACGGCGCGGAGATTTTCGTGCCGCCGGACTCCATGATCTTGCGCCGTCGCATCCACGCTTCGTGGTAGTCGAAGTGCCCGCCCCAGGCGACACACGCCGCGAAACGCGGCTCCATCGCCGCCGCGCGCGGCGCATAGTAGCCGCCCATGCTGAATCCCATCACCGCTACGCGTCCCGCATCGACTTCGGCGCGCGTCGCCAGGTACTCGTATGCGGCGCGCCCCGGCACTTCGTAATCGTGGCGGCTGGGAATGCCCTGCAGCCGCAGCGCCTCGCCCTGCCCCGGTCCGTCGATGGCGAGCACGTGGATGCCGCGCCGCGCGATTTCCACGCCGCCGAAGAGCACGCTCAACTCCTTGGCGTTGTCGAGACCGTCGAACATCACCACCGCCGGCGCCGCTCCCCGCACGTCGGCCTTCAGGTACCACGCGGGAAGCGTCGTGCCCTCATAGGGCACTTCGGCGCGCTCGATGTCGGGATAACGCCGCGCGATGCCCTTCGCGAAGCAGCGCAGGCAACTGCGGTAGGTGTCCCATTTGCGCTCCGAGGGCGCGATGAAGCGCTCGCCGCAGAAATAATAGGTCGCCGCCCGCAGGTAGTAGCTGCCCGCGGTGAGACGATGGCCGCGTTCGTCTGCGGCGTCCGCAAATCCCTCGATGCGCGCCGCCATCGCGGTCCACTCCTGCCACCACTTCTCGTTGTCGCCGACGTGCGCCTTCAGCTTCTGACCGACCTGATCGATCTCGCCCAGCGCCGCTGCGCCCCACGTCTGCATCTCGATGCCGAACATCATGCCCTGCGACCACATGTGGTGCCCGGGAAAATACTCGAACCAGTGACTCATCTCCTGTCCTCTTTTCCTGCGCCGACTGCGTTATTGAAAGCACCGCGCACACCGACCCGGTATCGCGAAGCGGGCATCGTAGCAGGAAGCTGGCAAATAAAGTGCCGTTATGTGAACATGAACAGGATGGGCTGGTTCATGACGTTCTCGACAGGAGACGCATCATGAAACGAATTGGCTTGCACACCATCGTCACCGTCATAGGGAATGAGCCTGATCGTGAATTCCAGCCGGCCTTCGAACGCGGACCGGTCACCCTGCCCGTTGCAATAGACGAACCAGCCGTGGCGGGCGACCGCATGCCCTGTCGGCGCAACAGCCACTGGTAGAACTCCATCTGGCGCTTGTAGCTCACCTGCCATTGCGCATCGAGAGTGACCTCGCTCGACCTGGACGTGCTCTTGCAGTCCAAGAAAAGCTCGACCTTGGATCGGCTCGGGGGAAACGGCGCATCGGCACCGGGCTTGAAAAGCTTTGCGGCAGCCACGCGGTGATTTTGGTGTCGTCCCCGAGTAGTCGGGGACCCAATTTCAGCATCTGGGGCATCATCCCCGCAATAGGCGGGTTCACGCATTAGAATACCGCTTGCCCGCGCGGCCTCGGCGTTGAATTCCGTGAAAACGCCGGCCGGATCACAGGCCTCCGCGCTGCCGGCACGCCACCTCGACAAAGGACGTTCATGGAACTCGGACTCAGGGGCCGCAAGGCCATCATCTCCGGCGCGAACCGCGGCATCGGCCGCGTGATCGCCGCCGCCCTCGCCGCCGAAGGCGTGCACATCGCCGCACTCGGCCGCAATCTCCCGGCCTGCGAGGAAGCCGCGGCCGAGTTGCGCGCACGGCATCCGGGCCTCACCGCCGTCGCGGTGCACGTCGACCTCGAACAACCGCCCACGATCGATCCGGCCGTGGCCGCGGCGGTCAAGGCGCTGGGCGGCGTGGACATCCTCGTCAACTGCGCGGGCGGCGCCTACCGCGGGCGACTCGAGGAGATTCCCGACGAAATGTGGGAGCGCTATTTCAAGGTGAAGCCGCTGGGCCTCCTGCGCATGACCCGCGCCACCCTGCCGCATCTGAAGCATTCGGACCAGGGGCGCGTCATCAACATCTCGGGCACGCGCGGGCGCGAGCCCGAATCGCACTCCATGATGTCCGGCCCCATCAACTTCGGCACGCTGAGCCTCACCAAGGCGATGGCCAACGAGTTCGGCCCCTTCGGCGTCACCGTGAACGCGATCGCGCCCGGCTCCACGCGCACCCGGCGCTGGGACGAGCTGGTCGGCATCACCGCACGCGAGCGCGGGCTGGGCATCGAAACGGCGGAGAAGTTCCTGCTGCAGGAAGTGCCGCTCGGCAAGGTCATCGATCCGCAGGACGTGGCCGACCTCGCCGTGTTCCTCGCCTCGGCGCGGGCGCGGCTCATCAGCGGCTGCGCGATCAACGTCGACGGCGGCCGCACGCGGAGCATCTGACCATGCCCACCTTCCTCCATCTTGCCGCGCTCGTCCTGATCGCCGCGCTGCCCGCGCAATCCGCACATTCGCAAACCTGGCCGGCCAAGCCGCTGCGCATCGTCGTGCCGCTCGCCCCGGGCGGCGGCAACGACACCATGGCGCGTCTGGTCGCGGCCAAGCTCACCGAAAGCCTCGGCCAGCAGGTGCTGGTGGAGAACCGGCCCGGCGGCGGCAGCGCCATCGCTTCCGAAATCGTCGCCCGCGCGCCGGCCGACGGTCACACGCTGTATCTCGTCAGCACCAGCTTCATCGCGGCGCCCAGCCTGGTGAAGAACCTGCCGTTCGACGCGCTGCGCGACTTCACGCCGATCACGCGGCTGGGTGTGGTGCCGGCCGCGCTGGTCGTGCATGCGTCGCTGCCGGCGAAATCCGCGAAGGATCTCATCGCGCTCGCGCGCGCGAAGCCGGGCGAGATCACCTTCGGCTCGGCGGGCATCGGCAGCGGCTCGCACTTCGGCGGCGAAGTATTCCGGCTTGCCACGCGCATCGACATGCTGCACGTGCCCTACAAGGGAAGCGCGCTCGTCACCACCGCGCTGCTGTCGGGGGAAGTGATGAGCGCGGTGAGCAATCCGATCTCGTCGCTGCCGCACGTGAAGGCCGGGCGGCTGCGGCTCCTGGGCGTCGCCCACCCGACACGCTGGCCGCTGCTGCCCGGCTATCCGACGCTCGCGGAATCCGGCGTGCACGGCGCCGAAACCCTGATCTGGAACGGCATGGCGGTGCGCGAAGGCACGCCCGCCGCCATCATCGAGCGCCTGCACGCCGAACTGCTGAAAGCGGTGAATCAGCCGGACGTGATCAACAGTCTCGCGGCCGACGGCTCCCGGCCGATGACGCAGACGCCGGCGGAATTCGGCAAGTTCCTGCGCGGCGAAATCGCGCGGTGGCGGCAAGTCGCGAAAGCGACGGGGATACAGGCGAAGTAAGACCCCGCCGTAACAAAACCATAGCCGCTCACGACAACGCAGGGCTCTGCTCGATAATTCCGGCAAATAGCCGCTCCATCGGCCCCTACTCAGTCCACTTTCGCCCCCGACGCCTTGATCACCTTCGCCCACTTCGCGATCTCGCTGTGGAAGAACGCGTTCGCCTCCCGCGGCGTCATGAACATCGGGTCCGCTCCCATCGTCGCGAGGCGCTCCTGCGTGTCCGGCGCCTTCAGCATCCGCTGCACTTCGCGGTTGATCTTCTCCACCACTGCGCCCTGCGTCCTGCTCGGAACGAATACCCCGAACCACGAAGTAACGTCGTAGTTCGGCACCCCTGCTTCGATCATCGTGGGAACGTTCGGCAGCGCACGCACGCGCTCCGCGGTGGTGACCGCAATGCCCCGCATCCTGCCCTCCTGGACGAAGGGGACCACCGGCGGCAGATTCGAGAACACCATGTCGATCTGCCCTCCCAGCAAATCGATGAGGCTGGGTCCCGTCCCTTTGTACGGCACGTGCACGATATTGACGCCGGTCACGGTCTTGAGCAGCTCACCCGAAAGATGCAGCACGCTCCCCACGCCCGACGATCCGTAGGTCACCTTCCCCGGCTTCGATTTGGCCATTTGGATCAGATCCTGTACCGACTTGGCGGGATGGGCCGTCCTCACGATCAGGATGTTCGGGGTCGACGCGAACGGAGCGATGAACGCGAGATCGCGCTTCGCCTCATACGGCATCTTCGTGTAGAGGCTCGGATTCACCGCATTCGAACCCGAGGTTCCGAGCAACATCGTGTAGCCGTCCGGATTGGCCTTGGCCGCGAGATCGGAGCCGATGTTGCCCCCCGCGCCGGCGCGATTGTCCACGACCACCTGCTGCCCCCACGCCGAAGCGAGTTTCTCGGCGACGATGCGCGCGAAGATATCGGTCGCCCCGCCCGGCGCGTAGGGCACGATCATGCGAATCGGCCGCGCCGGATACTCGGCCGCTTGCGCTCCGGCCTGAAGCATCACGACGGCGACGACAGCAAACACGCGTAGCGGAACTCTCATCATCTCCTCCTTTTCTCACCCAAAGCGTGCTGGTATCTTACACCCTCCTCTCTCCGGTTACCGGGAGAGGGCTTATGGCGCCGGCATCGCGGGCATGCCGGAGGA
>JACQOJ010000111.1 GCA_016202605.1 Betaproteobacteria bacterium
GACCTCCGAGCGGCATTCGGCGGTGATAAAGCCAAGCTGCAAACACAAGTCCAGTTGAGTGTCCAGTTCGCTCAGAGAGCTTCTGGCAATGGACAGGAAGTTTCGGAATTCATTCTCGGAGCTTCTTGCGGCGCCTTCGGCGAGATTGCTCGGAACGCTCACCGCCGCGCGCCGCATCTGCGATACGAGGCCGAATCGTTCCTCGGTGGGGAAGGCGGCTGTGAGCAGGTATATCGTCTGTGAGAGCCGCATCGACAACTTCCAGACATCGAGTTTCCCCTCCCGCTCTCCCGCCCTCCCGCGCCATAGAGCAGGCGCCGTGCCTCGTCTTCGGTGAGCACCGTCGGCCGCCGTGTCGGGCGCTTGGCGTGCTCGATGCCTTCCAGCCAAGGCAGCGGCTCGGCGAGGACTTCCTTGTAGAGGAAAAGCAGCGCCGCCAGCGCTTGGTTCTGGGTGGCCGCCGCCACCTGCCGTTCCTGCGCCAAATGATTGAGAAACGCGGTGACCTCAGGCGCGCCCAGCTCGCGCGGGTGCCGCCTGCCGGAATAGACGATGATGCGCATGGTGTTGGACGACCAGTGGTTAACATTCCTTCGGTGCAGGAAGTACGCTTCGGGTTCGGTCTCGCTGATCTCCTCCGGGCGTTTGGTGTAAAACTTGCAGAGCATGCGCAGCGCGCGGGTGTAGGCGTCCTGGGTGCGTTCACCCTTACCGTTCAGAGCGAGCGCGTTAATTGATTTCTGATACCAATGTGTGATCTTGGAAACTCTCCTTGGTCAGCTTGTGGGAATGCCGCCGCGCGGCGCGCGAAGTGCCGCGTAAGGAGAGTGGAGAGGATCGGAACAGGCCAGCGTCTCGGTCGGCGTGACCGGGTGACTACTGGGGACTGCACTGGTGGGAATGAAGCGCTGCCGCGAAGCGGCTTACTTGAACCACCGCATGCACCAGCGCGCGCAAGAGCGGCGCGCGCGGTTCACTGTGAACGTTGGGTGGCAAACATTCAATGGGCGCAAAATAGCCATCGCGGAGCAACCCGGGTTCGTACGCGCATCGCCGGTGGAACGTTGACGGCGCAAGCGGTGCCCATGCGCCCCGATGAATACGATCGCTGGTATCAGACCCCGCGCGGATCCTGGATCGGCGAGCGGGAGTTGGCGCTCATTCTGCGGGCGCTCGCGCCCCGCCCCGGGGAGTCGCTGCTCGATATCGGGTGCGGAACCGGATACTTTACGCGCGGCTTTGCCGGTCGCCTGGACGGGCCGGTCACGGGTGTAGATCTCAATCCCGAGTGGGTCGCGTTCGCAGCCCGCGGTGCACGGGCCGGGACGAGCTATGCCGTCGCTGACGCACGCCGCCTGCCGTTCGGCGACCGTGCGTTCGACCTCGCCATATCGGTTACCGCGCTCTGCTTCATCGCCGAGGAGCGGACCGCGATCGAGGAGCTTCTTCGGGTCACGCGCCGGCGCTTTGCCATCGGGCTGCTCAACCGCTGGAGCCTGCTGTGGCTTGCCAAGGGGAGAGGCGGAGGCCGTGGCGCCTATCAGGGCGCACACTGGCACACGACTCCCGAACTCAAATCTCTCTTCCAGGGGCTTCCGGTCCGGAAGTTGCAGTTTCGGACTGGAATTCACTTGCCGAGCGGAGGAGTGGGCGCGCGGGCGTTGGAGCAGGTGTGGCCGACCGTGCTGCCGACGGGCGGATTTCTCCTGGTTGCGGGAGAAGTTGTCCGGCATCATGAGTAGAATGACCCGATGGCCGCACAAGCGGTGATACGCCTTCCGGAGGACACGATGGGCCGAGCGAGCAAATTTTTCGTAATGTGCGGGTTGGCGGCCCTTGTCTGTGGGCTGGCCCCCATGGCGGCCGCGGCCGGCGATGAGCAGGAACGAAAAACGCCCCCGGCGCTGGTGCAGATCGAGCAGGTGGAAGTCCACCTCTCGCTCCTGGGTCCGGTGGTGCTGCTCAAGGTGCGGGGCAAGGCGATACCGATTTTCGTGGACCCGGTCGTGGCCGAATCCATCAACGCCGCGCTCACCGGCCAGAAAACGCACCGTCCCCTGTCGCACGATCTCATGCGCACCATCCTCCGCGCGTTCGACGGCAGGGTGTCCAGGGTCGTCGTCACGCTCAAAGGCGCCACCTATTACGCCGACCTGACCGTGATCGTGGGGGATTCCGCCAAGGTGTTCGACAGCCGGTCTTCCGATGCGATCGCGCTGGCCGTTCATTTCAAGGCGCCCATTCTGGTGAGCCAGGAACTCGTGGACTCCGCCGGAAAGGAAGTGGAAGTGCCGAACGAGCGGCGGTTGTGATCCACGGTCACGTCCCTGTCCACGCTCGTATGGAATCCGTCCGGCCGTCGTGGCGCTTCGTGCTGGGTCATCCCGCCCATCTGATCGCGTTCGGCGGCGGCGTGGGCCTCATGCCGGTCGCGCCCGGCACGTTCGGCACGTTGCTCGCGCTGGCGCTGTTCTGGCTGCTCGCGCCGTGGCTTGACGCATTGCACTGGCTGCTCCTGGTTGCCGCGATGTTCGTCATCGGTGTCTGGGCCTGCGACAGGACCGGGCGCGCCCTCGGCGCGGCGGATCACGGCGGAATGGTGTGGGACGAAATCGTCGCTTTCCTGCTGGTGCTGGTGTTCCTGCCGGATGCGCTCCACTGGCAGGCCACCGGGTTCCTGCTGTTTCGCCTGTTTGATATTCTCAAGCCTCCGCCCATCCGTTACTGCGAACGGGCATTGAAAGGCGGGCTTGGCGTCATGGCGGACGATATCATCGCGGCCTTTTACGCGCTGCTGCTGCTGGCGGCGTTCAAGGCCATATTCGGTTAGGAGAATCATGGCTGAAAGGGAACTCTACGAACTGGCGGAACAGGTCGGGCATGCGCTCAAATCACGCAGACTCATGCTCGCGACCGCGGAATCGTGCACCGGCGGATGGGTCAGCCAGGCGATCACCATGGTGCCGGGCAGCTCGAGCTGGTTCGAGCGCGGGTTCGTCACCTACACCTATATTTCCAAGCGCGAAATGCTGGGCGTGGAGGACGCCACGCTGGGGGCGCACGGGGCGGTATCGGAACCGACGGTGCGCGAGATGGTGAAGGGCGCGCTCGAACGCAGCCACGCGCAGGTCGCGGTGGCGGTGAGCGGGACCGCCGGCCCGTCGGGCGGCACGCCCGAAAAGCCCGTCGGCACGATTTGTTTCGCGTGGTCGCTCAAGGGCGGCGCGATCGAGAGCGAGACCCAGCATTTTGTAGGTGACCGCGATGCGGTGCGCAAGCAGTCGGTCGCGCACGCGTTGAAGGGCATACTCGCGCGGCTTCAGAATGCGGGAAAGTAAAAGCGGCAAGTCATCCGTTCCAGCGGGTCCGCGTTAAGCGACTTGCAGGGCGAGTTATGACATAATCCGACGCTTATCCGACGGGGGACAAGATGGACGAAAACAAAAGCAGGGCGCTCGCCGCGGCGCTCTCGCAGATCGAGAAGCAGTTTGGCAAGGGCTCGATCATGCGGCTCGGCGAATCCGACGTTTCGCGGGATATCCAGGTGGTGTCGACCGGGTCTCTCGGCCTTGACCTCGCGCTCGGTATCGGCGGGCTGCCGCGCGGGCGCGTGGTCGAGATTTACGGGCCGGAGGCCTCGGGCAAGACGACATTGACGCTGTCGGTCATCGCCCAGATGCAGAAGCTGGGCGGCACCGCGGCATTCATCGACGCCGAGCATGCGCTCGACCCGCAGTACGCTGGGAAACTTGGCGTCGACGTCGATCAACTGCTGATCTCGCAACCGGACAACGGCGAGCAAGCGCTCGAAATCGCCGACATGCTGGTGCGGTCGGGATCGGTGGACGTGGTGGTGATCGACTCGGTCGCGGCGCTCGTGCCGAAGGCGGAGATCGAAGGCGAAATGGGCGAGCCGCAGATGGGCCTTCAGGCGCGCCTCATGTCCCAGGCGCTGCGCAAGCTCACGGCGAACATCAAGCGTTCCAACACGCTGGTCATCTTCATCAACCAGATCCGCATGAAGATCGGGGTGTTGTTCGGCAACCCGGAGACGACCACCGGGGGCAACGCGCTCAAATTCTACGCCTCGGTGCGGATCGACATCCGGCGCATCGGCTCGATCAAGAAGGGCGAGGAGGTCATCGGCTCGGAGACCCGCGCCAAGGTGGTGAAGAACAAGGTCGCGCCGCCGTTCCGCAACGCCGATTTCGACATCCTGTACGGCGAAGGCATCTCGCGTGAAGGCGAAATCGTCGAACTCGGGGTGACGCACAAGATCATTGAGAAGTCGGGCGCGTGGTACGCCTACGGCAAGGACCGCATCGGGCAGGGCAAGGACAACGCGCGCGACTACCTGAAGGAACATCCCGATGTCGCGCAGGAAATCGAAGCGAAGATCCGCGCGGCCGTCGGTGTCGGCAGCGCGGCGCCGCAGCCTGCCGCCGCGGCCAACGAGCCGGAAGCGGTCGAGGCGGCGCCCGGCCGCAGGCGCGGCTGAACGCGGGAGCGATGGCGCGGGATCGCTTCGGACGGGAAACGCCTCCGCAGCCGGATTCGCCCGAGGCGCTCAGGACACGCGCCCTGCGGATGCTCGCGCGCCGCGAATATTCCCGGCAGGAGCTGCAACGCAGGCTCGCGCCCCATGCCGGGGAGGCGGGGGAACTCGAGCAATTGCTCGACGATCTGGCCCGGCGCGGCTGGCTTTCCGAGCTACGGGTGGCGGAACAGGTGATCCATGCGCGGCGCGCGAGGTTCGGCAGCGGGCGCATCCGGCAGGAACTTCTGAAAAAGGGAGTGCCCGAGGAAGTGGTGGCGGCCGAACTGCCGCAGCTCAGGGACGGCGATCTCGAGGCCGCGCGTGCGGTGTGGCGCAGAAGATTCGGAACGCTTCCGCGCAACGCCGCGGAACGCGCGCGCCAGGTGCGATTCATGCAGGGGCGGGGTTTCGGACTGGATACGATATTGAACGTGATCAAATCGGTTGCCGCGGACGATGAAGGCATATAGACACGTCATCGCTCTTCCGTTGCTGGTGTTCGCGCTCGCGGCGTGCGACTACCTGCCGTTCGGCTACACGCCGATCAAGGATATCGTCAACGCGCCTGCCAGTTTCGAGGGCAGGGAAGTGAAGGTCAGGGGAAAGGTGAACAGCGCGATCAAGCTGCCGATCCTCGGGCAGGCCTACACGGTGCGCGACGAGAGCGGTGAAATCACGGTACTGACCCAGGGCAGCCTGCCGGCGGTGAACGCCGAAGTCGCCCTGAAAGGCACGGTCAGGAGCGCGGCCATCATCGGCGGGCAATCGCTGGGCCTGCGGGTCGAAGAAAGCAAGCGCCTGCGTTGAATGAATATCTGAAAAATCGAATCCTGACAGTACCGCCGTATGAAATCCTCCGAGATCCGGAACGAGTTCCTGAAGTTTTTTGAATCCAAGGGCCATGTCATCGTCGCGTCCAGCCCGCTCGTGCCGGGCAACGATCCGACCCTGCTCTTCACCAACTCGGGAATGGTGCAGTTCAAGGATGTATTCCTGGGGCACGACCGGCGCCCCTACGTGCGCGCGACCACTGCGCAGCGCTGCGTGCGCGCCGGCGGCAAGCACAACGACCTGGAGAATGTCGGCTACACCGCGCGCCACCATACCTTCTTCGAGATGCTGGGCAACTTCAGCTTCGGCGACTACTTCAAGCGCGAGGCGATCGAGTACTCCTGGGAGCTGCTCACCAGGGTCTACAGGCTGCCGCCCGAGCGCCTGTGGACCACGGTGTATCACGAGGACGACGAGGCCTACGAC
>JACQOJ010000112.1 GCA_016202605.1 Betaproteobacteria bacterium
ACGCACGCGGCGATCATCAGGATGAGTATCGCCTCGGGCCAGAAATCGGGACCCAGGGTGCCAGCCCGCCGATGAAACTCGAAATTGGTCGCGACGTAATAGAGATAACCCGCGGCGGCCCCGACCAGGGCATACGGGATGACCTTGTAGAGCCTGGTGTTCGCCATGGCAGCTTTGTCCTTAGCGCAGAGGCCTGTTCAAGACGCGCAGCGCGGAGCGCTCGTCCCGCCGACCATGTTACTTCTTGGGCGCGTACTTCCTCATCGTTGCGAGTTCCCGATTCATGAACGCGATCGCGCCGGCGGCGGGAATGAAACTCTTCTCATCAGCATACTGCTCCCTGAGATAGGCTTTGTAATCTTCGGCCGCGGCGACCTTGGCGAGCGCGCCGGAGACCACCTTGATGCGCTGCGGATCGGTGCCGGCTTTCTTTATCACCGCGCGGAACTGGTTGATGATGATGTTGTGGCCGAGTTCCTTTCCTGCCGGCACGTCTTTGTAGAGTGGAAAGCGCGACTCTGCGAACAGGATCACGGGCCGCATTTGCTTGCCTTCGAGGAAGCTCTTCACGTCGCCGAGCTGTTCGTAAAGGATATCGGCGTGGCCGCCCAGGATCGCGGTGTAGCGCTCCGCGGGCTTGGCGAACGGCACCGATACCAGCTTCATGCCCTTGCGCACGAAGTACTGCACCGTCAGATCGTCCGGGCTGCCGAACCCGGTGATCGCCACCTTGAGCTGCCGGGTTTTCGCTTCGCGTTCCACGTCGGCCCACGTCTTGAGCGGACCGTTTTCGACGGTGAAAAACGCCGAGGGCTGCCGGGTCATGATCGCCGCCGGTACGATGTCATCGAGCTTCCACTTGGTTCCCGCGTCGGTAAGGAGTGCAAAGGTATCGCCGGTCATGACCGAGATCGAATAACCGTCAGCCTGCGCGGTGATCATCTTGTTGAGTCCGGTCTGGCCGGTCGCGCCGGGTACGTTGATTACCGGCAGCGAGACCTTGAGCACCTTTTCCATGAGTTGCGCCGACTTGCGCGCGACCTGATCGGCGCCGCCGCCCGGGCCCCACGGCACAATGAACTCGATAGGACGCGTCGGATATTTATCCTGCGCCGCCGCCAGAGAAGATGTGGCTGCCAACAACGGAATCACTATCCACTGAATCGGTTTGATGCTCCTGTACATGATTGCCTCCATTGAGAGTGGAACGTCGACGGTTTCTTGTTGTCATGAAAATGCTGCGTTTCAGACTCGCAACAACAGTTTGCCCTTGGTATTCCTGCCTTCGAGATAGCGATGCGCTTCCGCTGCTTCGGCCAGCGGAAATTCGCGGTCGATGGTCACCGCGAGCCGGCCCGCGTCATAGGCCGTGAAGAGGTCGGCGGCACGCTCGCGCATTTCCTCGGCGCTTGCAATGTAGTCGGCGAGGTGCGGCCGCGTGAAAAATACGGAGCCCGCTTCCGCAAGTTCGAGCGGTTCGACCGATTGCACCAGGCCCGATGCGCCGCCGTAGTTCACGCACAGCCCGCGTTTCTTGAGGCTCCTGATGCTGCGCGAGATCGTGTCCTTGCCGACTGCGTCGTAGACGACGTCGACGCCCTTGCCGCCGGTGAGCTTCATCACTTCCTCGCGGAAATCGGTTTCGCGGTAGAGGATCACGTGGTCGGCGCCGCGTTGCTTCACGATCTCGGCTTTGTCCTTGCTCCCCACGGTGGTGATGACGGTGGCGCCGCGCAGCTTGGCGAACTGGATCAGAAGCTGGCCGACGCCGCCGGCGCCCGCGTGCACAAGACAAGCGTGGTCAGGGCCAAGCGCGAATACCGAGTGGCTCAAATAATGTGCGGTAAATCCCTGCAACATGAGGGCGGTTGCAACCGGCAACGGCACATTGTCCGGAATCCTGACAAGCTTCCATGCCGGCACGGCCGCGTATTGCGCATAGCTGCCGCGTACGATGCAATAGGCCACGCGATCGCCCACCTCCACGTCGATAACGCCGTCGCCGAGCGCGGCGACCGTGCCGCCGCCTTCCATCCCGATCGTCATCGGAAGCGACGTCTGATACGTGTGGGAACGTGCGTAGTGGCCGCTGCGCATGTAAACGTCAATGAAGTTGATGCCCGCGTAATCGAGTTTGATGAGCGCTTCCCCCGCCGCGGGCTTCGGCTCGGGCATGTCCATAAGCTCGAGGTGCTCGGGACCGCCGAATTGCACAATCGCGATCGCTTTCATTGGTTTCCCCTGGCTACGACGCGGCGCGGGTCGCCGTGCGCGGCATGCACGTCACGGTGTCGACCAGATAGCGTTTGACGTTCGCGACATCGAGGCGCGGCGGGAAACCCGGCTCGAGCCACAGCGCGCCGTCATGGACCTCGAGCCGCCGGCTGAAGAGCGGCGCGCGCGCCTTGAGAAAACCGTTCATCTCGCCGGCGTTGTCGATGTACTCTGCCGCGATACAGCCTTCCATCCAGCAGCCGAGGTCACAGGCCACACCGTTGCCGAGCACCGGTCGCATGCCGAGCGCCCGGATGCGCTGGATTGCCTCGACGAGCGCTTCCAATGTGACGAACTTCATCAGTTTTACCTTGATATAGGCGGCGGTATTGAGCGCCGCTGCTTTTTCGATGTCGGCAATGCCGTAGATCGACTCATCGAGCATGAGCGGCACCGGTGAAACCTTCGCGACGGCGAGGTGAGATTCCCAGTCACCCGCCGCGCATGGCTGCTCGAAGAGTTCGATGTCCCGCGGGTCGAGCGCCCGTACGAAAGCCATGCCTTGCTCGGCGCTGTAACCTTGATTGGCGTCGATGCGGATGCGGGCGCGGCCGTTGGCGAGTTTCTGCACGCTGCTGATGACGCGTGCGTCCTGGGTGGCGTCGAAACCGACCTTTACCTTGATGGTGCCGTAGCCTGCGGCGAGCAACTGCTCGAATTCGGCACGCATGGCATCCTCTTCGGCGGCATTCAGCAGGCCGACCAAGGGAACCCTGGTTTTGTGCGATACGCTGAGCAAGCGGCTTCCGTTCAGCATTTCGAGAGCGGTGCCGAAAGCTGTCGCGGTGAACGGATAGTTTTCAGCGAACTCGGTCAGCTTGCCGCGTGCCTCGCGCTCGTCGTCGTTGGGCAGTTCCGGTGCGAGTTGACGGGCGGCGCGCCAGCTTTCCTCGATGGTTTCGTTGGTATAACCGGTCAGGATGGTCGCCTCGCCCAGGCCGCACGCGCCGTCGCGGTTCATGATTTCGACGACCATGGTGTCGTAATGCTCGACCGCTCCGAATGCGAGCCGATAGGGCTGGGCAAGCGGCACCCGCAGGCGATAGATAGTAATCTGTTCCAGTGTACGCATCGGAGCCAGGGTTGGGGTCGGCGCGTGATTGTTGGTCTATGGTATACTTGTATTAGTTCTTATATCTCATTCATATCATATATATGTTTTCACCTTGGCGCAAGCCCCATGCGCAGCCGGCGCCCCGGTTCCGGAAGAACGGATAAGTAATTGATTGTGATGGGAAATGGCCGCTGAATTGACATTGCCGGCAGACGACGCCCTGCAGCCCGGTGCATTGGTTGCAGGTCCGCTCTATGTCGAGGTCAAGAAAAGAGTGATGCGCAGCCTCATGGACGGTGAATGGCTGCAGAGCTCGCCGATCCCGAGTGAAGCGCAGCTTGCGCAGCGATATGCGGTGAGCGTCGGGACGGTGCGCAAGGCAATCGGTGAACTGGTCGCCGAGCGCGTCCTGGTGCGGCAGCCGGGGCGCGGCACCTTCGTCGCCAGTCACAACCGCGACTACATGCTGGAAGCGTTTTTCCACATAGTCGACGAGCGTGGCCACAAGGAGTTTCCGGCGAGCAGGCTGCTCACGTTCCGGCATGGCAGGGCCGACGAACTGTCGGCGAGGTTCCTGCGCCTCGCCAAAGACCGTCGCGTGTTCCAGTTCGAGAACTTGTTGCATTTACAGGGTCGGCCGGTGATTTTCGACCGTATCCGCGTGCCGCAGGCGGTATTTCCGGACTTTGACGAGGGCGTGTTCCGGCAGCGCGACATGACGATATTCGGGCTGTACCAGGCGCGCTACGGTGTCACCGTGACGCGGCTGGAAGAATGGATCCGAGCAGCCAATGCCGATGACCGAGTGGCGCGGCTGCTCGTCATCAAAGATGATGCAGCGGTGCTCAGGATCGATCGTGTCGCCTACACCTTTGACGGCACGCCAGTGGAGTTCCGCGAGCGGTTCGTCGATACCCGAAGCCACGCTTATCTCAACGCGCTCGGCATGAAGAAGAGCTGATATGACCGGGGCAAATGAACCGCACCGACATCCCGACACGCCCTCGGCCTGGGTGCGTCGTTGGGCTGAAATGATCCCGGCGGAGGGGCGGGTGCTCGATGTCGCGTGCGGCGCGGGCCGCCACGCCCGCTTCCTGGCCGGGCTCGGATACGCGGTGGACGCGGTCGACCGCGAATCGGCGGCACTCTCGGAACTCGCCGGGGTCCCCGGGATCACGGTCACCCGCGCCGATATCGAGTCCGGTCCCTGGCCGTACGCCGGGCGGACATTCGCCGGGGTGGTCGTGGTCAACTACCTGCACCGGCCGCTGTTCCCCCACCTGCTGGCCGCGCTGGCGCCGGGCGGGGCGCTCATCTACGAGACGTTCGCCTCCGGCAACGAGCGCTACGGGCGGCCGGCGAATCCCGATTTCCTGCTGCGGCCGGGCGAGCTGCTGGAGGTGGTGCGCGGGCGGCTGCGGGTCATCGCCTATGAAGACCTGTTCGCCGCCGGGCCGAAACCGGCGATGGTGCAGCGGATCTGCGCGATGCGTCCCGACGCCTAGTCATTGTGTCTTTCCTGCAACGACTCAACCTTTTTTCTCGTCGTCCGTTAGCCATGTAAGGATTTCGTCAAAATTACCGACATATACTTGCATTGAGAGCGCACGGACCATGGATACGCCCCAAATACCAGTGACTTCACCGCCGGACGACTACGGGGCGGAAGTATTGTGCGCGAGCTGGAACCCGGTGGTCGCGGCCGTCGTGGAGCCTATCGGGCAGGCGTGTCGCGAATGGCTCGCCGATCTGTCCGCGGTCGATATCGACGGCTTTCTCCAGCAGTTCTATCGGTGCCAGCGCTGAGGCGGGCCCGCGCTGCAACCAAACCGCGCCCGCGCGGTCACATCGCTATCCCCAGCCCGGGATGATTCGGGTAAAATAACGCGATTTAGGCCGGGTCGGGGCGACCCTTTTCCACGGAAAATCTTGTAGATGGCGACGCTGCAGGGCAGCTTGGTCGCGATTGTGACGCCGATGCACGAAGACGGCGGCCTTGATCTCGACGCGTTCCGCAAACTGATCGACTGGCATATCGCCGAAGGCACCGACGGTATCGTGGTGGTGGGCACCACGGGCGAATCCCCGACGGTGGATTTCGACGAGCATCACCTGCTGATCAAGACCGCGGTCGATCACGCGCGGAAGCGCATTCCGATCATCGGCGGGACGGGCGCCAACTCGACGCGGGAAGCCATCGAACTCGCCGCTTACGCGAAACAGGTCGGCGTGGACATGAGCCTGTCCGTGGTGCCGTACTACAACAAACCCACGCAGGAAGGCCTGTACCGGCATTTCCGCGCGATCGCGGAAGCGGTCGACATCCCGCATATCGTCTATAACGTTCCCGGCCGCACCGTCGCGGACCTGCAGAACGATACGATGCTGCGCCTTGCGCAGATCCCGAACGTCGTCGGCATCAAGGATGCCACCGCCAACCTCGAGCGCGGCGCCGATCTGCTGCGCCGCAAGCCCGGGGATTTCCTGGTGTTCAGCGGCGACGACGCGACGGGCCTCGCGCTGATGCTGCTCGGCGGCCACGGCGTGATTTCGGTGACCGCCAACGCGGCGCCCAGGCTGATGCACGAGATGTGCGCGGCGGCGCACGCCGGAGACATCGCGCGGGCACGGGAAGTCAACAACCGGCTGCTCGGCTTGCATCGCCATTTGTTCTGCGAGGCGAATCCCATTCCGGTGAAGTGGGCGGTCCAGCAAATGGGGCTCATCAAGAGCGGCATCCGTCTGCCGCTCACGCCGCTTTCACCGGGCTTTCACGACCAGGTGCGCGATGCCATGCGGCAGGCGGGAATCGCAGGATGACACGGGGCGCGCAGCCAATTTCCAGAGACGATCATATGCAACCGTTGAAGCTATTGCGCCTGGTACTGTGCGGGATCGCGACGCTGGCGCTCGGTGCCTGCGGCACGTTCGAGATTCCCACCAAGAAGATCGATTACAAGTCGGCGAGCAAGCTGCCGCCGCTCGAAGTTCCGCCTGACCTGACCCGGCCCGGCGGCGACGATCGTTTCGCGGTGCCGGACATCAACCCCAAGGGCACGGCCACTTATTCCGACTACAGCCGCGACCGCTCCGGCGTGCAGCGCACGGTCTCGACCACCGTGCTGCCGCAACTGGGCGAGGCGCGCATCGAGCGCTCGGGCACGCAGCGCTGGCTGGTGGTGAAGGGTGAGCCGGCCGCGCTGTGGCCGCTGGTGAAGAACTTCTGGCAGGAGACGGGCTTCATCGTCAACGTGGAACTTCCCGAGGCCGGGGTGATGGAGACGGACTGGGCCGAGAACCGGGCCAAGGTTCCCGACGGCGTGATCCGCGGATTCCTCGGGAAGGTGCTGGACTCGTTGTATTCCACTTCGGAGCGCGACAAGTTCCGCACGCGGCTGGAACGCGGGGCGGCGCCGGGCACCACCGAGGTCTACATCAGCCACCGCGGCATGGAAGAGGTGTACACCTCGACCGCGCAGGACCAGACCCGGTGGCAGCCGCGGCCCCCCGATCCCGAACTCGAGGCCGAGATGTTGCGGCGGCTGATGGTGCGCTTCGGCGTGGAGGATACCCAGGCCCGCGCGCAGATCGCATCGGCGGCGGCGGCGCCGCGCGCGACGCTCTACCGCGGGCAGGGGACGCTGTCGCTCAACGAACAGTTCGACCGCGCGTGGCGGCGCGTCGGGCTCGCCCTGGACCGCGTGGGTTTCACCGTCGAGGACCGCGACCGCTCCAAGGGCGTGTATTACGTCCGCTACATCGATCCGGAAATCGACAACAAGTCGGCCGACGACAAGGGCTGGCTCTCCAAGCTCAAGTTCTGGGGCAGCGGCTCGAAGCCGAAAAACGAGCAGTACCGGATCCTGATCAAGGATGCGGAATCCGGCGCCGAAGTCAACGTGCTCAACAAGGATGGCGTGCGCGAGCAGTCCGAGACCGCCAACCGCATACTGTCCCTGCTCTACGAGCAGCTCAAATAAGTGATGAGTGATGGGTGATTACCCGTTACCCATTTCCCATTACCGCCGATGATGCGCTTTGCATCATTGGGCAGCGGCAGCCGCGGCAACGCCCTGGTGGTGGAAGTCGGAAACACGCGCCTGCTGCTCGACTGCGGCTTCGGCGCCGGCGAGGCGGCGGCGCGGCTCGCCCGCCTCGGTCTCGCTGCCGGCGAGCTCGCCGCGATCCTCGTCACTCACGAGCACGACGATCACATCGGCGGCGTCACGCGGCTCGCGCGCAGGCACGAGCTGCCGGTCTATCTCACCTGCGGCACGCTGACGGCGCTCGGGGACGAGCGCTCGACGGTGGCGGAATTCAACGTCATCGACAGCCACACGCCGTTTTCCATCGGTGACATCGAGGTGCGGCCGTACCCGGTGCCGCACGATGCCCGCGAGCCGGCGCAATTCGTGTTCGGCAACGGCAGCGCGACCCTCGGCGTGCTGACGGATACCGGTTCATCCACGCCGCACATCGCGGCCACGCTCTCGGGTTTGAACGCCCTGGTGATCGAGTGCAACCACGATCTCGACATGCTGGAGAACGGGAGCTATCCCCCGCCGTTGAAGCGGCGCATTTCCGGACGCCTGGGGCATCTCGACAACGGGGCCGCCGCCGCGCTCGTCTCGAGTCTTGACTGCAGCCGGCTTCAGCATTTCGTGGCGGCGCATCTTTCACGGCAGAACAACACGCCGGCGCTCGCGCGCGCCGCGATGGCGGCAGCACTCGACTGCACGCCGGACTGGATCGGCGTTGCCGATCAGGACGACGGGTTCGGCTGGCGGGAGATCAAGTAAGGAACGATGAACGCGGAACGACGAGCGATGAGTGAAGGATGAGGAAAACGCGCGAAAAAAAGCCGGCCCGAGGGCCGGCTTTTTTGCCGGAGCGCCGAGATTACTTCTTCTCGTCCTTCTTCATTTCGTCTTTCTTCATCTCACCGGCGGGCGCGGCGGCGGGCGCAGTTGCCGGGGCCGCGGTGCTTTCAGCCTTGGGTGCATCTCCTGTCGTAGCGACGGGCGTCCCCGCCGGTGCGGCAGCTTCGGCAGGTTTCGCGGCCTCAGCCGGAGCAGCAGGCGCCGGAGCCGGTGCCGATGCCGCCGGCGCGGGCGCCGCGGGCGCGGCGGCGGGCTTTTCAGCCGGCTTGTCGCCGCAGGCGCTCAGGGCGAGCGCAAGAAGAGAAGCGAGAACAGCAGAGCGTTTCATAACATGTCCTTGTGCACAAAGATGTCAATAAAATCAACCGCCGGCTTGCGCCGACCTTGCATTAACGGACGACCGCGCCTGCGGTTGACAGCGGATATGGGGAAACGAACGGAAAGGCTGCCTATTCCACCGCCTGCCGACTTTACCGGGTTTTCCTTACAGCCCGCTTACATTCGCGGACAGCGGGGGGCCGGAAACTTCCCAGATTTCCGCGAAGCGGTCGAGCAGTTGCTGCGTGCCGAGCACGTCGTTCGTGCCCTGGGCGGCGCGCAGATGATCGTAGTGGAATCGATGAACATAATGGGAGGCATCAAAGATCACGAAAGGATCGTAGACCTGCCGCGCCGGCCGCAGCGTCTCGCGGATGCTGACCGCATGGCTGAACTGCTCCAGCAGTTCCAGCATGCGCGGGCATTCGCGGTCGAGTTTCCCGGTTTCATGCAGCACGATCATCAGCCGGTTGGGACGCCCCGCGAGCAGGAACTGCCGCAAGAGCTCGAAACGGCGCGCCGAGTTGTAGCTGCGGCCGAGCGACCTGTCGAAGATGCGGATGGTGCGCTGGGTCTGCGGGATCATCCGGTCGATCACCGCTTCGTACTCGCGCATGCCCTCGAAGCGCCGGTACTCCGCGTTGGGAAGATTGCCGGAATGTTCCATGTCCATGGTGTGTCCGGAAAAACCTGCCGTGATTCAGCGAATCAGGTCAATATAGCCCGCGCGATACCATTGGTAAAGCCGGTCCGCCGCTTCCGCATCGAAAGCGCTTTGCCCGAGCGGCCGCCGTGGGCGCGTGAAGAACACGTGCGCCTCGGGCTCGGTGAGATACTGCCCGAGAAACGCCGCCGCGTCGCGCCCGCGCAACAGCGGTTTCTTCTGCCGGTGGCGGCGCGGGAAGGCCGGTGCGGAGAGCCCGGCGAGAAATGTTTCCATCGTCGCGGGCGATTATGGCGTGCGCCGCGGCGCGCATTTTGCGGACTCTTGACCACGATCCGCACTCTCAACAAAATTCGGCTAGAATCGATTCGAGGAGCGAAACGGACCCGTCTATGCTGCAGCCCGGTCAACCCGCGCCGGTGTTCGATCTGCCCGATGCCGACATGAACCTGGTGAGTCTGGGCAGCTTCAGGAATCACCGCATTGTGGTGTTGTACTTCTATGCGAAGGACGACACGCCGGGTTGCACCATGGAGGCCATCGACTTCAGCGACCTGGAAGACGAGTTCAACAATCTGAAGACCGTGGTGTTGGGCGTCAGCATGGACGACTGCCTGTCACATGGCTCCTTTCGCGACAAGCACGGCCTGTGCGTGCAGCTGCTCGCCGATGTCGAGGGCGAGGTCTGCAGGCGCTACGGCGTGCTGCAGGAAAAGGAAATGGACGGCAAGCGCCGCACCGGCGTTCTGCGTTCGACCTTCATCATCGACCGCAAGGGCGTGCTCAAGCACGCGCTCTACGGCGTGAGCGCCCGCGGCCATGCCGTCGATGTCCTCGACCTGGTCAGGGGGATGGCCAAATGCAAATAGCGAAGAACACGGTGGTGGTGTTGCACTACGAATTGCTCGACATCGACGGCAGGCTCATCGAGAAAACGGACGAGCCGATCGAGTACCTGCACGGCGGCTACCAGGGGATCTTTCCGCTGGTCGAGGAAGCGCTGGACGGCAAGAACGCCGGCGACAGTTGCCGCATCCGCCTGGAGCCGGACGATGCGTTCGGCGAGTACGACGCGGAACTCGTCCACGTCGAGCCGCGCAGCAAGTTTTCCGGCGATGTCGCGGTCGGCATGCAGTTCGAGGGAACCGGCGACGACTCGGGCGAATCCGTGATCTACACGGTCACCGATATTGCCGAGGACAAGGTGGTGGTCGACGGCAACCATCCGCTGGCGGGACGGACGCTCGATTTTTCCTGCACCGTCGCTGCCGTGCGCAGCGCCACCGCCGAGGAAGTCCGCCACGGACACGTCCACGACCCGCACGGCCACCACCATTAGGGAAACGAGGAACGATGATCGCGGAACGATGAACTGACCGGCCCATCGTTCGGCGTTCATCATTCATCGTTCATAGTTTCACTCAGCTTCCCGGCCTCACCTCGAACCGCAGCCTCCCGCCCGTATCATCGACGCGCACGCGCACCCAGTTGACGCTGGGACTGCCGAAGACCTCGATGCGCGTGAAATTGGCGAGCGGCCGGCGTGTCTGTGGATTGAGCAGCGGGCGGTCGACGCGGAAGCGGTGGGTGTCGCCGTGGATCAGCACGACCTCGCCCGCGAACGCCAGCGTCTCGGCGGTGATGGTTTCGATGAGCGGCACGTAGCCGTGGCGCCGCGCGCCCGCGGCCGCCCACGGATTCGCCTGCATCATCAGCACCACGCCCGGCAGGCGCTTCTCTTGCGCCAGCCGGAAGGCTTGCCGGACCCAGTCGCGCACCGCCGCGTCGCGCGCGCGGAACTCCTCCCGGTCGCGCGTGAAGTTGTTGTCGCCGCCCGGCACGTTGAGCGTCGCGAACACCACGCCGCCGTGCGTCCAGCGCGCGTGCTCGGGATAGCGGTGCGCATTGCCCGCGTCGCTTTGCCGCGCAAGCCGCAATGGCCTTTGTCCGAGGCTCGATGCGCCGCTGAAGAAAATTTCGCGCAGCTTGTCCAGGCGTTCGAGCGGCCGATAGCGCCCGCTCGAGCGGCGCAGGCAATCGATCCACTCATTATCGCCGGGGACGTAAATCAGCGGATGGTGCGATAGATCGAACCACTCTTTGCGCTGCAGGAACACCGCGTCGCTGCAGACGCTGTGGCCATCCTTGAAATCGCCGACGTGCACGACAAACGCCAGCGGCTCACGGTTCATCTCGGCCAGCATCGCGATAAAGCCCGATTCCTCCTCGGCGCTGTAAGGCGTGTCGCCGAATGCGCCGAAGGTGAAACCCTGCGCGAGCGCGCTGCCCGCGAGCGCGAACCACAGCGCGCACCACGAGATCACTCTACTCATCGAGCTGCCGGCGCAGGCGGTAGAGAAGTTCCAGCGCTTCTTTGGGACTCAGCGAATCGGGATCGACCGCGCGCAGCGCGTTAAGCGCTGGATGCTCCTCGGCTGCGGCAGGTTCCGGCGCGACGGCGGCGAACAGATCGCGCTGCGGCCCCGGCGTCAGACCGTGCTCTTCGAGCAGCGCGAGATTCCTGCGCGCCGCGCGGATCACCGCCGCCGGCACGCCCGCGAGCTGCGCGACCTGCAGGCCGTAGCTCTGGTTCGCCGGACCTTCTTCTACTCTGTGCAGGAACACGATGCGGTCCTTGTGCTCCAC